>CALVDP010000045.1 GCA_944326315.1 uncultured Bacteroidales bacterium
GACGGGGAGGTCACGTTGCCTCCCAGGAGGCCGAACTCCCTCGCCCGCAGACGAGCGAACTCGCTCATGTCCACATAGTCCTCCACTCCGCACAGGTAAGTCAGCAGCGCTATCGTCAGAAGGTCGGAGATGGAATAATGGCATCTGCCCGTGACACGGTGGTCCGGGAAATCAGAGAATATCTGGCAGTTCATAATCATTGATTCTTAATCGTTACAGTAATTAAAGTTAATGAAAATCAATGATATATACAAATATTTCTCCTGTTCCTTCTCGTGTTTTTTATCGTTTTTTCACCTGCATTTCTTCTCTGGTGACACGCTCCCCTCTTCCTCTCGGTAATCCTGATGGAATACTACATTCCTTTAAATATCCTTATACTTTTTGATGCGGTTGCCCTGTCAGATTGTGTCAGAGGATTGGTTATGTCCTACACGTTGGCCTTTCAGTGATTGGTCAACAGCCAAACGGCATATCTTTGCTGCCGGATAACTTTTTAGGCGTTTTTCGTTGACAAACCTGTGCTTGCGAAAACGGTTGAATTCCGTTTTATTTGGAAAGTCAGCCAGCGATATACGGTCGTTAGCCAAACTGAAGTAGGCGGCAATATGCTCGTGCTTTGTATCATCTTCGGATTCAAACACATAACTGACTGCCAACAAAGCCTTACAGTAAAGTCCGGATTCGTTCAAAATAAAATCGTTCAGGTCTGTGTCTCCACAGTCGAACGATTTTACGGTTTCGTGTTCTCCCAACTTACGGATAACGTAAGAGGAAAACGGTGCTTGCCTGATTTATGAAGACGAAGATAACCGTTATGCCAGGAGGCCTTTTGGCGTCACCCCTAAGCCGGGCATGTCGTCAAGGGTGATTTTCCCGTCGTGGAGCTTCATCCCGTCGAAACAATCGTTGGCCAGGAGAATATTCCCGTCAAGGTCCGCCCATTCCATTTCGGGAGAGAGCTGTGCTGCAGCCGATATGGCTACGGATGTCTCTGTCATGCAGCCAATCATGAGTTTCATCCCGAGTGCCTTGGCCAGGGTGACCATTTCGCGTGCCTCCCTCATGCCGGTACACTTCATCAGTTTGATATTGATACCGTGGAAGGCTCCCGCCAGTTTCCGGATGTCCGTAAGCCGCTGACAGGATTCGTCGGCGATTATGGGCAGAGGACTCCTTTCGCAGAGCCATGCGTGGCTGTCAAGGTCGTATTTGGACATCGGCTGTTCTATCATCACGACACCGTTCTCACGCAGCCATCCAATCATGTCCAGGGCCATGTAACGGTCGTTCCATCCCTGGTTGGCGTCAATGCATATTGGAGTATCCCGGTTTATGCTTCTGATGAGCCTGATCATCCTCTTGTCGGCTTCTTCTCCCATGCCGAGCTTGACTTTCAGGATCTTCGCCCATGAGGCTTCATCCGTCTTCTCCCTGACGACTTCATCATCGTCATCGTAGCCTATCGTGAATGACGTGCATGGCGTTTTTTCAGGAGAGAAGCCCCATATTTTCCACCACGGCTGTCCCATGATTCTGCCTGTCAGGTCGTGCAGGGCGATGTCCACGGATGCTTTCGCCGCAGTATTGTTCGCGGCAAGCCGGTCGGTCTCCTCCATTATTTCCTGGATTCTGAACGGATCGTCGAAGCGGGGAAGAATTTCATCCCTCACTTTTTTCAGGAATTCATGTACTGACGCCTGGCTCTCTCCGAGATAAGGGGGCATGGAAGCTTCTCCGTATCCGGTGTATCCGTTCCAGGTAATTCTTGTGATGACAATCGGTGTGCTGTTCCGTGAGGAGCCGGAGATGGTGAAGGTATGCTTCATCACTCCGGTGAAATCCTTCCATTCGAGTGTCAGCCGTCCTTTTCCTGCATCGTGGCTGTCTTCCCGGGGAATTAAGCTTTCTGCGGTCCTGGCCCGTGTTGTCTTTCCGTCCAATACGGCTGACGGGACTGCCATGGCTGTTGCGGCCAGCAGTCCTGCTTTCCTTATGAAGTCTCTTCGTGTGGTCTTCTGCATATCAATGGATCTTATCTGTCTGACCGGCCGTGTCGCCTGTCCGTTCCAGGCAGGCAGTATGCCGGGCTGTCTGCGATGGCCTCTACTCCTTCGGCCAGCCCGCTTCCTGCAATCCTGCGGGCCTTGATCATCTTTCCGGAAAGTTCGTAGTAATCCGGGCTGCCCGGTATGAGGGAGCTGATGCGGACGAGCCGTGACGCATGTATGAATTTTCCGTCACCTGTATATATGCCTACATGTGAAATGCTTTCGCCGGATATGGTGTTCCCGTCACTGTCTGTGGCAGCCGGTGTCCCGAAGAAAATGAGGTCGCCTTTCTGCAGCCTTGATATCCTGCGCAGCATTTCTTCCCTGAATTCAGGAGAATCGGCCTGCCCTTCCTCAGTCCCGAACGGGAAACGGACGGTGTCGGCGGCGATTTCCACCGGAAGTCCGATCTTGGCCTGGTCTGACGCGTTTCTCGGCAGGAGAATGCCGTTCATGAACCACACCATCCTGGTAAGTCCGCTGCAGTCTACACCCTTGATGGATGTTCCGCCCCACATGTAAGGTACTCCGATGAAATTCATGGCAGAGCCTATGATATTGTCCGGTGACGGGTCACGTGAGGCAAGCCACTCGCTGAAGACTGCGGTATCTTCTTCCGGAACATATCCTGTTTCTCCGGAAGGCAGCATTACTTCGCGGAAGCCTTTAGCCGGCTTGCCTGTGGCCAGAAGAAGGTCTCCGGCCACTATGTCGCAGATTTTCTCCGGCGCGTCTTCACCTGATTTTCTTTTTGGCCTTTGGCTGGCAGGCAGTGCATTCAGGACGGTGCTGTAGTCAGCCGTACATATCACTTTCGCTGCCGATATGTAGTTTTCAATCTCGTCTGCGGACATCTCCTTGAGTCCGAGATCCACGCACCATGCCGTGTACGGGTCAGGGGACTGGATCTTCCTCCAGTATCCGGAATCTTCCAATATTTTCACTGGAGTGCCCATAAGGGCCTGGTTGCCGAGCTCCGCCGTGAAATCCGGCTCTTCCCTCATGTAGTTGACAGACAGCGTGGTCACGGCATATCGCGGCTTCAGCCATTTGTCGGAGAACTTTATGAAGCAGTCCCAGTCATAGTCTGTCACATCATGGATACCGGTCCTTATGTGGTAGCCAGTCCTTTCCATCACCGGACAATTCACTTCCGGCATCTCAGGAGACGGCATGCCTTTGTATCCATAGAGGGAATACACTTCCGAAGCATGCCACAGCGAGAGGAATTCGCCTTTCGGATCAGCCCACCGGTCTTCTTCGGCACTTGCGACATACAGTGGTCTCGGTGCCGCCAATGCCAGCAGTTCATGCTGGTCGACCGGCAGATTGTCTTCATTCCAGCTGTATTTCCTGAAGTTTTTGCAGAACCAGTGTGGGAAAATCTTGTTGATTTCATTTACAGTCTCTCCGATGCGCCTCATGGACAGTGCCGCCCCGCCGCAGCCGGAATCATTGGATATGATGACGGCGAATCTGGTGTCCTGTGCCCCGGCCCACAAGGCTGCCTTCCCGAGACGGGAATGTCCGGCCACAATCACCCTGGAGGCGTCCGTTGACGGATCTGTCTCAAGATAGTCCATTGCCCGGCTGTATCCCCATGCCCAGGCGCTGATGGCCATTCCTCCGTCATCAGGCACGTCTTCTGCCGACCTGTACCCGAATAGCGGCATGACGCTTTCCGTGAAATTGTCTTTCCGGTCAAGGTAGAAATCAAAATAGTGGATTGTGGCAAGTCCGTAGCCGGCATCGATTATCTTCCCGACCGGCCAGCGGTTCTTCTGGTTCCCTCGCGGACGTCTTGAGTATTCTGACGGGATGATGCCAGGGTCATCGGATACGGTCTGGTTGCCCTGGAAGTTGAAATGCAGGAAGACGGGCACTTTCTCGTCCGTGAAAGGGAAATACATGAGCATCAAGGCTTTCCTGCAGATGCTGTCTCTCCGGAACACTATCTCGACCTGCCTGCGTACCGCCTTCCCTCCGAGCGCAGGGCTGCCTTCTTCCAGTATATTGTATGTAGTGCTGATATCTGCATCGGGAAGCCGGCCGTAGATCTCCTCCGAGAATATGTCAAGAAGCTCCTGCCTGCGTATGCCTTCCCATGTCTCCTTGTCTGAGACAGGTGTGCCGTCATTGCAGACAAGTGCTTCCGGGAGAGTGTACGGCGGGATGGCCGCTTCGTCATAATTCGCTTCTTCGTGATTCTGTGCCGGTAATCCTCTTGTCAGGAACAGTCCGAGGATAACGGCAGCTGCTGTGATGATTCTCCTGTATTCCATTGTCCGGTAAAAGTTCGTATCGCGAAAATAACAATTTTTCCGGACAAATGTCTTCGTCAAATGTCTTCGTCTCCCGCCCCGGTGTGCCGCCGTGCCGATATACGCTACATCCCCTTGTCCTTCAGCCGGAGAAGGGCTTCGATGTAGTAGTAGTCCGCATATATTATGGCATAGTCTATTTCCGTGCCTGCAGGCCTGTGGCCTGTGGAGTGCATCAGAAATGCCGGACATGCTTCTCCGCCGCGGTAGTTGTCATAAAGGGAGTCCAGCATTTTCCTGGCGGCGGCAAGATATCCTGCGCCCTTGTCTCCAGGTACATAGCCGGAAAGTTCTATGAGCGCCGATGCCACTACGGCAGCTGCAGACGCATCTCTGGAGACGTCCGGTATGCCGGGGTCATCGAAATCCCAGTACGGCACCATGTCCTCCGGCAGACGTGACAGATAGGTGTCAGTGATCCTGCATGCGAAGTCCAGGTATTTACTGTCATGGGTGTACCTGTAGCACATCGTGTAGCCGTAAATGCCCCATGCCTGGCCTCTGGCCCACATGGAGTCATCGGAATACCCCTGGTGCGTGCAGCTCCTTATATGTTTTCCGCTTGCAGGGTCGTATACGGCCACGTGGTATGAGGTGCCGTCCGGCCTGAAATTGTATTTCATGGTGGTGTCGGCGTGCGAGCGTGCGATGTCGGCATATTCCGGGCGGCCACCGTTCTCTGCCGCCCAGAACAGCATTTCCAGGTTTATCATATTGTCCATGATAGTGTTGTGCCCGCCGAAATTCTCCACTTCGCGCGGCCAGGAAAGAATGGTCCCGACAGCCGGATTATACAGGGACGCAAGCCTGTCCGCCGTCTCGAGGATGACCTTCTTGTATTCTTCTTTCCCGGTCAGTCTGTAGCCGTTGCCGTAGCTGCAGAATATCACGAAACCGAGGTCATGGTCGTAAGCCGGAATCGTGCTTATGAATTCCAGCGCTCCGGTGTATTCCTCTGCGGCGGCAAGTATGTCCTTGTCAGAGGTGTATTCGTAGTCGTACCATAATATGCCGGGCCAGAAGCCTTCTGTCCACAGTTCCTTGCTCACGGGGTACAGGTTCCATGTGCTGTCGCCGGGTGCTATGTTTTTCGGCGACAGCATATAGCCTGCCGGACGGATCTGTGACAGTGTCCTGGCGGTCTGCCTTGCGCAATAGTCAAGGCCTTGTTCGGCTTCGGCTGCCGGATTGCCTTGATCCGGCGTACAGCTGAGCGCTGCAATGAATATGGCTGCGGCTGCAAATACTTCTCTTGTCATTATTCTGTGATATTATATTGTTTTCAAAAGAGTTCCGGTTCTGTCCTGAACCAGTCCACGTCAATCCATCCCCTGTCTTTGCCGGTGCCTGAACTGGAGCAGAAGAATCCTGTCTTGGCGCCGATCCACCTTCCTTCACGTGCCTGGAACTCGTATCCTGCGTCCTTGTAGGACTTCCCGTCGGTGCTGTATGCGAACCTGCATTTCCCGTCACGGCCGGCAGTTACCCTGAACCAGATGTCTGTCGTGTATTTTGGGGTGGCCCCGCTTTCCACTCTTTCGAGCCCGGTCTCCGCGAGGACAGTGACTTCTTCCGCAGTGCCCTTGTCGGCATCCTTGCATGTAATGTACAGTATCGAGGCTTTATCCCCGTCCCGTTCTATCGCTATGCAGGCATAGTCGAAGCCCATGACTGCCAGCCCGGCCCTGTCGCCGTCGCCCTTGGAGTTGAAGCTGAGCCTGGTTGTCGCGGTGAATTTCCCGGCCGGCATTTTCTGAAGGTACAGGTTCGGAACGCCCCAGAGGTTCGGCACGTCTTCCCTGTGACCGTACAGCCGGAAAAATCCGTATCCGCCGGTGAATCCGAACCAGTCCTGGCGGTTTGCATGCCATTGCCACTGGAGTCCGGGCTTTATGGAATTGAACTCATCGCACGTCACCATGTTGTATCTTTCTCCTGAGTTTCCGGTGTCAGGCTTTTTCCATTTCCGCACAGGTTCTCCTCGTCCGTCCCCGTCCTTGTCTTCACCTATTGTGCACCATCCGTCCTCTTTCCACTCCATCGGGTTGAGGTGTACTATGCGTCCGTAAGGCTGCATTTCCTGGAAATGGATGAACCAGTCTTCCCCTGACGGGGTCTTGACCCATGCCCCCTGATGCGGGCCGTTGATGTCGCTGTCGCCCTGGTCCATCACGTTGCGTGCCTCGTATGGCCCGTATATGTCGCGTGACCTCATCACAAGTTGCCATCCTGTGGCCACACCTCCTGCAGGAGCGAAAATGTAATAGTATCCGTTCCTTTTGTAGAGCTTGGCGCCTTCTACAGTGTGATGTCCGTCCCTGTTGCCGTCGAATACCATTATCTCGTCGGATATGCAGGCCGTACCTTCGGCATTCATTTCGGATATGGTGATGATGCTGTTAAGCCCGCTGCGGCTTGCGGCCCATGCATGGGCAAGGTAGACTTTCCCGTCGTCATCCCACAGCGGAGACGGGTCGATAAGCCCTTTCCCTGCCTTGACCAGCACCGGTTCAGACCATTTGCCGCGCGGGTCGCGTGTCCTGACCATATAGATGCCGAAATCAGGGTCGCCCCAATAGATATAGTACCATCCGTCATGGAACTTTATGCAGGGAGCCCAGACGCCTTTCCCGTGCTGCGGCCTGCTGAAAAAGTCTTCAGGCTCCAGCTTGTCCAGGGCGTAGTTCACTATTTCCCAGTTCACCAGATCCCTGGAATGCAGGATAGGAAGCCCCGGGATGCAGTTGAACGAAGACGCTGTCATCCAGTAGTCGTCTCCGGTCCTCACGACATCCGGGTCCGAGTAGTCGAAGCACAGGACAGGATTGGTGTAAGTGTCGCGGTCCGTTTCCGCACGGGAAACGGAGATTGCCATGCCGAGGGCAAGCGCAAATGTAAAAGCCGTTTTCTTTTTCATGACAGTAACTATTACGTTTTATCCCGCCAATTTACTTAAATATAAGGTCAGTCCGACGAATTATTTCTCCAAAATCCGGCTGTCTT
Organism: uncultured Bacteroidales bacterium; assembly: GCA_944326315.1. Lineage (GTDB taxonomy): Bacteria > Bacteroidota > Bacteroidia > Bacteroidales > UBA932 > Cryptobacteroides. The sequence goes on from CALVDP010000045.1 coordinate 7,376, forward strand.
GATCTTCTGTCGTTCCACGAAGGTCTTTTTCTGCCATTTTATCGGATAAATGTCAGATATTCCGGATAAATATCTGATATTCCGGATAAAAGTCAGATTAATGCCGGGTATTCCGGATTACAGTTTCCTGAAACCTGAGGCGGGAAGCCTGTATTTTTTGCCACCGGCCCTGACAGTGCATTCCTTGTCTGACATGTAATATATACGCCCGTTGTCGACGGCCACTGCTGCCGTGGCAGGTTCTCTGCATTCTATCGATATGCCGCAGAATGAGGCGTGCCGTCCTTTGTGCATGAATACCTGCAGCCCGCAGCCGCCCGTATCTCCTGCCGTGATATCATCGTCCTGTCCCGGAGTGCGGCTGCCCATCGCTATCACGGCCTCACAGGACAGCTCTCCGCAGACTGATACCTGCATGCTGTCTGAACTGATGACCACATCCTGTCTTCCGTCAGCCTTCCCGATGATAATCCCGGCCGCATCCGACCCGTCTCCGCATGAACGGAATTCCACGGTCTCCACCATGCCTGGGTATTCTGTCGAGTAGGTCTCGTAGACAGCGATGAACGGCTTGTCCCAGGCGTTGCCGTACTGCCTCGCCACGAAAGTCTGGCAAGGGGAGGACTTCACGTCGTATGGCATTTCCATCCTGCTCAGACCGTCGATGTAAGGTGCGTAAGCCTTGAACACCTTCCGGTCCTTCTCTCCTTTCATCCACATCTTCATTCCGGCCTGCCGCCCGTCCCTGCAGGTCATCGTGAACACTCCGCTGATATCTTCGTCTGTCATTGCGGCAGATTTGTTCCACAGGTAGGAATATGCGCTGAGATGCGCTCCGGCGAACGAAAGTTCTTCAGTAGGCTCCGTCTTCACGGAAAGAGTGAATTCCTGTCCTATGTTGTGGTAGAAATAGTCGTGCATCTTGTCTTTGCCGTCCCTGCGTCTGGAGCGGAAGACATCAATGTAGTACCCGTTTGCAGGGTCTGTGTTGACAATCATCACCTGTCTTCTCTGATCTGAATATGTCTCCGGCTCCAGGAAGCTGAAGTCTCCGAACATCAATCCTTTGTAGAGACTGTCTTTCTTTTCAGGCATCGGATAGCAGCCGTCCAGCCTGTATGCATGACGCGACTGCATTACCGGGTAGGAAGAGACTCCGTCCACGCATACCGTATTGTGTGCCGGGAATTGCGAATAGTATTCCGTGTAGTCGAGACTCGTGTATCCTGAGCCACGGCCTGCATCCGGTGCCATGATGTAGCCTCTTCCGTACAGTTCCATTGAAATGCCGTTGGCGTGCATGTGGTTCCCCATCGATCCTGCTATGCTGACCATGAGACTCCTCTCGGGATCCATCCCGGTACGTGCGGCGAACCAGCTGACTCCCTCTGACCAGAACACAGGGCTGACATAGTCTTCTATGGTACCGGCAGCGACATCCTGTCTGATCTTTGGAGGACGCATTGAGGTGAATGTGGACACTTTTGCCGGCAGTGACATCTCCAGTCCGGAATTGATGTCGGCTTCCGGAACGAAATATTTATACATGCGCGTGAAATACTCTTCCTCCCCGTCCTTGCCGTGAAGCGCCGCGTTCTCGATCATTACAGGCAGGAAACTTGTGGACAACGGTCCGCAGTGCGTGTCTCCCCACCCGCAGATGATCCCGTTCGGGAAGAGGTATTGAGGTATGTTCCTGGCAGCTTCCGCCAATATCGGGTATTCCGAGACAAGGTCGACTCCGAGAACTGTGTCGAGAAGCCTGATGAAGCTGCCCCATTCGTTAAGTACCATCATGGAGTATCCCGGGGATTCTTTCCACAGGCCTGTCTCCGGGTCGAAACCGTATTCTATCAGCCTGCCGGGAGACCATTGGCGGATGGAGTCTTCATTCAATATCTCGTTCAGATACCATTCACGGCCTCTCCCGTCGGAATAGGTGCTGTCCGGCCCGAGGATGAGGGCGATACGGAGGACGAACTGGGCCTGTATCAGGTTCCAGTTGTTGTGCGGCACCCCTCCTGCTATGATGCAGTCCGCCCATTTCCTGAAAGCGTCTTCGTAGATGCTGATTTTCCCGGGCCTTGTCCTGACAAGGAAATCATGCAGGAAGTCATAGCATTCCGCTGCGGGTATGGCAGTGTCTTCATGTATGACTTCAAATGACGTGAGCCCGATAATGGTCTGCTGGTGTCCGTGGTTGACGTCTTCCGGGACATCCCTGTAGTATAGTCCCGTCATGTAGGTGTCGAAGATGTCTGCGGCGAACTGCGCGTAACGGCTGTCTCCCGACCACCACCAGAGGAAGGCCGCATCCCTCGCGAGATTCATTATCTCCAGGTTGATGGATTCCACGTTCCGCCCTGTCTTGCGCGGGTCGGCCCATTCAAGAGGTTCGCCGGGCTTGGTCTTGTTGTGCATCCACAGTCCGAGCGAGTCCTGGTAAGGCTTTATGTCTTCAAGCCTGGGCCTTCTGTAGCTGGTGGCTGTCCCTCTTGAGGCGGTGAACCTTACGGTCGGTACCGGCGCATGTCCGGACACATGGTCAAGCTCTTCTCCACGCACATATATTTTATCCGCATGGCTGTCCCAGTACATCTGGAGGCGGCTTACTATCCATTCCGGATCGGTGACATGCCTGTCAGTATAGGGTCTGATCCTTGCTGTCAGCCCGTCCATTGCCTTGGCGCCGGCCTCGGTCCCGAGCATGTCCCGGATATCCTGCCGGCATGCGTCTCCGTCAATCATTCTCGGGTATTCTGTCCCGAGTACGGGAATGCTGATGTGTCCGTGACTTACTTCTGTGTCTCCACAATAGGCTGCGGTGCCGAATACCATTGCTGCAATGGCCGCTACCGTCGCTGTCAATCCTCTTTCCATATACTCCTTGAATGTTGTCCTCATTGGTAATATCCGTCCTTTTCCTTGTCTGTGCCTTGTCCCTGACACGCGGTGTGCCTTGTCCCTGACACGCGGTGTGCCTTGGTCGCGGACATGCGCGATACGTACTTTATCTTACAGTGATATCCTCTGCATAACCGTTCATGATGAACCCTTCCGTGCTCTTCATCTTCCTGCCGCCGATACGGACGTTTTCGAATACGACCCCGCTGATTTTCCTTTCTCCGTCATATCCTTTTATCAGCGAAGGCCTGATGTCTGCCACCGGTGCACATTTTATGTCCTTGAACACCACATCCTTTATATAGCTGCCTGGTGCCGTACAGTATTTGCTGTTGAACACCACTTCCAGATGGAAGAGCCGGCCTTCTTCGACCCTTTCCACACGGATGTCCTCGTATCTTATTCCGCTTATCCTGTTGAGGTCCCCGCAGCAGATGGCCATACATCCCTGGTAGTCAGGGTCATCCTCGTCATGTTCGAGCACATCTATGTTGCGGAATACGACATTCTCGATGGCATTGCCTTTGCCGTCTGCCGTATATCCGTGTATGCCCATGTTCATGGGATGTGCGATGTCTGCCCATAGCACTGAATTCTGAATGACAATATTCCTGGTGTCGCCGCGGTATTCCCATCTCGGCCCGTATATGGCGACGCAGTCATCGGAGTTGCGCATGAACACGTTGTCTGCAGTGATGTCGCTGCTGCTCATGAAGTCAAGTCCGTCGCTCCATCCCTGATAGCTGAACGAGCGCAGGTTCCGTATGCTGATATTCCTGCTCTGTCCTCCGAGGAAGGTGTAATGTCTCGGATTTATCACGATAATGTCCTTCACTTCGATGTTTTCAGACCATGTAGCCTGGATGCCCCGGTTCGGAGTGAGAAGGAAGCCCCTGCCTCCGATCCTGACATTTTTTACGGAATCACAGATAATGGTACCTTTCAGCACTGCTCCAGGGGCGAGATAGACGTACGTGTCGGACGGGACGGTGAAGCCGTCCAAGCCTTCCGCAGGCGTGTGCACGCCTTTGCCGAAGTACATCACGCCCTTGTCTCCCTCCGACGGCGTATCCTCTTCAGGACTGTTCACGAAGATGTGCAGGTTGCGGTGCCTGTCTCCGTCGAATTCTACAGAGATGTTCCTCGGCCTGTCGAGAGTGAATGTGAATATGTTGTCCTTGAGCCGCCCTTCGAGACCGCAGGAAAGCGGCCGTATCACAGCCTCCTTTGCGGTGCCGTTGTTTTTCCTCACCATTATTTCCACCGGGCAGTCACAGTCGAAGTATACCATCGAGGCTTCCGTGGGATTGTCCATGTTGACCTTGACCTTGTATTCGTACAGGTCGTGCCATTCCTTTCCCGGGATACGCACCTGGACAGTGAAGTCATCATTGTGCATCGGGTAGTATATTTCTTTCGGGACAGGGTGTATCGTCAGTTCCTGGGCAGCTGCCGTCAGAAGCGGCAGGACTGATGCTATCGTCGCAAGTACCTTTCTTATCATAATATCGTCTTTTTTCCAGGTTTCTTGTATCCTTTGGTACTGATGCCGTCTGCCGGTATGAAATGCATCACGGCCCCGCCTCTGGCCTGCAGTCTGAATTTCAGGATGTCCCCGCCTTTGACCAGATATCCTGAGACCTTTACCTTTGTCGGTGTGTCGGCATCCATGTCATCGGTATATGTCCTGACTAAGTATTCCCTGCCTTCCTCCAGAAACTCTCCGGTATTGACTTCCAGTCCGCAGGCCTCGTCCCCGGCAAGGGCTCCGGCATACCATTCTTCTCCGGACCTGCGGGCAATGGCGACATGTTCACCGATGCTGTCATCTATTACACGTGTGTCGTCCCAGACCACAGGGATATTGTCGAAAAGTTCCAGCTCCGGCACTTCCTTTATCCTTGCCGGTGTATCGTACCAGTAGAGAGTCTGCAATGGGGAGAAGAAGACTATCGGGAATGCCAGCTGATGCGCATGTGTGTTCTTTATGCGCGGATCGAAATAGCATACCGTGTAGTCTCCTGCTCCGCAAAGCATCCGCGTAAAAGGAAGGACGGTGTCATGCCATGCAGGAGGAAACTCCTCGTTTCCCCTGATTCCTTCCTGGGTAAGTAAGTTAGGATAAGTGCGGGAATAGCCTGTCGGCCTGTATTCGTCATGTATGTTCACCATGAGGCTGTTTTCGGCGGCAAGCCGTACCAGGCGGTGTACCCAGTCGGCCCAATGCTGGTTACAGAACTGTACGAAACCGAATTTGACTCCTGCCACTCCCCATTCCCGGAACAGAGGGAAGAGTTCTTCCGCCTGGTTCTGGAGGGCATGCTGGTTTACGTACAACCATATTCCTACGCCTTTTTCCTTGCCGTAGGCTATGACTTCCGGCATGTCAATAGGTGCCACGACCTGTGTGGCATCGCTTGCGAAATCGAAAGCCGGTCCATACCAGAGCCAGTCGAAGAGCAGGTACTGCATGCCGTGCGCGGCGCAGAAGTCTATCACTGCCATAGCGTTTTCCGTATTGAGCCTGGTCTCGCGCATGATTTTGCCGGGACGTATCCAGCTGTCGTCAGCGATGGCGGAAGGTTCGTTGAGATTCAGGAAAATGTCGTTGTTTTCGACCAGGCCGCCGAGCCTGTCAGCTGCCATGACCACTCTCCACGGCATGTTGTACGGAGTCACTACGTCTGTGCCGTTGTCATTGAGGGCTGCCATCACCGTATTCGGCCTTGTGGCGCTGAGCCGGAGCTTGGTCCTCGGGAAGTCTGTCTGCCCGGCTTCCCCGACAGAGGCATAGAGGCTGTCGCTGATCTTTACGGTCATCGGACGCTCGCATTCATCTTCCCAGCCTTCGAAAGGACGCAGCTCATAAGGCCCCTGCGCCCAGGAGGTGTACCATGCCATGCTGCCGTCCGGGAAAGAAAATTCCGTGTTGTCCGCCTTGATCCTGTGGTAAATGGCGTCAGGGTGCATCGGAAGCATGTATCTGAACGCTATGCCTTCGTCGTATGCCCGGACCTCTATGTCAAGGCTGTATTTCGATGCGTCATCCTTGGCGAAATGGAATATCATCCCGTTGTATGCATCCCGTACTGTGGAACGTTCTCCGAACCGGTTGTGCCAGACAGTGTCCCTGGATGTTTCCGTCACGGATTTGAGCTTGAGGTCATCAAACCATCTTTCATGTGCTTTGAAAAATTTTCCCATAGCGTGCTCCCATACATGGTTGTCAATCTCGATATCCATTGCGGATTCCGTTATTACCGGTCTTCCGTCAAGGAAAGTAGAATAGGAGATACGCGTGTTGCCTTCTCCGGTATGCCCGGAAGCCTGCAGTACGGATATGCTTACTTCCGCGCATTGTCTCCCGTCAGGCGAGGAGATGCTGTATGTCTCCGGGCCCTGTGTCCCTGCATTGTCGCCGTTTCCTGTACGGCCGGCCGATGCGGATGCCATGACGGATGGCAATATGCATAATGCCAGAGCCGCAGCCGCTCTTATGATCCTTTTCATATCAAGATGTTTTTCCATAAAAATTTCTTCGAAATCTCTTTTTCATTTTCGTGTCACCCCTCTTAAAGGGAGCAAACCCAAAAGTGACTTTCAAATTTAATCGGATACGCATTAATAATTACGGTCAGGGACTCTGAATTACTTATCAGTTTGCATTATTTTTCACCGTCCGTACTTTAGTACAGGCCTGGTCCGGCCTTGCGGATTCGCATTTTCCGAAAATCTGTTTTACCGTTTCCTGAAAAAGTGGTAACTTTGAAAAACAGACCACATGACTGAAACTATGACACTTCACCGTAAACACGCCGCCGGAGTGCCCGGTGCGTATGCAGCCTTGCTCTTAGTGTATCTTGTCCTGATTTCCGTATTGCCGGTGACGGCCCGTGCCGCAGGCCCGTATCCCGGAACCAGTCCGGGAAAGCAGGCTGAAAGATATCTGTTCAAGATGCTTGATACATCGAGCGGATTGCCGGACAACAATGTCCGGAACATGACTATGCTCCCTGACGGACTCATGTGTATCCAGACTTCCACCATGCTCAGCCTTTACAACGGCGCATCCTGCAAGAGCTACAAGTACAATCCCATGGAAATCCCTTACACAGAGTACAGCGGCCTGAACAATTCTTATTTCGACGAGGCCGGGAATCTCCTCTGGTGCACGAGCCGTGATCACATCTGGATATTCAATCTCAATACCCGCAGTTTCGAATACAACATCGGGGACCGGTTTGCGGAATTCGGTCTTGAAGACGAGACGATCACGAATTTCTTCATCGATTCGGAAGACAATTACTGGATAGCCACCAGTGATTCAGGCCTGTTCCGCTGTGACCGCAGGACGGGTGAGGCAGAACCAGTCGAGCTTCCTTCCTCAGTCCGGGGCCCGGTGCTTCTCAAACAGTCCGGCAACCAGCTCTGGATATTCTCCATCAACGGCATACTGACCGAATATGACCTTTCCATGAAGACGGTAAGGAATGTCATCGAGGTCAAGGACGGCGGGTCTGCCGGACAGGAGACCAGCCGGATCGACATGGTGATAGGCTCGGAAGGTGACGTGTGGGTGATGGATGACCATACGCTCGCCTGTTATGACCGTTCGGAAGGGAAGCTCACATATATGTCGGATATTCTCAGGGACAGCCGTGACCTTTACACCACAATAGCCATAGACAGCAGGGACAATCTATGGGTCGGCACCGCACGTTCCGGCGTCAGCGTCATCGACGGCAGTACCATGGAGGCGGTGACTTTCCCGTATCTGGTGCAGACCAACGGGAACAGGATATGGCCCCACACTGACATATCCAAAATATATGTGGACGGCAGGGGAGGCGTATGGATCGCCACCCTTGCGGAAGGCCTGCTTTTCTGGCACAAGGACATGTACCACCTCCACACCGTGAACTCTTCTTCCCTGTCTTACGGTGAAATGCCTGACGAAGGGGTCAAGTGTATGGTGGAGGACCTGGACGGGACTATTCTTGTGGGGACCATCAACGGTCTTCTGCGTTATGATCCTGAGACGGATTCCATGGATGTACCTTATCCGGCACTGCAGCATGAGCTGTGCATAAGCCTGTACCGTGACAGCAGGGACAGGATCTGGCTCGGGACATTCTACAACGGTGCATTCTGTATCGACCACGGGCATATCCGTCATTATTCTTTCCCGGAGACGTCAGGAGCCGAATTGTCATATTATGTCGGTACTCCCAACCTGAACTGTGTCAGGACTTTCTATGAGGACCGCCTCGGCAATTTCTGGATTTCGGTATATGGGGGAGTGGGCAGGTTCGACACTGTTTCCGGCAAGATAGACATGCTGAGGGACAGGCATCCGGAGCTTTCCCGTTTCATGATCGTAAGGGATATATGCGAACGGGAGGACGGGTGTCTGCTGATGTCAGGGGACAACGGGCGGTTCGTCTATTCCCCGGAAGATGACAATGTCTACACCAACAGCAGTTCTGTCAGGTGCTATACGCAGAGCAACCAGGCTGTGCTGGACGGCAAGGGGCTTCTCTGGATAGCGACTTCCGGAGGGCTTTCCATTTCAGATCCCGGTTCAGGCAAGCTGTATTCGCTCGGAGTTGATTCCGGCCTTCCCAATGACAATATAATAAGCCTTACGGCAGACAATATCGGCAATATCTGGGCGGCGACATTCAATTCCATATCCAGAATCAAGACGATAAGGCGGGATACATCTTATATTTTCTCGGTGGCCAATTTCAATGAGGCGGACGGGGCCACGGCTGGTGCGTTTTTCCAGAATTCGGTATTGGCCCATTCAAGCGGCAAGATTTTTTTCGGTGGAGCCCACGGCATGACTATGGTGCGTCCGGACAGGCTTTATCAGGATTCTTTCGATATTTCCCCTCAGATTTCCGATATTGTGATTTCCGGGAAGAAAGTGGATTTCGGCGAGGAGTTCAACGGAAGAATTCTTCTGGGGGAGGGTAGGTCTGACCGCAGAAAGTCCGGCATGAACCCATACCGGATGCATCTGGATCTGAAACACGACGAGTCTTCCGTGACATTCTATTTTTCCAATCTGAATTATATAAATCCTTCCCATACTTCATACAGGTATACCCTTGTCAATTTCGACAAGTCATGGAGCGAGATGCATTCGCAGAGTCTCGGAAAGGCCACATACACCTACCTCAAGCCGGGCGACTATGTATTCAAGGTGTACGCCGCTGACAACGGTACGGACTGGAGCCGGATTCCTGCCGAAGTCAGCTTCACGATACATCCTCCACTGTGGAAGAGCACTGCGGCGTATGTATTCTATTTCATTCTTGTGGCAGGAGGGGTCGTGCTGGCGGTAAACGCGTATCTGAGACGCAAGAGGGCGCAGATATTCCTTGACAGACAGGTGCAGATGCAGAAACAGAAGGATGAACTGGACCAGATGAAGTTCCGCTTCTTCACCAATATCTCTCATGAACTCAGGACTCCGCTGACTCTGATACTGCTGCCGTTGGAGAGCATGATGGCGGAGATGAAAGGGTCTGCCATGTATCCGAAACTGGAGACCATGTATCATAATGCCAGGGAGCTGCTGTCTCTGGTGAACAGGCTTCTCGATTTCCGCAAGCTGGAGATGGGCGGAGAGCGGCTGCATCTGATAAGAGGGGACATCGCCGAGTTTGCCGGGAACATAGTGTCTTCATTCAGGGACATGGCCCAGCGCAAGGGTATAAGGATAGAGTTCGAGAACATGATGCAGAAGCCTGTGATGGCATTCGACAGTTCGCAGATGTCCAAGATCATGAACAATCTGCTCTCGAACGCAATGAAATTCACTTCATCCGGAGGGCTTGTCGGGCTGAGCCTCTCACAGGTGCGCAACGGTGGACGTGACGAACTGCGGATTGACGTGTCGGATACGGGCGCCGGCATTCCGGAGGAGGATCTCGGACGCATATTCGACAGATTCTACAGAAGTGAAAATGCCACAATGACTACTGGTTCCGGCATCGGACTGAGCCTTGTGAAGCAGTATGCGGAAATGCATGGAGGCCGTGTCGGAGTGACATCGGAAGTCGGCAGGGGTTCTGTCTTCAGTGTCTGGATACCGATGGATCTTGAAGAGCAGGAGCATGTGGAGCAGGCGGAAACGGAGGAAAATGCCGGCATGCATGAGAACGTGGCGGAAGACAAGGACAGGCACACTGTCATGGTGGTGGACGACAACGCTGATTTCCGTGCGTATCTGGAGGCGGAGCTCGGCAAGAATTACAATGTGGTCGTCGCATCGGACGGCGAAGCCTGCCTCAGGAAAATATCGGCCGTACAGCCGGACGTGCTTGTCTGTGATGTCATGATGCCGAAAATGGACGGGTTCGAAGTCACGAAGAAGGTCAAGGGCAATATCGAGACTTCACATATCCCGGTGATACTGCTTACCGCCAGGACTTCTGACGATACGCGGCTCGAAGGCTATGAGACAGGTGCGGATGCATATCTTACCAAGCCGTTCAAGATGGATATTCTTGAAGCGAGAATACGGAATCTGATAGAAGAGAGGCAGGGCAGGATATCCTCTTTCTCCAAGGCTGTCGAAGTCAATCCTTCCGAAGTGGCCAGGACTTCCCTGGACGAGAAACTGATGGCCAGGATCATGGATTCGATAGAGAGGAACATGGACAATACGGATTATTCTGTGGAGGAGCTTTCGTCTGATGTCAGCATGCACCGCATGAACCTTTACCGCAAGCTGCAGTCTCTTGTGGGCATGACTCCGTCAGAATTCATCAGGACCGTGAGGGTGAAACGTGCCGCCCAGATACTTTCGGAGAGACCGGATATCTCATTGTCCGAGCTTGCCGATCTCGTAGGCTTCAATACACCGAAATACCTCAACAAATATTTCAAGGAGATATTTGGTTGTACTCCGTCCCAATACACAGGTCGTGGGAAATGACCGTTTATTTCGCGAAATATACGGTTTTCAGCCAATGTGCGTATATCGGATCCTGAAACGAATATTTTTTCGTTGGGGTCAAAAGTCCCGAAGGGATTTTCAATTCCGTTTTTCTTAACATCCTCTGGTCCGAGAGATTTGCAATCTGCCGGTATTAACGTCAACATCTGTATACTACAAAAAATGTATATACTAATAATGTATATACCAATAATGTAATTACAAAAAGTGTATATACAGAAAATGTAAATAACGTCAGTTCGACGAATTTTTATGTTCAGTATCAAAGATTCCGTCGAACTGACGTTACGATTTCTTCGAAATCCCTTTCCTTTTTCGTGTCACCCCTCTTAAATTCTCCCCTGCGTAGGGGAGAACTTACATCGGACTTCGTCCTCCATAGAGGTAATTCTATGAAATTCATTCCATTCATTTCATCGAATTCACGTTAAATATAAAAGGGGCTGAATTCTAAGTTAAGACCAAATTTATTTTAACTTTTTTCGTCCACGATTTAGAAGAGTGATTACAATGAACG
>CALVDP010000046.1 GCA_944326315.1 uncultured Bacteroidales bacterium
AACCAATAAAGTGCGTCCGTGTCAAGTCCTAGTATTATATATCTCAAATCCTTTAGTCTCGTAAAAATAGCAAAAAATAATTCTATCCGCAAGAGTATTCCTATAGAGTCACGTAGAGTCTACAATAGAGTCTACAATAGAGTCTACAATAGAGTCTACAATAGAGTCTACAATAGAGTCTACAATAGAGTCATCTCATCTCGCAGTCGAGAGATCTGCAATAAAACCATGCAGATTCCTTCACTCCGGGCTTCGCCCTCCGGTCGGAACGATAACAAGAGGTATTATTCCGGATACGCATTATAAAAAATCATGCCCGCAAAAAAAGAGGGAGCAAACCTCACGGCCTGTCCCTCCGTCAATATGATAAAGGTTATAGTTCCTGATTCATCATTTCACGGTCACCTTGAGCGGGTGTGCCTGTGCATAAGCGAAATCCTTCACGATGCCGGCCCATTCCCCGGCAGTAGGGATACCGCCTTTGCTCCAGCCGGAACCGGTCCAGACATCGGCACGTTTCCCTGGTGTGATATTGTACTTCAGCACGGCATGGCCGTCCATGGTACCGACTTCGACATCAGTCTCGGAGGCGTCAGCCACTAGTCCGACATGGATATCGCCGTCAGCATCCGGGTCGGCACTGTCAGAGGCCTTCTCCGTGAAAGCGATATAATGGTCCCCGTCTGTCCTTGAGACGACATTATGCATGACAGCCCCCAGGACTACCGGCAGCTTGTCCGATGCGGCATTGTACCAGTTGGATACCTTTATGAAGTTCGTATTCGCATCCACGGTAAGCTCTCTCTTGAGGGAGACCTGGTGGCCGTCCACGTCAAATGGCTTGTAAGTGAAGACAACCTTGGTACGTATCGGGCCGTTGCAGATACGGTTGTAGGTCTCGTAATTGTCCCCGAGGATGATCTTGTCGCCTGAATATGGAGCAAGGGCACCGCCTCCAAGGGTGTTGTCCACCTTGTAGCAGTCCATCCCGTCCCCGTGGTCGTGATGATAGTCATTCAGGGCGAAACGCTTGTCTACGACAAGGGTCTCGACGCTCTTTGTCCAGATGTCGGGGCCGAGAGTGCGCGGGAACTCCAGGGCCGGCCCATATACGCGGCCTGCAATCCTGTTGTTCTCGTATGCATAGTCATCAAGCCTCTCCGGCACATAACGACTGAAGACAAGGGTGTCATAAGACTCGCGTTCTCCGGCCTTGACGGTGTACTCGGCAGTCTTGCCGGCCTGCACCGTAGCCTGGAATATGAGCTTGACCATCCCGTAGTCCTCAGTATAGACCTGAGAAGGAATCTGGACTCCGGCAGCATCCGTGACCACGACATTGTCCGCGGTAATTTCAGGATGCGAAGCAATGATGTTTCCGAAATCGAGCTCCACGGTCTCGCACACGCGGTCGAGATCCGAAGCGTTCTCCACGGAGACCTTCAGATCCTGACTGCCGCAGGAAATCATAAGGGCAGCTGCCGCTACGGCAGCTGCTGCATGTAATATCCTTTTCATTTGCATTATTGAGGCTGTTTTCCGATATAGGCAAGAATACCGCCGTCAACATAAAGGATGTGTCCGTTGACAAAGTCAGATGCCGATGATGCAAGGAATACGGCAGGACCCTGGAGATCCTCTGCATTACCCCAGCGTGCGGCAGGAGTCTTGGCCACTATGAACGCATCGAACGGATGGCGTGACCCGTCAGGCTGGCGCTCGCGCAGAGGAGCAGTCTGAGGTGTAGCTATGTAGCCCGGCCCTATACCGTTGCACTGGATGTTGTATTCGCCGTATTCGGAAGCGATGTTCCTGGTAAGCATCTTCAGTCCGCCCTTGGCTGCAGCATATGCAGACACGGTCTCACGTCCGAGCTCGGACATCATTGAGCAGATGTTGATGATCTTTCCGCCGCCGTTCTTGATCATGGACGGAATGACAGCCTTTGAAACGATGAACGGACCGTTCAGGTCGATGTCGATCACCTGACGGAATTCCTCTGCCTTCATCTCGATCATCGGGATACGCTTGATGATACCTGCGTTGTTCACGAGAATGTTGATCGGGCCGAGGTCCTTCTCTATCTTGGCCACGAGCTCCTGCACCTGGTCTTCCTTGGTGACGTCACATACATAGCCCTTGGCATCGATACCTTTTTCCTTATAAGAAGCAAGCCCCTTGTCTACAAGTTCCTGCTTGATATCGTTGAATGCGATCTTCGCTCCGGCCTCGGCAAATGCGGTAGCCAGGGCGAAACCTATTCCGTAAGAAGCACCAGTGACGAGTGCCACCTTACCTTCAAGTGAAAAATTTACCATAAATTTTAGTTTTATTAAGTAGTGTTAATATGAAAGGGCAATCATTTGAGGTCAGTAGTGTCGCAACCGTCCATGTCACCATAGTCGAGGTTTTCGCCGCACATGGCCCAGATGAATGTGTAATTCTTGGTAGCGCAGGCCGAATGGATGCTCCATTCAGGAGATATCACGGCCTGTCCTGACTTCATCCAAATGTGGCGGGTCTCGTCCGGCTCACCCATGAAATGGCACACGGCCTGGTCTTCCGGTATTTCGAAATAGAAATAGACCTCCATCCTGCGGTTGTGGGTATGGGCAGGCATTGTATTCCATGTGCTACCCGGCTTCAGTTCCGTCATTCCCATCTGGAGCTGGCAGGTAGGCACCACTTCCTTCACAAGCATTCTGTTGATGACACGGTGGTTGCTCTCCTCAAGTGTCCCGAGCTCCATCTTGACAGCCTCGGCACGGGTAGTCAGGTGGTCAGGATACGTGGTGTGGGCAGTGGACGAGCAGAAATAGAACTTGGCCGGATTGGCCGGGTCCGCACTCTCGAACACTACGGTCCTCTGTCCGCGGCCCAGATAAAGAGCCTCCTTGTATTCAAGGGTATAGGACTTGTCTCCAGCCTTCACGACGCCTTTACCTCCGACATTGAAGATACCCATCTCCCTTCTCTCCAGGAAATAATCCGAACGGAGAATGTCCAGAGGCTTGAGTTCAAGGGCTTCATTGACCGGCATTGCCCCTCCGGCAATCATCCTGTCATGCATTGTATATACGATATTGATCTCATCAGCCGCGAAGACCTTCTCTATCAGATAGTTCTTCCTGAGCTGCGCTGTGTCATAATGTTTGACATCCTGCGGATGTGCCGCATACCTTACTTCGCTGTTTATTTTCATAATCAAGATAGTTTGAGTTCGATAGACAATAAGTCATCCGGACAGGCATTCCGGATGTTTTTTCTTTAAAATCATTCAAAAATAATAATTTTAATCCTATTGTCAAACAAAATTCTGAAAAAACAACCGTTTCCCGTCCTCGTTCACGGCAAAATACGGCACGGAAATATCCCGGCATGGCCTACAGGGTCACGCCGGTCTTGAATATGGCTATCTCTGAATAAGAAGACTTCTCATTGCATGTCTTCCTGCCGGATGCTAATGAAAGGACATAGTCGATGAAGTCATCATCGACAGACGGCACAGGCTTCCCGTCAAGGACAGTGCCGGCATTGAAGTCAATCCATCCGGGCTTAAGCGCGGCAATGCGGCTGTTGGTCGAAATCTTGGCCGTAGGCACGAAAGTCCCGAACGGAGTACCCCGCCCTGTCGTGAACAGAACCAGCTGGCATCCGGATGCCGCAAGGGCAGTAGCTGCGACAAGGTCATTGCCCGGAGCGCTGAGCAGGTTAAGCCCCTTGGTCTTCAGGCGCTCGCCGTACTCCAGTACATCCATGACAGCTGACTTGCCGGACTTCTGCGTACAGCCCAGGGACTTCTCCTCCAGGGTGGATATGCCTCCGGCCTTGTTGCCCGGAGACGGATTCTCGTAGACAGGCTGCCTGTTCGATATGAAATATTGCTTGAACCCGTTTATCAGGCGCACTGTCTTGTCGAACACCTTCTCGTCGCAGCACCGCGACATCAGGATGGTCTCGGCTCCGAACATTTCAGGGACCTCAGTCAGGACAGTAGTTCCGCCCTGGGAGACTATCCAGTCCGAAAACCGTCCGAGCAGAGGATTCGCCGTTATCCCCGAAAAGCCGTCCGAACCTCCGCATTTCAGCCCCACCTTCAGCTCCGACACCGGTATTTCCTCCCTTCTGTCATCGGCACAGGCTTCGGCGATATCCTGCATCAGCCCCATGCCGTATTCCACCTCGTCGCCCTCTATCTTCTGGCACTCCATGAATCTTATACGGGACTCGTCGACAGGTCCGACCAGTTCCCGGAATGCCTGCAGCTGGTTGTTTTCGCATCCGAGGGAGACGACAAGGACACCTGCAGCATTGGGATGAAGGACCATGTCGGCAAGTATCTTCCTTGTGTTCTCATGGTCATCCCCGAGCTGTGAGCATCCGTAGTTGTGCGGGAAGGCCACCACTTTCTCTATATAAGGATAGTCCACGAGATGCATCCTGAAATTCCTGGCAATAGCCTCAGCCACGCCGTTCACGCATCCTACCGTAGGTATCACCCAGAGCTCGTTCCTGACACCAGCCCTTCCGTCTTTTCGCCGGTATCCCTTGAATGTGGCTGTAGCCGCAGCCTTCTCCACCTGAGGATGTATCGGCCTGTAGGTATATTCCAGCACCCCTTCAAGGTTCGTCTTGAGCACGCGGTGGTCCACAAGACCTCCTTCCGGCACATCTTCCAGAAGATGCCCTATCGGATAGCCGTACTTGATCACGTCTGCGCCCTTGACAAGGGGCTGGAGAGCCATCTTGTGTCCTGCCGGGATAGCCGATGCGGCCGTTATCTCCCGGCCGTCCACATGGCAGATCTCGCCGGCAGCCACATCCGTGACTGCAACGGCGACATTATCTGCCTGATTGATCTTGATGATGACAGCCATGGCTAAAGTACAATGGATTCCACAGCCTTCCTCATACCCTCGGTACGGATAAGCTCAAGCTTTTCCGTCACCATCTGCGTAAGGCCCGGCACCGCATTCAGGTCCTCGCCCCAGATAAACTCGGCCCCGAGCACTCCGCGGGCCACGGCACCCGTATCTTCACTTGCCCACAGATCCTTGAGCAGTCCGGTGATTGCAGGATCATCGGCAGGAACAATATCGACATCACCTCTCTTCCCTCCTTTATAATAGGTAATCATGGCGGCAAGCCCAAGCACTATCCCTTCCGGAAGTTTTCCCTTTCTCTGAAGGTAAGTCTTCAGGCCCGGAAGGTCCCTCGTCTTGAATTTCGGGAAAGAGTTCAGCATGATGCTCGTCACAAAATGCTTGACATACGGGTTCACGAACCTCTCTATCACCGCATCCGCGAACTTTCTGAGCTCAGGCATCGGAAGGTCAAGCGTCTCGATCAGTTCGTCATACATCACTTTCCTGACGAATTTTCCGACAAGAGGGTCTTCCACACACTCCTTCACGGTGTCAAGTCCTGAAAGATAACCTACCGGAGACAGGACGGTATGCGGTCCGTTCAGCAGAGTCACCTTCCTCTCGTGGTAAGGGGCCTCGCTCGGCACGAACAGCACATTCAGTCCCGCCTTGTCAGCAGGGAACTCCTCAGCTACTGATGCAGGAGCCTCTATCACCCACAGATGGAATATCTCGGCCTTGACCACGAGCCTGTCGTCATATCCGGCACGATCGAGCAGTTCTCCGATATTGTCTTTGGGATAGCCTGGCACGATCCTGTCCACAAGGGTGCAGTACACTCCGCATGCATTGTCGAACCATGACTTGAAGTCCTCACCGAGATTCCACAACTCGATATACTGGTGTATGCACTTCTTCAGTTCCTTCCCGTTCAGGAAAATAAGTTCACATGGGAAAATCAGCAGTCCCTTTGACATGTCGCCGTTGAAATGCTTGTAACGCCTGTAGAGAAGCTGGGTCAGCTTCCCTGGATACGACGATGCTGGACGGTCTTCAAGCCGGCATGACGGGTCAAAGGCGATACCTGCTTCCGTAGTGTTGGAAATGACAAAGCGTATTTCCGGATTCTCTGCAAGGGCCATATAGTCATCGAAATCCCTGTATGGGTTGATACCACGCCTTATCACGTCTATCATGTCGAGGGAGTCGACAGGCTTGCCGTTGTCTATGCCCTGGAGGTTGAGATGATAGAGACCGTCCTGCTCGTTCAGGACATCCACCATGCCCCTGTCTATAGGCTGTACGACCACCACACCGGCATTGAAGTCGGTGGCCTTGTCGGTTTTCCATACGATCCAGTCTACAAAAGCCCTGAGAAAATTGCCTTCCCCGAACTGGATGATCTTTTCGGGATATTCCGCCGCACGGGCGGTTTTTCTGTTCAGTCTTTCCATATCTTTACGTATTTGCTGATATTCATGATTCGATTATCGGAAACAAATGTAACATTTTTCCGTGTCCGTTCACGGGCTTTTTATTATATTTGTCGGGATTTGTCAAATAATGACAGTTTTTTGAATAATTTTAGTATTCACGGGAAAATTATCAGGACGATATTTGCGGAAACAAAATTCAAATAACCAATAATAAATTTACAATGGACAAGATTTTCTCAAAAGTTAAGGAGAACATAGAAGGTCTGATTGACAAGAAGTTCATCAACGACGACTTTATGCTTTCCAACGACTATGCGCGTGAGCTCTACCACGAGAGCGCGGAAAAGATGCCGATCATCGACTATCATTGCCACCTCGTGCCGGAAATGATAGCAAGCAACCACCAGTTCCGCGACCTTACGGAAGTATGGCTCGGCGGCGACCATTACAAATGGAGGGCGATGAGGGGCAACGGTGTTCCCGAAGAGTTCATCACAGGCAACAGAAGCAGCTACGAAAAGTTCGAGAAATGGGCCGAGACCGTGCCGTACACCATGAGGAACCCGCTTTACCACTGGACCCATCTGGAGCTGGCCCGCGTGTTCGGGATATATGATCTGCTCAACCCGCAGACAGCCAGGCAAATATACGACACATGCACCGAGAAGCTCCAGACAGAAGAATACAGGGGCCAGGCTCTCATGAAGATGTTCAACGTGAAGATAGTCTGCACCACTGACGACCCTGTGGATTCCCTCGAATACCACAAATTCATTGCGGAGCATCCGTTCGGTGTTAAGGTTCTTCCTGCATGGAGGCCGGACAAGTCAATGGCAATCGAGAAGCCGGGATATGCAGAATATATCGGCAGACTCTCCGAAGTAAGCGGCGTGCAGATATCAGGCTACCAGGATCTCCTGGACGCACTGAAGAAAAGGCATGACTTCTTCGATTCGATGGGATGCCGTCTGTCCGACCACGGTCTGGAGACATTCTATGCCGAAGATTTCGAGATTGAAGAGGTGGATGCCATCTTCCGGAAAGGGCTGAGAGGTGAAGAGCTGACAGAAAAGGAAATACTGAAATTCAGAAGCGCCATACTGCTCGACTTCGCGAGGATGGACTGGGAGACAGGATGGGCACAGCAGTTCCATATCGGAGCCATCAGGGACAACAACACCAGGATGTACCGCACACTCGGTCCGGATACCGGATATGACGCCATACATGACGTACAGTGCGCTGCGGCCGGTCACAAGTTCCTGAACAAGCTCGCAATGGAGGACAAACTTGCCAAGACCATACTCTACAACCTCAACCCTAAGGACAATGAAGTACTCGCCACCATGGCATACACGTTCAATGACGGGACAGTGCCTGGCAAGATGCAGCTCGGCTCAGGGTGGTGGTTCCTGGATCAGGAAGACGGTATGCGCAAGCAGATGAACGCGCTTTCGGCGCTCGGACTTTTCACAAGGTTCGTCGGCATGCTTACGGATTCGCGCAGCTTCCTGTCTTATCCGCGCCACGAATATTTCCGCAGGATACTGTGCAGCGTGATAGGCGAGGACATAGAGAAAGGCAAGCTGCCTAAGAGCGAGATGCCGTTCCTGCACCAGGTGGTGAAGGACATATCCTACAACAACGCGGCAAGATACTTCAATTTCTGACAAGAGAGGAAACAGCCGGGTCAGTTCCCGCATGACATGGAATCCGGCTGATATTACGTTTGGGGGAGGCCAAAGTTGAACTTTGGCCTCCCCCAAACGTCTTTCTGCGAAACCATTGACGAACAGAGTGCAATTGTGCCTGCACAAATTGCCGAGGTGAGGATATGGAAAAACTTCAGTTTAACCTGGACCTTGCCTTTGTCCAGCCTTTATTCTACAAGTTTCTTGTACTTGAAGCGGTGAGGTTCGTCATCACCAAGACGCATCTTTCTGTTCGCCTCGTATTCCGAATAGGTACCCTCGAAGAAATATACCTGAGAATCCCCTTCGAAAGCGAGAATATGCGTCGCGATCCTGTCGAGGAACCACCTGTCATGCGAAATGACCACCGCACAGCCGGCAAAATTCTCCAGACCTTCCTCAAGCGCACGTATGGTATTGACATCCACGTCATTTGTCGGTTCGTCCAGAAGAAGCACATTCCCCTCGTCCTTGAGCGTCAGTGCCAGATGTAGCCTGTTGCGCTCTCCGCCGGAAAGTATGCCGCAAAGCTTTTCCTGATCAGCTCCCGAGAAATTGAAGCGTGACACGTAAGCCCTCGCATTCACCTCCCGCCTGCCGAGCTTCACAAAATCGGAATTGCCTGCAATCGTCTCATACACAGTCTTGTCCGGATCAATGCTCTTATGCTGCTGGTCTACATAAGCCAGCTTGACGGTATCACCTATCTCTATCGATCCGGTATCCGGCTTCTCATATCCCATAATCAGACGGAACAATGTGGTCTTTCCGGCCCCGTTCGGACCGATCACACCCACGATGCCTGCAGGTGGCAGGACAAAACTCAAATGCTCGAAAAGGAGCTTGTCTCCGAAGCTCTTGGACACGTCATTGAAGCTGATGACCTTGTTTCCCAGACGCGGCCCGTCAGGTATGAAGATCTCAAGCGATGCCTCCTTCTCACGGCTGTCCTGTCCGGCAAGCTTCTCGTATGCCCCGAGTCTCGCCTTGGACTTCGCCTGCCTGGCCTTCGGAGCCATCCTCACCCATTCAAGTTCCCGTTCAAGGGTCTTCCGCCTCTTGCTTTCCTGCTTCTCCTCCATCTCCAGACGCCTGGTCTTCTGATCAAGCCATGAAGAATAGTTCCCTTTCCACGGTATGCCTTCTCCCCTGTCGAGCTCAAGAATCCAGCCGGCCACATTGTCCAGGAAATAACGGTCGTGTGTCACGGCTATCACTGTGCCCTTATACTGGTGCAGATGCGCTTCCAGCCACTGTATGCTTTCCGTATCAAGATGGTTCGTCGGCTCGTCAAGGAGCAGCACGTCAGGCTGCCTGAGAAGCAGACGGCACAATGCCACCCTTCTACGCTCTCCCCCGCTCAGGTTCGCTATCCTGGCATCAGAAGGCGGACACTGGAGAGCATCCATGGCCCTTTCCAGTTTGGAATCCACCTCCCATCCGTCACAATGCTCTATCTTCTCTGTCAGCTCGCCCTGTCTCTCGATAAGTGCCGCCATCTCGTCATCGGACATGGGCTCCGCAAATTTCATGTTCACTTCCTCATATTCCTTGAGCAAGTCCATTACTTCCTGCACTCCCTCCTGCACCACTTCCAGGACTGTCTTATCAGGATCCATCTGAGGCTCCTGCTCCAGATATCCCACAGAATAGCCAGGAGCCCAGACTACCTCGCCCTGATAGGATTTTTCCACCCCGGCTATGATTTTCATAAGTGTGGACTTGCCGGAACCGTTGAGACCGATAATGCCGATCTTGGCCCCGTAAAAGAATGAAAGATATATATCCTTCAATATCACCCTGTTGTTGTGCGGAAGAATCTTCCCCACCCCGTTCATCGAAAAAATTATCTTCTCATCTGCCATACTACGGTAAATGTTTGATTCCTTAACAATTTCAATATCCACGCAAAAATACGAAAAATGGCATATCAAACAAAACTATTGTCCGGCGCCATCTTCAGGCGTCATCTTCGGGACGTCATCTTCGGGCGTCATCTTCGGGGCGTCATCCCGTCACCCCTGAGACGCATCCTGAACCTCCTTGACCAGCTTCCCGGTGCCTCGTCCATGAACGCCCGGAAAGAGATGTTGAAGGAGGTGACTGAATTGAAACCGGACATCTGGGCCAGCTCATTCATCCTCAACCCCGGATTCAGTCTGTATGTCTCCATTGCGTGATGCACCCTGTAGCGGTTCACGTACTGGCAGAAATTGAGACCAGAATATTTCTTCACAGCTCTGGAGACATAAGCCTTGTTGGTATAAAGAGATTTGGCGACCGCATCTATGGTCATATTCCCGTCCAGATACGGTCTTTCCTCGAGAAAATAGCCCTCAAGTCTCTCAAATACATTCCTGATGGTCTCATCCCGTACTGGAGAGGAGGGCTCGGGTGCAGGTATTTCTTCAATATGGAACTCCGGACGCATATACTGGATTCCTGTCTTCACGGTGTTCCCGGTAACATTCCTCTCGGCAAGGCGCTTCTTCCGTGACTTCAGCAATTTCAAGAGGCACATGACAGCAAGCGGCAGGGCCAAGGCCAGAACAAAAATCAAAATAGTATTCATAGTTGTCTGTTATAAAGTTTTCATCAGTTGACTGCAGCAAAAATATAAAATAACCTCTCCTTGAAACCATATCAGGAAGAGGCCGGGACTAACTTTTTCTTTTTTTTATAAGATTTTCCCTTTTTTATATTTTCATCCCGTCATTCGTGTGCCGCCGAGTGTCTTTTTTCTTTCCTGTCGGCACCGCCCTTGAGCTTGTCGAAGCCGAGACCATAGACTCCCATGACGTTCGACACCGACAGGAAGGCTTCAGGATCTATTGACTTGACATAACGGAGAAGTATGTTGAGATCGGTCTTTCTCGCAAGAATCATAAGGATGTCGCTTTCGGACTTTGTATACCAGCCTTCAGCACGTATCCATGTCACGCCCCTTCCCATGTTGAGAGTGACGGCATCGGCGATTTCCGCATATTTCTTGGAAAAGATGAACACCTGCACGGACTGCTTGGTACCTGAGAGGAAGAGATCAATGGAATAGCCGTTGACCGTAATAAGTATCAGACCGTAGATGGCTGTAGCAAGCTTCTCGGCAAACGGTATGACTGTCTCCGTGCCCACATAATAAGAAGGGAAGAGCATGGAAGACAATATGATGACCACATCCATCAGCAATATCAGCCTGCCAGGGGAGACATTGCGGTATCTCGCGACTATCAGGGCTATGATATCAGTCCCGCCGGAACTGCCGCCCTGGGATATGGACATGCCGATACCGACTCCGGTCATGACACCTCCTATAATGGTGCAGAGCATCTTGCCGTTGGATACCGCAAGCGCCTGGGATATCGTTTCCGGAATAAGTGGCGGAATCACGTTCAGCATCACTGACGTGATCACTATCGCATACACTGTCTTGCCTCCGAATCCCTTGCCCATCACCCTGAATCCTATCAGCAGAAGGACAAGGTTGATGAAGAAATACGTGTATCCCATGGGAAGTCCGAGGGCATAATAGATAATGGCGCATATACCGGACACACCTCCGGCTATGAGATTGTTTGGAAGAAGGAAGACAGACCAGCCGAGAACATAGCACAACATCCCTATTGTAGTCAGAGCATACTCCTTGAAAGTGGTCCAGATCGATTTCTTAAGCTCAAACATTTTCCTGGGATTTAGGCTTCAGCTTCAGTCCTGTCTTGATCTCCTCGAAACCCTCACCGTACACGCTTGTCGCGGTGGAGACAGAGACGAAAGCCTTGTTGTCTATACGTTTGATGGCTGACACTATCTGATGGAGCTGCGTCTTCCGCGCCACGATCAGAAGGACCTTGTTATCCTCCTTCGAATACCATCCCTGGGCATAAAGGGCCGTCACTCCTCGGTCCATCTCTTTTATGATGAAGTCGGCCACTTCAGAATACCTTGAAGAGAAGACGAGTATCTGCACCGAGGATTTCCGGCCGAGAAGCATCGCATCAATCATGAAAGAGAAAGTGACCATCGTGGCATATCCGTATATCATGTCCTCTATGGTCTTCCCCGGTATCAGCAGCACCGAAGCTATGATGAACAGGTCGGAATACAGATACACCTTGCCCGGAGACACAGGCCAGTATTTGTTGACAATCATTGCCGCGATATCCGTACCTCCTGAACTTCCACCCCTCAGGAGCACGATACCGATGCCGACAGCCTCCACAATGCCTCCGACTACGGCTACCACCAGCCTTTCGTCGAAATGCGCCACCAGGCATTCATATTCAGGCAGTATCTTGAAAAGTACCGTGGAAAGCAGGATGACATAAATCGTCTTGAAGCCGAATCCCTTGCCCAGGGCCAGAAAGCCGGCAATCAGGAGCAGGGCGTTCAACACGAAGAACGAATATGAGACCGGGATGCCGGTAGCGAAGTACACAATCGTACAGAGGCCGGTGCCGCCTCCGCTTGCTATGCCGTTAGGAATAAGGAAGGATGTCCATCCCATGCAATAAAGGATAGTGCCGATGGTGACTATCCCGTAATCCCATATTACGGATAAGGTTCGTTTAGCGGTCAACATATATAGGGTCGGTTATCTTATTACGATGTTCACGATCTTCCCTGGCACCACGATCACCTTCACGATGGTCTTGTCCCCGACATATTTCGCGGTAAGCGGATTGGACCTTACATTGGCCTCGACATCAGCCGCGGACATGTCCTTCGGAAGCTCGGCAGTGAATCTTGTCTTGCCGTTGAAGGAAACCGCATACGTGCATGCATTCTCCACTGTAAACGACTCGACATATTCAGGGAATTTGGCGAAGGATATGCTTTCCTTGTGTCCGAGGGCCTCCCACAGTTCTTCGGAAATATGCGGTGCGAACGGAGAAAGCAGGATGACAAGCGGCTCAAGTATCTCCCTCTTGTTGCATTTCAGTTCGTAAAGCTCGTTGACGGCTATCATGAAGGCGCTGACAGTGGTATTGAACGAAAAATTCTCGATGTCGGCCTTCTCCTTGCCTATGAGTTTGTGAAGGGTCTTGAGCTCTGCAGGAGTGGCCTTACCGTCATTGACGATAAATCCGTCCCTGTCGTAAAACAGCCTCCAGAACCTCTTCAGGAACCTGTTGACACCGTCAATTCCCTTGGTGTCCCACGGCTTGGACTGCTCTACGGGTCCGAGGAACATCTCATAGAGACGCAGGGTGTCCGCACCGTATGTATCACATATCATGTCAGGATTGACCACATTGAACATGGACTTGCTCATCTTCTCGACAGCATATCCGCATATATATTCCCCGTTCTCCAGGATGAACTCGGCATCGGCATAGTCCGGCATCCATTTCCTGAACGCCTCGATATCAAGTCTGTCGTTGTGTACGATATTCACATCCACATGGATCTCGGTAGTTTCGTAGCTGTCCTTGAGCCCGCAGGATACAAACGTATTCGTGTTGATTATCCTGTATACGAAATTCGACCTGCCCTGTATCATACCCTGGTTGACAAGCTTCTTGAAAGGCTCCTTCTCGCAGACATAACCCAGGTCGTAGAGGAACTTGTTCCAGAAACGCGAATATATCAGGTGTCCGGTGGCATGCTCCGTACCGCCGACATACAGGTCTACGTTGCGCCAGTAGCGGTCTGCTTTCTCGCCGACAAGCGCCGAGGAGTTGTGAGGATCCATGTAGCGGAGATAATATGCGCTGCTCCCTGCAAAGCCCGGCATGGTGCTCTTCTCTATAGGCCAGCCTTCATATGTCCATTCCGCAGCACGTCCGAGAGGCGGTTCACCTGTCTCTGTCGGAAGGTACTTGTCTATTTCAGGGAGTTCGAGCGGAAGCCTGTCTTCCGGCATCGGGGTAGCTATCCCGTCCTTGAAATATATCGGGAACGGCTCGCCCCAATATCTCTGTCTTGAGAAAATGGCGTCACGCAGCCTGTAGTTTATCTTACGTCTCCCAAGACCATGTT
This sequence comes from uncultured Bacteroidales bacterium, assembly GCA_944326315.1. GTDB lineage: Bacteria > Bacteroidota > Bacteroidia > Bacteroidales > UBA932 > Cryptobacteroides. The sequence continues at coordinate 13,969 of CALVDP010000046.1, forward strand.
TCTCCACATATTCTATCGCTGCGGGAATAGCCTCTCTCACAGTCATCCCGTTCAGGAAACCTGAATTGCACATGATGCCGTCCTTGGCGTCAAAACTGCTTTCGCTGACATCGCAGCCCTCTATGAGCGGGATTACCGGCAGTCCGAACGTCCTGGCAAAGGCATAGTCCCTGCTGTCATGGGCAGGAACTGCCATTATGGCTCCCGTACCGTAACCTGCAAGCACATACTCTGAAATCCAGATAGGCACTTCCTTCCCTGTAAGCGGATTGACGGCATACGACCCTGTAAACACTCCTGTCACCTTCCTTGTCTCGGCAATCCTTTCCCTCTCGGTCTTTTTCCCTGCCATCGCAAGGTACTCTTCCACCGCTGACTTCTGTTCCGGAGCGGTGAGCTTCTCCACCCAGTCACTCTCCGGTGCAAGAACCATGAATGTGACGCCGAACACTGTGTCTGCCCTGGTCGTGAATATGGTGATATCGTATTCCCTGTCGCCGTTATGCGCCTTGAACACAATCTCCGCGCCCTGCGAACGGCCTATCCAGTTCCTCTGCATGTCCTTCAGAGAATCAGTCCATTCAAGATCCTCAAGGTCGTCCAGAAGGCGTCCTGCGTAAGCCGACACCCTCAGTTGCCACTGCGTCATCTTCTTCTGCTCCACAGGAAATCCTCCGCGCACCGAATATCCTTCCTTTACCTCATCATTGGCCAGCACCGTCCCGAGTTTCGGACACCAGTTCACCGATGTGACGCCCTGATATGCAATGCGGTAATTCATCAGGACATCAGCTTTCTCCTTGTCTGACATGGAGTTCCACTCATCCGCAGTAAAAGACATCTCCTCACCGCAAGCGGCATTGACACCTTCGGTGCCGTTCCTTGAGAATGCCTCTTCCAGTTCCGTCACAGGCCTTGCAGACTGCCTGGCGTTGTCATAGTAGCAGGCGAACATCTTCAGGAAAGCCCACTGGGTCCATTTGTAATATGAAGGGTCGCAGGTCCGCACTTCCCTGGACCAGTCGAAAGAAAAGCCTATCCTGTCAAGCTGCTCCCTGTACCTGGCGATATTCTTCATCGTGGTGACCGCAGGATGCTGCCCGGTCTGTATGGCATACTGCTCCGCAGGAAGACCGAATGCATCGTATCCCATCGGATGCAGCACATTGAAGCCGCAAAGACGCTTGTAACGGCTGTATATGTCGCTGGCTATGTATCCGAGCGGATGGCCTACATGTAGCCCGGCACCGGAAGGGTACGGGAACATGTCCAGGACATAATATTTAGGTTTGGTCTCGTCTTCGGCAACTTCGAACGTATGGTGCTCAGCCCAGTACGCCTGCCATTTTTTCTCTATGCTTTTGAAATCGTAATCCATATCCGGAAGTTTTGTGCGCAAATATAAAAAATTATTTCATCCTCTGGTCAGGTAGAATGCAATCTGAGAGCTCCGGCACGGCTCATCTGATACCGAACTTCCTGCGTTCGGACTTTTTCTCCAGCCTGAACTCCACCGGTATAGTCATGGATGTCCTCACCTTTTCCCCCCTGAGTCTTCCAGGACGCCATTTCGGTGATGCGGAAATCACCCTGAGCGCCTCTTCGTCAAGGAGAGGGTCCACACTCTTGGCGATGGAGACATCCCTCACCTTTCCATCCTTGTCTATGATGAAATTCACCTGCACCGTTCCCTGTATGCCGTCCCTGACTGCCTCAGGCGGATATCTCAAATACTGGTACACCCATTTTTCAAGGAACTGGCGAGGGTCAGCACTGTTCAGGAACATCGGCCTCTGGTCGCAGTCATAATACGCCACTACGCCGTCTTCTTCCGCAACACTGTTCTTCTCCGGACTGTTGACGAACGCGATATCCCTGTCGGTATTTGCAAGTTCAAGGACGAAGTTGTACACATATTCCAGTTCACGCTCCATCATTCCGTAGTCAATAATATCTTCCGTGTCCCTTGGAGTATTGTGTCCGGAATACTGGCCGGTCGTGAAATGTACGGAAGGTATCCCGGCAGAATAGAATGCCCTGTGGTCTGACGGGTACAACTCGTCCGAGCGGAGTTCCGGATACACCGGCTGCAGCTGTCCGGACAACATTGCTATTATGGAATTAAGGTCGGAATTCGACGCAGTGTAGGCATAAAAGCCGTTCTCCCCTGTCCCGACCATGTCCAGGTTGACCATGGCATCTATGAGATTCCTGTCTGAAAACGAACGGTTCAGGAAATACCATGCACCGGCAAAGGTCTCGGTCGATGCCCCGAAGCCGACAAAAATCACGGAACGTCTGAATATCAGGGAATTGGTGGATACCATACGTGCAAGTTCAAGCATCATGGCCAGTCCAGAGGCATTTCCGTTGGCCCCTGCATATATCTGGGTGACCTCTCGTCCGTCCACTGTCATGACATTAGTTCCGAGATTGTCCAGACGCGCACCTATTACTATATACCGGCCGTTCAGAGACCTGTCATATCCCTGGATGAAGCCGTAGACATTGCGAGAGGTCAGGGTATCCCCGGGAGTCCTGGATATGCCGAAGACCTCGCCTTCGTCAGGCGTAAGCATCTCCACACCATACTCCTTCAGACACGAGCCGACATATTCCGCCACCGCCTTCTCCCCTTCTGATCCGGGCTTCCTTCCCTCGAACTGCGCAGACGTGATATATGATACGTGCTTCTTGAAGGCGGATACCGTCTCGCTGTCATAAAGGTCCATGTAAGGATCACCTTCATTCACATATTGGGCATGCGATACAAGACAAGACAGCACGGCACAGCAGACGGCCGCGGCTTTGCATAAAGATCTCTCCATATTTCTCATTCATTGACCAATATCCAGACATCCTCGGGACAGAATGACTCCGCCTTGACCTTCTTGAGAGAATGGAATATCTCACGGAGGTCATCCGAAGGCATAATGGCTATAGCGTTGAATCCATTCCTGAAATTCACAAGTATCGGGGAATATCCCTTGTCCTTGACCTCGGAGAAAAGCGCCTCGGCGTTATGCCTGCTCTTGAAGGAGCCGACCACCACATAGTACCGAGAATCCAGCCTGGTGGTAAAAAGTCCGCCCATTTCCGAAGGGTTGAGTATTGTCCCCTTGATCTGCGCCAGAGAATCCATTATGGCTATGGAGTCCTCTTTCTCCGCCTGCACTCTGGCAAGGGAATCCACCCGGCGCTGTCTGACAGCCTCTTCCTGCATCAGCTTCTCGATGCGCATCTCTTCCAGCTCTACGGCAGTAGGCCTGCCGGCCATGCGTCTGAACACATCACACCCGGACGCAGAACACAGCGTCATGAGTATCAGGATGATACCGCAAGACCTTCCGAGAACTCCCATATTCATACAATTTGCCTGTTTCCGCAAATTTAACCAATTATTGCACCTGCTCAAAATAAAAATGAATAATATTTCGCTCTCGGCTTCTGAGATATTTGGCCTGCGGCCACATATCCTGTTGCGCCTCGGCAATTGCAAGTAAACTTGCATTGCTCTCGGCTTCTGAGTATATTTGGCTTCGCCACATATCCGGTAGCGCCTCGGCAATGAGGGTGAATTCTCACCCTCATATGTCTTTCTACGAAAGACAACTTAAACTATCTTAACCCCCTGCACCCCCTATTAAGCAATTACATTGCTTTTCCTCGTTCCGCCTCTGACATATCGGAATACATTCCGACATGCCGCTCGGC
>CALVDP010000047.1 GCA_944326315.1 uncultured Bacteroidales bacterium
AACTCGTCGGTAAAACCGTCAGGTTCGGAATACACATAATGCAGACAGCCTTCCGAAGCCTGGTATGCAGTGTCCGAAACAGATACGGAACGTCTTCTGGCAGGTTTGCCTGAAACGGAAGATATACTGCATGAATAAGCCTGGAAAGGACAGGCTATGCTGCATTCATCCATCACGATCCATCCATCTTCGCACCTTACTGTCGCCCCGGCAGTCAGGTCATCCGTATCCGTCGGCACGGAACCTTCACCGTCCTCATACCTCAACGTGATCCGGAAGGCCCTGCCGTCATCAGTCACGGAATAAATCCCGTTCCGGACACCTCCATCCAAATAGTACGAATGTCTGTACATATCCACAGAAAAGGTGCCGTCATCCTCCAGGGATATGCTGCCATGGCCCGGGATGTCGGCATACTCATAGAACAGGCAGCTGTCCCAGTCCAGACTGATCCCGAAGTAGGACTCTGCAAAAGCTTCAGCCGCCTCCCTGTCTTCACGCAACTCCTGGTATCCGCTGAAGAAATCGGCAAGTTCGGCCACCATGAACAGCTCATTGACATAGGCCCGGTATGTATCCTGGGCCACAATATATCCCGGCTCCTGCACATATTCCTTGTCATCATATATCTTGCATGACATAAGGCACAGGGATGCCGCCGCCATTACCATATATCTGTAAGTCTTCCTCATAATCCGAATCATATTAATATTCCATGCGCCCGGCTGCATTCCAGTCAGAACCTGTACCCTATTCCTGCCGCCGCTCCGCTGAAATAATGCCCGATACCTATCTCGGCAAATCCGAAAAGGCGTCTTCCGAACTGCACGCCGAGAGGCGTGAACTGGAAGGCGGCCACAATGTCATGTATCCTTGTCCCCTGTCCGAGACCGTTTACAGGATCGTTGTAGCCGTATTTGTAAGAGAGTCCGAGGCCGAGATATGAATACAGTCTTACAGCAGGTCTGTTGTACCAGCTGACCTTGAAAGATGCCATTGCAGAAAGATAAGAATCAAGGCTTTCCGCCACTTTCACGTCACCTTCCCTGCTGAAACGGTCTATCCATCCGGACTCGTAGAAGACATTCGTCTGGATTGCGAGGACCTTCGTGAAGTTATAGGTATACCCCAGCGACCATACGCCGGAAACATATTCACGCTCATAATACCGGGAACTTTCATATATACCCGGGAAAGAAAAGTGGTCAAACGGAGATTTATGGTCATAGCCGAATGAATATCTGCCGGGAACAATTCCCGTAGACACCTGGAATTCATGATGTTTCAGCACGAATTCCTGTCTGCCGGCAACATCGGAGGCATTCACGGCAAGCGGCAGAAGCATCAAAACATACAAAACAAGTCCGAATCTTCCCATAACTGAAAAACTTCGGACTTATAGATGCGAAATCGTATTGTATCGTTGCAGGATGTCACTGATACAGGAAGCGTCTGATACTCATCTTCGGAGTCTTCTCGAAAGGTTTTTCCTGAGGCTCAAGCTTCGACAGCCTGCTGTAGGCCGGCAGATCCTTGTTGACATCAGCAAGAATTGACCTGAGGCAGCTGTCCGCGGCAGCCTCGTCAAGGCCGTCCGCCGCCATCCTGTCACTGTCCATATATACCAGTCCGACAAGCCTGGAAGCCCTGTCCACCACCACGGATTCGACCACATAAGGCTGGTTGTTCAGCAAGGCCTCGATTTCTTCCGGATATATGTTCTGTCCGTTGGAAGACAATATCATGTTCTTGCTCCGTCCGCGTATGAAGATATTCCCTGCCTTGTCAATCACGCCGAGATCGCCTGTCCTCAGCCAGCCGTCCGCAGTAAAGGCGGCAGCACTCGCTTCCGGATTCTTGTAATATCCGGCCATGACATTGACACCCTTCACCTGTATTTCTCCCACAATATCAGACGGGGATGCAGAATCTATACGCACATCTATCCTGTCTACCTTCCGTCCGCATGAACGCGGCACGAACTCCTGCCACGGAGCATAGCCGAAAAGCGGCGCACCCTCCGTCATGCCGTAGCCGACGGTGAACGGCAGGCGGAACTTCATGAACCACGACTCCACCTCCGGATTGAGTGCGGCTCCGCCCATTATGAGAGAACGCACTTGTCCGCCGAACGCAGACATCAGTTTCTCCCTTATTTTCCTGAATATGATACTGTTTACTACAGGCACATGCACCAGTACCTTCATCAGCGGCTTCCTGAGCACAGGCTGTACGGAACTCTTGAATATCTTCTCCATGACCAGAGGTACCGTGATGACGAGATACGGCTTCAGTTCCGCCATCGCGCCAAGCAGGAGGGCCGGAGTAGGGGTCTTGCCCAGGAAATTGACTGTGACACCGCCGCACAGAGGGTAAAGGAATTCGAACACCATACCGTACATATGCGCCATGGGAAGCATGGATACGATATTCTCCCCGGGGCTGCACGGCATATTCTCAAGTCCGAACTCGATATTCGAGCTCAGTGCGTCATATCTGATCATCACGCCCTTCGGAGCACTCGTGGTCCCGGACGTATAGTTTATCAGGGCGATATCGCCGCCATTGTCAGACGGATAGGATACATCGGCGACTGAAAATCCGTCGGGATACATGGAAGAGAAGATGGAAGACGCCTTTCCGAACGCTTCACTTACCTTCCCGTCCCGGCAGTAGAGCATGCTGAAATCGCCCACGGATACTGCTGCCTGGAGAAGCGGCATCTTAGCGGCATCAAGCTTCTTCCACAAATCAGTGTCGGTAAATAGGAGCTTGCTCTCGGAATGGTCCACAAGGGCGTTGATACTTTCCGGATGGAAGTCGGCGAGAATCGGCACAGTCACCGCACCGTATGTGTTGGCGGCAAGGAAGCATACCGCCCATCTCGCGGAATTCCTGGCACATACGGCAATCTTGTCGCCTTTCTGTATCCCGGCCTCCCTGAAAAAAATATGGAACTTCTCAATATAGGCGGCTGTCTCACCGAAAGTGAACGACTCCCCTTTGAAATTACTCAATGCCTTCCCGTCCCAATGAGACTTGACAATATTTTCCAGACGTGACAGATAATGTTTCATAATGAAATGAATTTGCGCAGATGACCGGCAGCATGCCAGGAATCATCCGCCTGTCCACCAAAGATACCTCTTTTAGACAAAAAGACCAAATCGTACACAGGAACTGCAGATTACCCGAGATTCGGATACAGAAGAGCATCCGCATACGGAATATCCTTTCCTTTTGATGCTCCGGACGAGTGCTGCATGGCTGCCGAATTGACTGAAGGCGGACTGGACGGCATCCACGGCGTGGTGAAGTATCCTGACGCCTTCCTCCTGGAATAGGCCGAGTATATGCGATTCTGCATATTTCCTGCTGTAATCCCGCAGATTTTCAGTATCTTTGGAAAGATGTGCAATTTAAATGCAGGCTTATGAGAAAGCAACTGATAGTAGCCCTCGTCTATGACTTTGACGGGACACTTTCTCCCGGGAACATGCAGGAATTCGGCTTCATACAGGCCATCGGGAAGACCCCGGAAGAATTCTGGAAAATGAGTGACGAGATAGCGAAAGGGCAGGATGCGAGCAATATCCTGGCTTATATGAAACTCATGTTCGACGAAGCCAGGAAGGCCGGCATTACGCTCAGAAAGGAAGATTTCAAGAAATTCGGAGAGCAGATAGAACTGTTTCCCGGCGTACTGGAATGGTTCAGGCTTGTCAACGGCTACGGAAAGGCACGCGGAGTCCGCATCGAACATTATATCAACTCTTCCGGACTTGCAGAGATGATTGAAGGCTCCCCTATTGCCAAGGAATTCAAGAGGATTTTCGCCTGCTCATTCCTTTACAACGAGAACGGGGAAGCCGAATGGCCCGGTGTCGCCGTGGACTATACGGCCAAGACCCAGTTTCTTTTCAAGATAAACAAAGGCATTCTCAGCATAAGGGACAACAAGAGGGTCAATGAAAGTCAGCTTGACGAGAACAAGCGCATCCCGTTCCCGTCGATGATATACTTCGGAGACGGAGAGACCGATGTGCCATGCATGAAAATAGTCAAGATGTTCGGAGGCAATTCGATAGCCGTGTACGACCCGAAGGCCGAGAGGAAGAGACACATCGCCAGGAAGCTCCTCAGGCAGCAGAGGGTGAACTTCATCTGCCCCGCCAACTATGCAGCGGACAGCAAGATGTACCGCATCGTATGCGCTGTCATCGACAAGATCAAGGCTGAGTATGAACTAGCCAAGCTTGCCGAGACCAAGTAAGGCTATACCCCGGATGAGGCTGCCTGCCAGAGAAGGTCGTTGTTCTCCAGAAGCTTCTCTATAGCCGGGACATGCTTCTTCTCTATCTTAAGAGATTTCAGCTGTTCGATCTGCGAGAGAGAATGCAGGTCTGTTCCAAGATAGGAATACAGGCCCGCCTCCAGGAGTATTCCGGCCTTCACCTTGGCGGTATTGCCGTAGAAGCCACCCAGAGACAGGATATTCAACTGCAGGCGTGTATCCATGTCCACGATCGACTTCACCTCCACCATGTCCATTGAATAGTAGCTGTAGCGTTCCGGATGTGCAAGCACAGGATGGAGTCCCGTCGCATTGAGATAAAAGACAAAATCCCTGATATTCTGAGACTCGTAGGCATACGACATCTCGATGAGGATATGATTGTCCGGCAATGTCAGGAAACTGCCTCCGGCCGGAAAAGCCGCATCAATCCCCTGATACACCATATGTTCACCGGCCACAAGGCATTTCACTCCCGTGTTTTCCAGCATCCCGGACACTTCGGCAAAGCGCGTCCTTATCGATTCCGGGTTATTCGCCGGGTAGAGTTCAGGATAGATATGCGGTGTCAGCATGCTGTGTTCCAGCCCGCGCTCGTGCAACAGCTGCAAAGCCATGACCGATTTCTCCTCCGAACCGAAACCATCGTCTACGCCAGGCAGAATATGGCAATGGACATCAGTCCTGAAATCCATATCCATAAACCTCACGTATTTGCTGAAAAACCACATTATATTATACCCTGTCAATCAAATTTCCTTTCATTTCCACCGTAGCCGTAGCCATAACCGTAGCCGTAGCCGCCGTAGCTTCCGTATATCTTGGTCTTCGGATTAATTCCGTTGATAATGATGGAGATATTCTTCAGACGCCTTGTCTCGGAAGCGAAATTGAGCTCGTCCAGGAACCTCAGGTCAGAGACACCGCACCTTACCACATAGAATGTGGCGTCAGTGTAGTTGTTGACTACGATAGGGTCAGAAATTATGACATACGGTGCGGAATCGCAGATGACGTAGTCATATTTCTCCCGCATCTCGGCAATTAGATTCTCCATCTTGCTGCCTGACAGGAGCTCGTTCGGGTTAGGCGGCATCGTACCTCTGAGGATGACATCCAGGTTCTGGTTGATCACCCCGCGACGCAAGACTTCTTCCAGCGAATCCGTGCCGCTCAGATAGGTTGCAAGACCGTGGCTGCTTTTCTGGACATTGAATACCCTGTAGTCGAAACCGTTTCTGAGGTCCGTCTCTATGAACAGCACCTTCTTCCCGGCAAAGGCGAGAGTCAGGGCGAGATTCACTGCCACAGTAGACTTGCCTTCCCCTGAAATGGAAGACGTGATCTGGATGACCTTCGCCGAAAGGAAGCCCATGTTCGCACGAACAGCCCTGTAAGTCTCGGTCAGGATATCCCTGCTGCCCTGGACGACCATGACAGACTCGCTGACCGGAATATACCCTATCACAGGAAGAGATGTCCTGTCCTTCACATCCTTGATCGAATACACCCTCCTCTGCAACATGTGCTTCAGGAAGAACACTCCCGGAGGGACCACGAACCCGAGCAGGAAGCAGAAGGCATAGATCATTAGAGGCTGCGGAGATGACGGGGTGTCCGGTCCGTCCGCCGGCTCCACTATCCTGGCGTTGTCCGTCTGCGCGTAAAGCGAGATCAGAGCCTCCTCCTTCTTCTGCCTCAGGAGCACGTAGAGAGGCTCCACAATCATCTGCTGGCGTTCGATCTTGGCCATGTCAAGCTGCTGGTTCGGGATTTCCGCCATCTTGTCCTTGTCTGCCATGGCTTCCTTGAGCACGACATCATAGCGGTACTGGTAGGAATCACGCAGCTGATTGATGGACAGGAGTATCGCCTTGCGCATATCCTGTATCTGGTTGGTCAGAGCTATTACCCTCGGGTTTGTCTCGGACGCCCCCAGCATCAGCCTCCGTCTTTCAATCACGACAGTATTATAGTCATTGATCACGGTTGTAAGTCCCTGGTCCTCGATGCCTATATTGGCAGGAAGAAGGCTGAACTCATTGCTGCCGTCAGCAAGATATTCCCTGATCATGTCAAGGAACTGCAGCTGTATTCCGAGCTGTGTTATCTGGGACTCATACTCCGTACCTTTATTGATGATGCTTTCGGACTGGAGCATGAAATCCACAAGCGTATTGTCCGTCTTGTAATTTCGCACCTCCGTCTCGATATCACCGAGCTGCGTCTCAAGGCTCGAAAGCCTCTCGTCTATGAACGCAAGCGTATTGGATGTCGAAAGGGACAGGAAATTCCTGGTGTCCTCGTTATACTTGGCTATAAGCGTATTCAGGATATCGTCCGCCCTGGATATGATATTGTCCTGCATGGTAAGCGATATCACACTTGAACGCTCCTTGTAGTCCGTGGTACCGGCAGAGAGCCTGGATGAATAGTATTTCGCCATCTTCTTGGGGGAGACGAATACCGCCTTGTACTTCCCTGGCTTGAACAAGCGTGCATATTCCGTTCTGGTAAGCACCAATGTATTGTCATCCGGCAGCTGCACGGCATCTCCGAAATTATATGTCCTTCCCTTGAATTCCTTGAGAACCGGATGCTTGGCATTCTCGGCATTGGAGATGAAGGAAAGCTTCCTGACCGTATATGCCAGGGTATCCTCCCCTACCTCGAACTCGACGGCTACATAAGGATATTTGTTCTTCCTGCTGGCGGAAATAAGCTCCATCTCGACCGGAGACACACGGTACAGCTCCTGGTCCTTAAAAAAAGTGGACGGCCCGTAATAACGGACATTGAGAGAAAGGTCCTCTACAACGGCCTGCATGAGAGGCCTTGACTTGAGGATGTAGATCTCGTTCTGGATTAAGCCGTTGGCCCGCATCCCCGTAATGTCGGACAGCAGCTGCATCTCCAGCCCGGCTCCGCCTGTCATCCTGTCATTGGCGATAAGCACGGTGGCGGAACGCGTATACTCCGGCGTCTTGACTTTCAAGAAAAGATAGCCTGCAAGCAATGCGATGACCAATGACAGGGCAATCCAGTATTTGAGGTCCCATACTACGTCCACAATATATCTGAGATCAATGGAATCCTCCTTCTTCTCCCGCATTTCTATATTTGAGTTGTTTACACTGTTGTTTTCCATAACCTGACGGTATTACTGATAAGACATTCACACCCGCTCCGGACACCTATCGGCCGGACAATGTAATTACGCTCAGAATAACGGAAACCACCGACATGAATGTCGTGACTCCGGACAGGATTGTACTCCACAGAGGCGTGGTGGTGGCCGTGGCTACCCTTGTCGGGCTTGCCGGGACATACAGGACGTCATTCTGCTGAAGATAAAAATATGGAGAACTCAGGATGTCGCTTGTCTTAAGGTCTATCTTGATATGTGTATTCAGTCCGTTGTCATCCCTTATAAGGATAATGCCGTCCCTTCGTGCCGTAAGATTCAGGTCTCCTGCCATACCGAGGGCCTGGAGGATGGTAATCCGCTCAGATGTCACATTGTATGTACCTGGATTCTTGACCTCGCCCAGGACTGTGACCTTGAAATTCGCGAAAGAGACATATACCACAGGATCGTTCACCTCCTTCCTGAGTTCGGACGTAAGGTATTTCACCAGATCCTGCCTTGTCATGCCGAGCACCTTGATCCTGCCCAGCACCGGGAAATCGATGTAGCCGTCCTTGTCCACATGATACTGGAGTGTGGCATCCTCCGGAGAAGAAGACGTAGATGTGGCGGTCACTTCGCCAAGTGTCAGGTTATACGGCTGCACCACAAGTTTGTCCGGCCCCGAAACGACTATCTTCAATATGTCGTCACGTTTTATGACCGGCTCGTAATTCGTCACTATCCGGTCAATCTCAGCTGTATCGATATCCTGGAAATAAAGGATCTGTTTGGATGTCGTACAACCGACGGCCGCAGCCGCAACGCAAAGGCAGATCACGGCATGCTTTAGAAAATTCAAATTCACAATAATAATCTCGTTTTTAATTCCACTACATTCTGATCTGCAAAAATAGGCAAAAATACTGAATTGGCAAAGTTATCCCCCACTCCCGCCGATCTCCTTATGTATAATGAAAAATATCGGAGAATCAACATGTTAAAGCATGGCAGGGAAATGGGTCAGTACACCTTGACTTCCAGTCTGGAATACGCTCTGTTCACCTTGGCGAGCGCGTCTGCAACGGTATCCGCCGTAGCAAGGAGTACACCGAGCCTGCGGTGGCCGGCTATTTCGGGCTTGCCGAATATTCTGAGCTGGACACCCTCCTCGGCAAGGACATTCTCCAGGTTTCTGAATTCATACTCACGTGTATTGCCTTCCACCACAATGGCCTTCGATGCGGACGGGCCATAAAAACGCACGCCAGGGACAGGAAGGCCGAGCACAGCCCTTGCATGAAGAGCGAACTCTGACATGTCCTGGGATATCATCGTGACCATTCCCGTATCATGAGGCCGTGGAGAGACCTCGCTGAAAATCACGTCCTCGCCCTTGACGAAAAGTTCCACGCCGAAAATCCCGTATCCCCCGAGCGCATCGGTAATCTTCTTCGCTATGTCCTGCGCCTTCTGCACGGCCTTCTCCGGCATTGGCTGAGGCTGCCATGATTCCCTGTAGTCACCGTCGACCTGATGATGGCCTATAGGCTTGAGGAAAGTCGTACCAGCACAATGTCTGACCGTAAGGAGGGTGATCTCGTAATCGAAATCCACGAATCCTTCCACTATCACCTTCCCGCTCCCGGCTCTTCCACCTTCCTGGGAGATATGCCAGGCTGTATCAATGTCTCCGGCGCTCCGTATGACACTCTGACCGTGTCCCGAAGAACTCATCACAGGCTTCACCACGCATGGCATCCCCACTTCCCCGACAGCCTTCCTGAAGCCTTCCTCGTCGGAAGCGAACATATATCTGGATGTAGGCAGCCCGAGTGTCTCAGCGGCAAGACGCCGGATACCTTCCCTGTTCATGGTCAGGAAAGCCGCCTTGGCCGTAGGTATCACATTGTATCCTTCCTTTTCGAGTTCCACCAGCACATCCGTGGCAATGGCTTCCACCTCCGGAATTATAAAATCCGGATTCTCCTGCTCAATGACCTCCCTCAGCGCCATGCCGTCCAGCATGGGAATCACATGGAAAGAATTCGCCACCTGCATGGCCGGCGCATTCTCGTATCTGTCCACAGCCACGACTTCGACACCGTAACGCTGCAGTTCGATCGCCACTTCCTTGCCAAGTTCACCGGAGCCGCAAAGAAGAGCCTTCTTCCCGAATTTCGTAAATGTTGTTCCTATATTTGCCATATCATGTCAATTTATACGCAGTATCTTATGATGATGCAATTCCGGAGGTCTTCGCTACACACGGAAGAGTGAAAAGACTACTTGCCGTATCTCTTCAATATGTCGCCATACGCGTCAATCCTCCTGTCACGGAAGAAAGGCCAGCCTCTGCGGACGTATTCAGTCCTGTCGAGATCTATGTCCACGACCTTGGCGCCCTCTTCATCCATATCGAATGATGAGATGATCTCGCCCTGTGGTCCGGCAGCGAAAGAGCATCCCCAGAAGTCGATGCCGCTGGTATTCCCGGAAGGATCATCCTCGTGGCCTGTCCTGTTGACAGTTATCACCGGAAGACCGTTGGCCACGGCATGTCCTCTCTGGACGAGTTCCCATGCCTGGCGCTGGATCTCCTGTTCATATTTCGGATCTGTACCCACACCGCCTATCGCAGTCGGGTATATGAGTATCTGCGCCCCGTTCAGAGCCATGATCCGTGCTGCCTCAGGATACCACTGGTCCCAGCACACCAGCACGCCGAGCGTCCCGACAGAAGTCTCTATCGGTCTGAATCCCAGGTCTCCTGGAGTGAAGTAGAATTTCTCGTAATAGCCCGGATCATCAGGTATGTGCATCTTGCGGTATGTGCCGGCTATGCTGCCGTCCTTCTCTATCACCACAGCAGTATTGTGATATACGCCCGGAGCCCTGCGCTCGAACAGTGAAAGGACCAGGACTATCCCAAGTTCCCTGGCCAGTGCCCCGAACTCTTCCGTGGACGGTCCGGGTATCGGTTCTGCGAGATTGCACAGGGAGGCATCTTCTGTCTGGCAGAAATACACCGAATTGTGAAGTTCCTGCAGGACAACCAGTTCTGCCCCGACTTTCGCGCAGCCTCTGATATTCTCCTTAAGCTTTGAGATATTTTCCCTGATATCCGTAGAGCAGCTTTGCTGCACCATGCCAACTTTCAAAACATGCATAATATTACCATTTTTTAGAATCCGATATGAACTTTCAAATCACGTCCTGACGCGGAGAAGTACGAAGCCATCCGTCAGGGAACTGCATCGTGATGCAGTGCAGCGAGCCGTGCCCGGAAAGCAGCGGCCTGCAATCTATCACCACGATCTCCCTGTCAGGGAAGACCTGCTGCAGCCGGTGTCTCGCCACATCATCCATAGGTGATGCTGCGCCCGGAAGCAGGACAGCTCCGTTTATTATCAGGAAATTGGCATACGAGGCAGGAAGCCTGTATCCGTCGAGGTACAGAGGCTCGGGCAGAGGAAGCGGTACGAGTCTGTAAGGCTTTCCGTCCTTGGTCCGGAATTCCTTCAGCTGCTTCTCCATAGCTGCAAGTCCTTCATAATTGGCATCGGCCGGATCCTCGCATTTCATGTAAGCAATAGTATCCGCGGAACAGAATCTTGCAAGTATGTCCACATGGCTGTCCGTGTCGTCTCCGGCAATCCCGCCATGGTCCAGCCACAATATCCTATCCAGGCCGAAAGCGCCTTTCAGCTCCTGTTCTATCTCATCCCTTGAAAGATATTCATTCCTGTTCACTGAACACAGGCACTCGGATGTGGTAAGCAATGTCCCGCACCCGTCTGTGTCAATGCTGCCGCCTTCCAGCACATAAGGACTCATGTCCACTCCTGCCACATCGTCACAGAATGCGCCCTGGTTGAAAATGGTCCTCGTGATCTTGTTGTCAAGGTTGGCCGCGAACTTGAGTCCCCAACCGTTGAACACGAAGTCATAGAGATATTTCTCCCCGGCATCTCCGTAGACGGAAATCCCGCCATGATCCCTCGCCCATGTGTCGTTAAGGGGTGCTTCATAAAAGAAAATCTTTTCGTAATCCGGATGAAGGCCTTTCGCCGCCGAGATCCTGTCGATATCAGCCCTGGCCTCGGCAATGTCCCGGCAGACAATCATCAAAGGCTCATATCGGATAATGGTGCAGGCAATCTCCACATAGCAGCCGAGCACATCCTCCAGCCCGTACCACTCGGTATCACAATGCGGCCAGGTAAGCTGGATGCCGCTCTGTTTTTCCCATTCAGCAGGTAAACGCATATCAGTGTTCCTCGTACATCAATACAAAAATCAGGGCAAGCCATGCTCCGCAAGGCGGGGCGCGGCCCACCCCTAGAAAAGTTTACGTCCAAATCATAGTTAAGCATTTCGCGGACGCACGACAAATATATGATTTATTCACAAGCCTGCCAATATTTCCAGGAAATATTCTTCCCTGAAGACAAATTCCGCAAGATCCGCGATATGCATGCGAAAGTCACATCACTTCAAATTGCGGTACAATGCCTCTGCAATGACAAAGTCATCCTCCCAGTCTATGTCGAACGAATGTATCTCATCCATGACATACAGATACGGATGGCTGCCGAGCCTGTTCCTGTCGCGCTCATATACCTGCCTTGGGGCTATGAACATAGTGTGGTTGATCAGGTAGAGAGGATCAAGATCCTGTGTCCTTGGCCACGGAAGCGGTGTCGTATTGTTCACCACCCTGCCGGACCCGTCAAGCAGATAATTCCTGAGCTCGCGTACTCCCACGAGAGAATCGTAGCCCTCCCCTAACTTTGTGAAAAAGGCGGATATCCCTCTGTCATATTCCCCGGCACCGGCCAATGGCGTAGTGACATGCCCCCATACGATATAGTCTGCATCGGTCACTGTCGGGACATACATTATAAGATCCTGCAGGTCAGTAGACCCCAGGCAAAGGCTGTCCGGTCTCCTTATTATTTTCACCCTGCTGTCATCCAGGAAGGATGAAGCGATCTCCATGCATTTTTCGTCATTCGTACTGAGAATGATCTCGTCAATTCCGGTCGTAGCGACAAGCTGCTGCATCTTGTTCTGCATCAAGCCGCCCGGAATGCCGGCAAACGGCCTTGTGTTTTTGTTTGCCACCCTTTCGCTTCCGGAACGTGCCGGAAGGAAGAATGCCACCTTGCCTTTCTTCATAATAACGTCTTTTTATGGCGGTGAATCATATCATCTGGTATATCGACATGGCCGCAAGCGACCTGTATATTGTTGGTGTCAGAGACACAAGCTTATGACCTGTCCTGGCGGCATATTCCATGAAAATGGTATTGTTTTCATTGGTCAGAGTCACTTCCTTTTCGGACAGGACATTCCCCGGATAGCCGTCGTATCCGACAATGAATATGTCACCGTCGGACAATTCAGACGCAAGCTGAAGAGCGATTGCCGTCACTGAATTCCTGCAAGAATCCACGACATCTATCTTCTCCAGCTCGAATGTGTGCTTCTGTGCATATTCCGGGACTTCCGTCCCCATCACCCTCGGATATGGAGGCAATATGCACCTGCCATGGAAATTCTTCTCTCCGACATTTCTTGTCAGCCTCTTCCCCTCGCTTCCGTCCAGGCAGTAGAATATGTCCGCCTCGATCCCGTTGAACAGGGCTGCATGCCTCGCAGTGGTCAGCACGACTGCAGTACCCGCATTTTTCCGGATAAACTGGACAAGCGCATCTATGTGGCGTGGCACACTGTCTCCACCGCCCACGACAATGACCCTGTCATATCTGCCCCGGAGTGCAAGCAACGGATACTTGGCATTGTCCACCTTATGGTCTATCCTGTTTTTCAGGGCCCGGACAATGGAATTGAAAGAATAGACTCTGTTGGCCACCCAGTCCATGACCTCCTTCTGCGGGAAAGAATATGTGCCCGATATCATATAAGGAAGAGATGTTCCCCAGCGGTATTTTTCCATCAGAGGAGAGAATGCGGACACCACGGAGCCGAGTTCATTGAAATCCACGTTAAGGCCGCATGTCCCGCTCAGGAATGTAAGCAGCAGTTCAAGATTCAGGTTTCCGGCCCCACGCCCCATGCCGAGGACGGTGGCATCCACACGGCTGACACCGGTCTTCACGGCAGCAAGACTGTTGGCAAGAGCCATCTGAAGATTGTTGTGCCCGTGGAATCCTACGGGACAGGACAGTTCGTCAAGTACGGAACGGCTTGTGGCGGCGACTTCCTCCGGAGTCATGCCTCCGTAAGAATCCACCATGAAGAAGCCATCCGCAATTCCGTTGAGTCTGTGAAGCTTCCGCATCAGGCCATCGTATGAGTTCCACCTTGACATGTACATCATGTTGAAGCCTACTTCAAAGCCCATGTCCCTGACTGCGGCTGCGAGTTCCACAGCCTTGTCGAAGTTGGCAGGATCCACCGCCAGCCTTATCATGTCCACAAGTCCTGCAAGAGGCCTTGCCAGCACTTCAAGGTCACTGACTGACGTGCTTTTCTGATTCAGCATTACGGCAAGTTTCCGAGATGTCCTTGACCTGATCTTCTCCAGTACCGGTATTGGCGTATAGCCGAATCTTCCCATATATCCCGGAGCCGGATTGTTCCTGTACCCTATCTCGAGATATGTGACAGGAAGCCTTTCCATCGAGGAGAAATAAGCGTCAAGCACGGCGTCATCGAAATCCCATTGCGTGTAATAGCCTCCGTCCCGCAATGTACAGTCTATTATCTGGATATCCTTGTTCATTTCAGCCTATTTAACGTCAGTTCGACGAATTATTCTGTTCAATATCAGAGATTCCGTCGAACTGACGTTACGATTTCTTCGAAATCCCTTTCCTTTTTCGTGTCACCCCTCTTAAATTCTCCCCTGCGTAGGGGAGAACTTACGCCGGACTTCGTCCTCTATAGAGGTAATTCTATGAAATTCATTCCATTCATTTCATCGAATTCACGTTATTTAACAATTCTCTTAAATTCATTCCATTCATTTCATCGAATTCACGTTATTTCAACATGGTTCTTCATATCTGTCCAGTCTGGCGGCCGGAGTACATTTCATCATAATATTTCATATAGTTGCCGCTGGTCACATTGTCAAGCCATTCATGGTTGTCAAGATACCAGCGGACTGTCTTCTCTATCCCTTCCTCGAACTGGAGGTCAGGCTCCCACCCGAGCTCTTTCTGCAGTTTGGTCGAGTCGATGGCATATCTTAAGTCATGACCTGCCCTGTCCGTCACATACGTGATCAGATACATGTCCTCCCCTTCTTTCCTTCCGAGCAGCCGGTCAACCGTATTGACAAGCAGTCTGACTATATCTATGTTTTTCCATTCGTTGAAGCCTCCGATATTGTATGTATCCCCCGGTCTGCCCCTGTGGAATATCAGGTCTATTGCCCTTGCATGGTCCTCCACATAAAGCCAGTCGCGCACATTCTCTCCCTTGCCGTAGACCGGGAGCGGACGGCGGTGACGGATATTGTTGATAAACAGAGGTATCAGCTTCTCTGGGAACTGGTAAGGTCCATAGTTGTTCGAGCAGTTTGTTATTATCACAGGCATGCCGTACGTGTCATGAAACGCCCTCACGAAATGGTCGCTAGATGCCTTTGACGCCGAATACGGGCTGTGCGGGCTGTAGCGTGTATCCTCCCGGAAGAAATCTTCCCCATAGGCAAGGTGATGCATGCCAGATGACGCCCGGGTAGAGAATGGCGGCTCTATGCCCTCGGGATGTGTCAGGCCAAGCGCCCCGTAGACCTCGTCGGTAGAGATGTGGTAGAACAGTTTGCCTTCATATCCGTCCGGGGCACTCTCCCAGCAAGTCCGTGCTGCCTGGAGAAGGGACAGCGTACCCATCACATTGGTCCTCGCAAAAGTGAAAGGATCCATGATGCTGCGGTCAACATGACTTTCTGCCGCGAGATGGATGATTCCTTCTACACCGTTCTCCCTCATGGTCCGGCACATAGCCTCGTAATCGCAGATATCCGCCTTCACGAAGAGATAATTCTTACTGTCCTCAACATCTTTCAGATTGGACAGATTCCCGGCGTATGTCAGCTTGTCCACATTGATGATCCGGTATTCCGGATACCTGTTCACGAAAAGGCGCACCACATGGCTTCCGATAAAGCCTGCACCGCCAGTTATCATTATTGTTCTTGTTCCCATTGCCGATTTTCACGATATCTGGTTTCTTCGAATTAAGTTCATTCATGCCTGTCCGGCCTGTTCGCCGCGTATTCTCCCATATTTTCAAGGCAACGTTTCAGCGAATCTGTCCAGTACGGTATCTCAACCCCGAACGTAGCCTTGATTTTCGTCTTGTCAAGCACCGAGTACGACGGACGCCTGACTTTGGTCGGGAACTCCACGCTGTGGCACGGGACTATCCGGCATCCGGCATGACCGGAATATTCCGCTATCTTCTTCGCGAAATCGTACCAGCTGCATACCCCTTCGTTGCTGTAATGGTAAATCCCGCTCCTGATGTATCGGCCGCCGGTGTCCCTCGTCGTCCTGTAGTCTTCAATGACCGTCAGGATGGCCCCGGCAAGGTCTTTCGCGTACGTCGGAGTCCCGGTCTGGTCGAACACTACCTTTATTTCCGGCTTCTCCGACGTCAGCCTCAACATCGTCCTGACGAAGTTCTTCCCGTATTCGCTGTACAGCCATGATGTGCGTATTGTCACGTAATCGCAGCCCGACAACAGTATATTTTGCTCCCCGGCCTTTTTCGTCTCTCCGTACACGCCTGTCGGCGTCCCTGTCTGGTCTTCCCTGCACGGTACATTGTAAGGCTCCTTCCCAAAGACATAGTCCGTAGAAATATGGATCAGAAGTCCTCCCTCTGCCTTCATCGCTTCCGCAAGGTTTTTAACCGCATCCGCATTCAGCAGCATTGCCGGCTCCCGGTCCGCCTCCGCCTTCTCTACATCCGTATAGGCCGCACAGTTCACTATCGCCCCGATGCCTTTTTCTGATGCAAACCGCATCACGGATGTTGCATCGGTAATGTCCAGATACTCTGTCCGGACTCCTGGAATTTCCGTCACGTCCGTAAAAATGTACCGGTCCCCGCTCCTTGCGGCCAATTCACGCAGCTCCATCCCCAACTGCCCGTTCGACCCTGTAACCAATATATTCATTTCTTTGTCCTCGTCTTATATCATCCGTTCCTGCCAGAAAACAGATGCCACTCAATACAGTTTGTCCCCGTAGCGGAATACGCTTTCCGCATCCGACAGCCGCGGATGGTGCCTGTCCTTTTCCGACAGCAGCACCCGCTCCGCCGGTATCTTCCAGTCTATCCCAAGCTCCGGATCATCCCACGCTATCGCGCCCTCGCTCTGCGGACTATAGTAATTGTCACACTTGTACTGGAACACCGCTTCTTCACTCAATACGCTGAAGCCGTGTGCAAAACCACGAGGAATGAACAACTGGGAATGACTGTCTCCGTCCAGCTCCACCGCAACATGTTTTCCGAAAGTCGGAGACCCGTATCTGATGTCCACGACAACGTCAAGCACCCTGCCGCTTATCACCCGAACCAGTTTCGACTGCGCATATGGAGGTTTCTGATAGTGAAGTCCCCTCACCACGCCATAGACTGACCGGCTCTCGTTGTCCTGGACAAAGACCGTGTCCATTATTTTTTCCCTGAATTCCCTGTGGGAAAAAGATTCGAAAAAATATCCCCTGTCATCCTTGAATATGCGCGGGATAATGATTACTGCACCTTCCAGTTCTGTTCTGACTACTTCCATTTTCAGATAATTGACAGGATGTCACGTCATGCCAAGTCCATGGCGTGTCCCCTGCATGCCTTACATGCAAAGATACTCCAAAAAGGCAAATGCCCAAGGGAAAGTACACCAGAAAAGCATCTCGGTGAAAGCCTTTATGACATGTGTCACAATCTGGCACATGTCAATACTATCTTTGCCCTCGTCAAACAGAAAGACCATGAAAACAATAGGAAACCACGACGTGAAGATATTCACCGGCAATATCGAGGATGAGGCAATGGAAGGCTTCGGAATAAAGACTGCAAAATAAAATTAACGTGAATTCGATGAAATGAATGAAATGAATTTCAGAGAATTACCTCTATAGAGGACGAAGTCCGGCGT
>CALVDP010000048.1 GCA_944326315.1 uncultured Bacteroidales bacterium
GCGGCACCGAAAGAATAGTTGTATCCCTGACAGGTGCGGTGCACCCCGTGATAGAACATGAGCCAGCCTTCGGAAGTCTCGATCGGAATCGGACCGGCTCCGATCTTGCAGCACTGCCATGCGCTTTTCTCGAAATCCGACGGTCCCATCACGAAACGGTGGCGGCCCCAGTATTCAAGGTCGGGCGACTCTGAGTAAAATATGTCCCCGAACGGAGTATGGCCGGTATCGGACGGACGCGAAAGCATGGCGAAGCGGCCGTTGATTTTACGAGGGAACATCACCCCGTTGCGGTTGTACGGCAGAAAGGCATTTTCCAGCTGATGGAATGTCCTGAAATCGTCCGTCCACGCCACACCTATGGTCGGGCCGTGGTATCCGTTGCACCATGTCACATAATATCTCCCGTCAATCATGCAGACGCGAGGATCGTAACCGTAGACCCACTGCCCTATTTCAGGTATGTCGCAGTCGAACACGAGCGGTTCCGGTTCGAGGTTCCAGTGAAGTCCGTCTTTTGAGAATCCTGCATGAAGGGTCATCCTGATATTGGTATCATCCACACGGAACACCCCGGCATATCCGTCCCTGAAGGGCACGACAGCCGAATTGAATATGCTGTTCGAATCCGGGAGCAAATCCCTCGGGATAACCGGATTCGCAGAATATCTCCACATCACTTTGGCCGAGCCTGCCGGACGTTCTTCCCACGGCATTGAAGGCAACGGCAGGCCTTTTATTTCCATCTCTTTCATAATCATTCAATTATATTCTCATTACAATTACAATACATTCCAAATCAAACTGCAATTCCTCTCCAGTCAAATCCGCTGCGGCAGCATGAGCAGTACGGGACGGCACATTTTTCCGCGATGGCATGCAGGTCAGTGTTTTTCGCCGGCGTCCTGCGGATATGTGAACGGCAGGAACCTTGTCATCACGAATACCGGCACTACAGCTATCATCACCAGTATGAAAAACCACTTGTAGCCTACGGCATCGCTCAGGAATCCTGACACCGCACCTGTCATCATCACGGACAGGTTCATGATTCCGGAAGCGAAGGCGTAATGCGCCATCTGATGTCTCCCCGGTGCCACCTGCTGCATCATGAACAGGGTCAGGCCGACGAAACCGAAGCCGTAGCCGAAATACTCCAGCACAATACCTCCTCCTATAAGCCACATCGACTCAGGCTGTGTCCAGGCAAACCATGTATAAACCAGAAACGGGATATTGAAGATGCATACCAGTGAATACAAAGATTTCTTCAAACCTAAATGCGCGATATAGTACCCTGCCAGCAAAGAGCCGAGAACAAATGCCGCCGCCCCGAAAGTCCCGTAGTACAGACCTATCTGCTGTTCCGTCAGCCCCAATCCGCCTTCATCAATGCCGGCTTTCAGAAACAGCGGAACGATTTTCATAACAAACCCTTCTCCTAACCTGTATAGTATAATGAACAGGATGTACCACCAGATATATTTCTTCGTAAAGAAATCTCTGATGACCGCCCACAACTCATGAAGCCTGTCCGATGCCGTACCTCCAGTCACTGCCGCCGCCTCTCCCGACGGAAGGGTCTTCGCATGATACAGTCCTAAAACGACCATCAGTACGGAAGCCGACAGCATGATTGCAGTCCATGCGGACAATGCAGCTCCGAACTCATCCGCACCTGATGCCCTGAACCTGTCCATCAGCACTCCTGCAAGATAAACCAGAAGACCTGTCGCCACTAACTTCGCAAGATTGTAGAACGCTCCCTGCCACCCGATATACTTGGCCTGGTCAGTCTGCGACAGTTCCGCCATATAGAGCCCGTCCAAGGCAATGTCATGGGTTGCTCCGCTCAATGCCACGACCGTCAGCAAAGCTATACAGACAGCAAAGAAAGACGGAAGATGAAGTGCAAGAGCAACCAGACCGAATCCTATTCCTGAAAGCAATTGTGTAGCCACGACAAAGAATTTCTTGGTCCGGAACATTTCCAGAAACGGACTCCACAGAAACTTCAGAGTCCAAGGGAACATTATCACCGAGGTCCAGAGCGCGATTTTGCTGTCTTCAATGCCGAGACCTTTAAACATAAGCACACTAACCATATTAAGAACTACGAACGGCAGTCCCATTGCAAAATATGCGCTCGGAACCCAGCGCAACGGCGAGATTCTCTTATTGTCAATACCTGTCATAACTCATTCTCTGATTTCACTTTATGACCACTGTCCTCCGTGTCGGTCCAATTCCTTTAACTGTCAGACTCTTCCAGCTGGAAGGCAACACTGAACTGACCTGGGATATTCCTTCATCAGTGATTTCAAGTCCAGCAAATCCATTCAGCACCGCCTGCAGGAGACCTCCTGCGCCCGTCATGAAATAAGGATTATGCGATGAGGGCGTTTCGGCCAAAGCTCCGAAAGGAGGTCGGGCAAACGGCCTGTAACAGCGTCGGAACATCTCTTCAGCCTTATCTTCATTCCCCAATCTGGCATACTGGATACAGAATATGCTCCATGTCATAGCCGGTCCGTTCACCGGATCCACACGGGACTCGTAATATTCAAGATCCCTTAGCAATTGCCGTCTGTCATCAATGATACCGAGCGGATAACCCAGAAGATTCACATCAGCCTGCTTTATCATACCGCCGTCATACCCTTCATGCTCCATGGTCACACCATTGTCGTCCCTCAATATCCTCAATCCCCCGGAAATCTTCATCCACTCAGAGGGCAGCCGTTCACCGCACAGGACGGATGCTTCAGCGGCACATTCAAGGACCTTTGAAACCGCCCCGTTCGTAAAGGCATTGTCAATCACATTATTTGCATACTCATCTGCCCCCACGACACCGGTTATCGAATAAGTGCCGTCACCGTTGTCCCTCACCCTGTCAGTCCAGAACTCCGCCACCGCTTTCAGCAGCGGCCAGCCCTTGTCCCGAAGCCATTGCCTGTCTTTCACAACACACCAGTAGTTCCATGCCGCTATCCCGACATCCGCCGTAATATGATGCTCCATCGGTCCGGTAAGTGCCCATACAGGAGTGGACTCCTGTCCGAACTCATCGGACTCCCACGGGAACATCACCCCATCATAGCCGGAAGCCATCGCCCTCATCCTCGCTGCAGGCAGTCTGTCGAGCCTGTAATCGATCATAGATTCAGCCAATCCATGATTCAAGAGCAGAAGCGGGGGAAACATCCACATCTCGGCATCCCAGAATATATGCCCGTTATACCCCTGTGACGAAAGCCCCATAGGAGGGATGCTCAGCCTCGTTCCCTCCCTGCAGGAGCCGTAAAGACTGAAAAGAGCCAGTCTTACGGTCTTCTGCGCTTCCGGATCCCCCTCGATCTCAATGTCTCCGCGCCATAGTTCCGACCAATCAGTCCTATGTCCTGCCAAAACCTCGTCTACAGAGATCCGGTCTATATAGACAAGTTGCCTGACAGCCTCATTCCACGGGTCACTGAAATCCGCAGTAGAACATACTGACGCAGCCAATGTAAAATGTCCGGTCTGTCCTTTGGAAAGTGAAAAAGAAATAATATCCTCATCCGAATTTCCGGAACGGGAAAGACTCTCCCTGTCAGAAATAAATGATGATGCCGCAGCCACTTCATACCGTCCGCCGGAAGTCGGAGCCGTGGCCGTCAGAAAGTCCAGTTTCCGGCCCTCGATCCAGAAAGATTTCCTGTCACGGACAACAGCTCCATATTCATCTTCAGGCACAGCCATCATATTCCTGAACTCCAGCCCGACATCATCAAGAGCCGACACTTCCACATCCATAAGCATCGAATACGGAAGATTCCTCAATGCCGTAAACGAATACCGTACACGGACTTTCCCATCAGCTACAAATTCCGTGACATGCTCCGCTTTCCTGAGATCTATGCTCTGATGCCAGTCGCAGACATCCGACATCGGGAAACCGTCTATGGACATTGCAAGACAAAAAGGATTGATCCCCCTTACCGTCCGGTTAACATAATCAGGGGCAAGCCTGTCCGACACATTGTTCAGCATTATGTGCCTCACTGAAAACGGCTCCCTCCATGGAAGCAGGCCCAATATCCCGTTGGCTACAGGAACTCCGGTATAATCAGCTCCATAATCGTCCGTCTCCAGAACCCATCCGTCACCGCTGTTTGCATAGATATCGGTTTTATCAACCGGCTTCAGCACTATCGCCTGACCGCCATCGGCTGACATGGCGATATCCAGAGTATCGGAAGCAGTGACAGTCTCTGTCAGAATCCTGTATGCTGTCTTGTCAGAAGCCCGTGTACCGTCAGGCTGGACAATTATCGGAGCATCAGGGTCATCGGCATAGATTTCAGCATGATAGACTGTGCCCGGATCCAGAAAGTCCACAGGTACGGCAACCGTCCGCGCATCATGGTTCGTCCCGGCCCCGAGAAAGAATCTCTCCCCGGCCCTGCGGACCACCACGATGAAATCCCCCGGCTCACCGTCAAGGGCTTCCGACCAGTCGCAGTCGGGGTCAAAATCCCGGAAAAACCGGAAAGCCGGATGGCCTTCATAATTTTCTATCAGGTCGCAGGCCATCTGCAGGGGAGAATACAGGATGACCCAGTTCGCTATCTGGCGTGCCAGCGTTGTCTTTATATAGCACTGCGAATTGTCCCCGTTCCACGCCTTCCGTCCGGGATCAGCGACTGCCCTTTCATAGTAAATATCGAATACTCCAGGTGTATAGTCCATCGGGCCCGACAACAGCCGCACGAAGGGGAGCGTACAGAGATATTCCGAGCTGTTCCCGGCACTCCAGGCATTCCACTCCATGCCTTTTGCACCCTCCCGTGTCATCATGTTAGGCCATGTACGGCGGATACCGGTCTCCTTGACCGGCTCGTGGACATCGAGCATCAGCCTGTGCTCCGCAGCCTTTTCCACCACTTTCTGATAATGCTGCACCGCCCTCTGGGAATGATGGCGGATATTTCCGGGCATTCCTCCGGCATATCCGGTCTTCAGGACGTGGATACCCAGGGACTCATATTTCGCAAAAGCACTGTCCAATGCAGCCTCATACTCGAAAATGCTGCCGCCAGTTTCGTTGTGCATCCACAGGGAAACTCCCTTGTCCTGTGAGTATGCAGCTATCTTTTCCATGTCAAATTCGGGGGACGCTTCGCAATAGTCGAACTTCTGGCTTCCGCCCCAGTTCTCCCAACCCTTGTTCCAGCCTTCGAAGAGAACTCCGTCAATATTGTTTTCAGCCGCAAAATCTATGTGTTTCAAGGCATTTTCCGTAGTCGCACCGTGACGCGGCCCGTCCGTCCATGTCTGCGTACCGAGGTGCATGCCCCACCATACACCGACATATTTCTGCGGCTTGATCCATGAGATATCATCTATGGCACATGGCTCATTAAGGTTCAAAATCAAAGAAGAATTTATAAGATCCACAGCCTTCCGTCCAATCTGCACAGTCCGCCACGGAGTCGTGAATTTCCCCGGAATCCGGGCCTTGCATCCGTCCGGTCTCAGAGCCAGTTCAGTCTGGAACACCAATGAATCGCAGCGATACAGATTCATCTCAGGGAAATCATAAAGAGCCGCTTCATGAATGCTCCCCCAGACATTGCCTGTATGGAATGTGAACGGGGTATTTGCAGTCTCCACCGCACTTGTCGGAAGTTCGCGTGTGTCCAGTTCATAAGTTTCGAAATTTCCGGGAATGGACCAGCTGAGACCGTCATAGGCAAAACAAAACCTGGTATTTTCGGCAGCAACTGTAAGTGAATCAAAGTCAGTATCATACTCATACCGGAAGCCGATACCGTCATCGAAAGCCCGGATGCGCAGGACAAGCGACACACCGTCATCATTTTTCATGGAGACAGCCATCTCCCTGTGCCTGTCGGTGACGGACTTGTTCTCTCCCCAGGGCTGCATCCAGGTCTGATTCACCCTCTTCCTGTCGATATCCCTGACCTTAAAGCCAGAACTGAGTCCAGCCTCCACAGCATCCAACCCGGCCGCAGAGATTTCCATCACCTCCCCGCCATACGCCGACACATGAAGAACCGGCACGCCCTCATCAGAAAGAGCCTGATCCACTGTGATATTCCCATCCGGAGATGAAAGGAAAATATTTCCTGAACACGCGACAGCCGTCCATATCACGGCACAAGCCATCATCAACCTTGCAAATGTCATATATCACCAAAACTAAATTTCCCTTTTCAGTTCTATATGACATCCTGATTTCAATGACTGATATTATAAGCCAACCAATAAATTTCAGTTGCACAAACTAATTATGAAAACGCTCCACATATTCCTTTATCCGCTTGCCTGATTTGCTGTAATATTGGAAAAATCATGATAGGACCTGTTCAGCATCAAATCATATACGCTAATCGTAAAATACATTGTATGCCCTTGTCAGCTATTTCTTAAATTATAGGAATGAAAGTATATGAATTCAAGGCAACAACACCTGAGCCCACTTAGGAATGTCTTCTTCGTACTGTTTTTTCAAAGAGCCGTCAACAAGTCTGAACAGCAGACTTGCATCCTCTCCGTCTGTGGAATTGTCATAGACATATAATCTGTCTACGACAGAAGCAATCGTCTTGCAGTTGGAAATGGACTTATAATACCGAGAGACGATTTTTGAGATAGGCACATCATGCCCGCCCTGCATAACCCTCAATGCAATTCTTGCAGCATTGATCGACGGATGCCTTGTGGCTATGAAAAACAATCTCACAAAAAATCCCTGCTCCTTTGCTCTCAATATAAAATCAAGTTTATCCTCAGCAGACATAACTGTCTCAAATACAAAACTCTTCTTCTCTTTAAGACATATTTCCCGCAAATCGGAACAATAATTTGCAGCCTTCAAGACAGCTTCAGCAGAATTCCAGTCACCAAACATATCTTTGGCAACCTCATCAGGATTAATATAAAGTACACCTTCTGCCCACTCGTGATGAAGAAATTTACGAGTGACCGATGTCTTGCCTGACCCGTTAGGTCCGGCAATGACTATCATTTCCGGCTGAAGATCAGTTTTTCCGTCCATCTGCAATCCTCTTGATTCTCGTTGCCCACTTCGCCATTTTTCTGTCAATATCACGCAACATTGCATTGAAGTATGCTTCTGAGGCCTTTTCTTCATTCTCTTTTGCCTCAATCGCAACTTCCCTCATAACCTCTGACAACATCTCATACGTAGGTTCTTTATCAGGAGAAAACCTGTAGGCATTCAATTTTTTATCAGACATAATCGTTCTTCTAACTTTCATATCTTACAAACATACACATAATTTTTTGATTTCTTCCAAGCAGAAATAAAAAGTCAATAACGTCAAAAAGCCAATCCGACAGAATCAAATCTTCAAATGCAAGTCTGAACAAACAAGCATGGCACTTCGACCACAATCAAAAAAAATCAGGATGTCAAAGAACGTAAAAAAAGAGAATGATGAGGGAGAAGGCAAAAAACGGCAATACAATCCTCTCCCTCAAGAACTCTATAGATTTATATATCAGAAGGTTAAATCTCAAGTAAAATCCAACATCGTCATTTGATAAAAAGGTGACTGGAAAGGATACTTGTAACGCCTGAATCGAAAGTCCTCATGTCTGCGGTTTTCTCGTCTTCGCAAGCCTTGAAATCCATCCTTTTCAGTCACCTTATTATCCGCAGTAATTCAGTTACTTATTCTGACAAAATTTACCATGCAATTATTCGGAATAGCCGGTCCATTCGACAGAAATTATGCTGACACTTCCTGGCAGTTTCAATATAGCCATAGAAGATGATACCTCTCCAAGATTAGTGATTGTTATGTCGAATTTTCCAGAAAGATTAATATCTTTAATTTCTTCATAAATCTGATATTGTGCAATATCTTCTTTGGACTTTCTTATTTCAAATTCTACTGGGGTATCTATCCCGTTTGATACGATAACCTTAAAACCAAATCCAAGATTCTGTACATCATATATAGATGTTCCGTAATTTATTGTCAATTGTCCACATCCTCCTTCCAACTCTGGTGAATAGAGAGAACCCATCTCTATAGTACCACCATTGTTAACACTGCATATCACTGGGAACAGATGGTCAACAGCGCTCCATTGTTGGTCTGTTGGTTTTAATACAAGGCCGTATTCATTCAAATGCCAGCCTGCATCAGTTGTTGTGGAAGGATCAATATAAGTCGTCGGATACCCTGAGTTATTGAATGTCTCGAAATCAGATTTACCTCCGCTGACCACATTGGAATTGAGTTGTACCACAGTGAATGTCTCCTGCTTGCCGCTGCCATAGCTGACATATATCTTTCCTTCCCTCTTCTCTCCCTGGCTGCCGTCGTATGGCTCTACATTGAACTTGAGTTCATCCGTCCTTAGGGCCTTTGTTACAGGAACATCGGTAATCCATCCGCTGGCCGGGTCTATCATAGTCGTATATGCCATATTGGTCTTTATGGCGAGTGTTATCTCTCCGCCCTGGTTGCCGATAGTGAGAGTGTTTTCCACAAGTGAAAGCTGTCCCTGCTCGAATGAGAGTATCTTGCCGGACATCTGGCCTTTGCCGTTCACTGCCACCAGAACCACGGATGCGCTTGAAGGGACAGGATCAGGTGCCGTAATGCTGACTGCCCCGCTCTGGGAATCCCCGCTTACCCTTGCCGTAAAACCTTCATCACAAATGGCCTTGACCACGGTCTCCGCATCTCCTGCTGTAACGGTATAAGCCACTCTCACCGTCTCCCCTGCATCAACTCCGGAATAAGGAGCCTCCACCTTCAGGGCAAAACTCTGCACCTTCGGAATGGTAATCTCACGCCCGTCCGAAAGGACCAGTGTGACATCCTCATCCGTCTCCGTCACATCCTGCACAAGCCCGATTCCTGTCTCAGCGCCGGGGATGACCGTCCATTCGCCTCCGTTGAGCCTGAACCACAGCTGGCCGTCCTCTATCTTGAATTCAGGGGCAATGGTAGCAGGTATCCTGTTCCCACCGGCAAGCAGCGGTTCCCCGTCCACCGTCCAGTAATATATCCCGTCTTCACCTTTCTCGACACTGACGGACGGCTTTTCACCGTTCTTTATCACCATCTTGCCCATCTTGGAGAACTCTATCTCATATCCGGTACCGTCTGCCAAAGGTGTTATACTTACTATCCTGTCCTCATTCTCCAACGCCTTCACCGATGCAGACACAGTCTGCACATTGGAATTGAGGTCAGCTATCTGCTTTTCAAGTTCCGTGACCCTTCCTTCAAGGTCATCGACCCTTCCATTTAGGGTAGAGTCATCATACTTCTGGCAACCTGCAAAGAACAGCGCCAGCGAAAGGAGCATTGCTCCGATTGGTTTAAATGTTTTTTCCATATTCTTGTGATTTCCTGATTCCGGCTCCGGCCGGAACCGGAGTCAGGAATCTTGTTAGACAACATTGTTATTCGGCAGTAGCCATGTCATACGTGATAGTGAAGCCACCTGAAACTGTTCCGGCATCCCTCGACCTATTAGCGCCATTAGGACATATCACTCCCAGACCATTATATGCACCATCAGACATATCTTGGAAGACAGAAAGAGGATCCCTCTCACTACGTGGCCTGAGATTGAAGCACATCATGGCTCCATAGCCTGCATTCTTTGCATCCCTTGCCTGACCTTCTACATCAACAGTCGAATTATCTTCTCCCAAGTTCAACGAAATCGGAGACCATCTCGGTATGGTCATGCCGGCAATATTGCTCGTAGATGCTACTCTGTATTGCTTGAAATATCCGTGATAAGCATAATCTATGCATGCTGCCGCTGCCGAACTGATTGTGCCCGTATTCCCCCAGTCAAAGACCGTGATGAGTTTATCTGACGGCATAAGTTCGTGAAGTTTAGTGATGATGCGGCTGTATGATGTATTATTTACTGTCCCAGAGCCAAACCAAGGATAGTCGGCATACTCGTCATCAAAACCGATACCGTCCAGACCGTATCTTTCCACAGTATAAGCCAGGATGGCAGCGAACTGGTCAGCCTGGTCATTCGTCATATTGGCGACACCTATTCCCTGCCAGTCCCCGAGGACAGTCAGCAGGACTTTTATGCCGAGACCCTGGAGAGGTCGGACGTATGTATTGACGCCGTTTCCCTCAAGTACAGGAGTCAGTTCAGGATTGAGATAAAGCGTAGGACGAACTTGATTACCAACTGTCTCTTTGTGAATATTCGATGCGAAGAGCTCGACAATGTCAAAGAATGTAGTGCCGTCAGCCAAGATATAGTCTCCAGCATTGAGAGGATTCACATCATTAGTCTCTACATAGCAGACTGCTTTAGGGGTTTTCGTTCCATACGTTTTAGTGATAGGAGCGTCCGGAATCTGGCCTTCAGCTTCAACCTTCGGCTCATTCATCTTGTTGCAAGCAAGAATGCCTGCAGATACAACTGCCAAAGCAGCGATTTTAATCATTGTTTTCATGAGTAAATCAGTTAAATGTTAATAAAAATGTGTATTGATTCGGTTTTACTCAACCGTCTATCGTATTTACCAGTACTTTACCCATTTATTGTATCCGGTATTATTATATCCAGGAAAACCTGGTTTATTTGTCAGCCTTGAAGTTTCAATACTTAACCGATTATTTCCAAGCCACCTTGAAAGGATGTAAGCCGGATTCCAGCTACCACTTTCAAAATTATCCTGGATAATTGAACGGATGTCATAATATACCGAAATGCCATTAGGATTAAAACCAGAATTTATCCACCCTGTGATTGCGTTGACATTTGTGACATCAACACTTGCGCTGCCCGGATACCATGTTGCATGGACACACCCGTATTTCGAAGCATCGAGACCAGCTATCGGCTTGCGAGGATGCAGAGCCGACACGTTCGGTTCCCCCTGATGCCACGGGTCCACTATCTGCACAGGTTCGTTCCCGTTGCAATATCCCGACCAGGCATAGTCGAGATACTGCCCGGGCTCAATCCCTCCCATAGCCTCTACATCATGGAAATATTCCGTAGGTTCCTCATAGTCGGTAAGAGTAAGGAGTTTGCCATCTCCCAATGCCTCTTTGAGAGCCTTGATAAGCTTTGGGTATGAAGTGGTATTCATCTCGGGCAGGCCATTCTCCGCTGCCTTGTCATAACCTGTGTTGCGGTCCCAGAGGTTGATTCCGTCAAGTCCGTAGGTATCCACCAGCCTTTTAACAGAATTCGTGAATTCTGCAATCTGTGCATCGGAGAAATTGCAGAACCCGATGCCCTTGCCGCCTCCTTCGATACAGATGCATACTTTCCTGCCGCTCTCCTGAACAGGAAGGACACATTCCGTACAATGTTCCAGCACATATCTCAAATCTACAGTAGGCTTAACGGACACTTTACTTGTAGCCTCGTCATACTCTATAGAAGCTGTCCTGAGGTTTACTATGTTACCAAGACCTTTGAAGCTGCTTTTGTCTTCCCATTCGAGGTAATCGTAAAGTATCATGTCATTCGCCAGCCTCGGATCGAACTGGGTAGTATTCACATAGAAGACCGTGAACATGTCATCACCCGTGTAAAGTTCGTATCCGTCCGGGTCGGACCACTTTTCACGCACGGTGATATCCACAATCAGCGTGGTATCGGCAAGTTCTTCCGTCAATGACGACGCCACAATCGGCAGCAGATAGCGGCCGGGCTCCAGTACATTGCCGAGGAGGTTTCTGGCATAGACGGTCAGGGTGTTCGGGCCACTCTCCTGACTGCCACTTGCGACATCGATGTAGTTTCCTCCGGAGAAACGGTAAAAAGATGAGGGCAGGAGTTCGTAGTCAGTACCTGTCTTCTCTGAATAGCCTGCCACGAATTCATCACCGGCAGATTCCAGATCCACCGTAAAGCTGCTTCCGGCAGGTTTCGTGGCCTTTATCGTGACATCCCTCGATGCGGAGCCTTCCCCGAATGTAAATGTGAGATTCCAGATATTGCCCGGAGTCCGTTCCGTACATATCGAGTAACAAGGGGCGAAGGCGGCAATGCCGAGATCGCGCTCCGTCTCCGGAGTCCTCATCAGGCTGAGGTCCGTACATGACATGACAGCCAGACATGATAATAATGTTGATATGATGTGTCTCATAAGCATCTCCTTATTTGTTTATTTCCGGTATCTCTATTCCCGAAGGCCAGACGATGTCGTTTTCGGCCTCGCCGTCATTTCCGTACATGGAGCAGTCATGGATGATATTGCCTTCGCCCTCGTCGAATTTCCAGTAACCTATCAGGTCCGGATAATTCTCCGCTTCATAGTCCGGGAGACGGTACATGTTGGTCCATATCTCTTCCTGGGTCCTTGCCACTCTCCATACCCTCGCCTCGGCTATCTTGCCCTGCAGAGGTCTGTAATCATTATAAGACCAGCCTATGCAGAAACGATATGCTT
This sequence comes from uncultured Bacteroidales bacterium, assembly GCA_944326315.1. Lineage (GTDB taxonomy): Bacteria > Bacteroidota > Bacteroidia > Bacteroidales > UBA932 > Cryptobacteroides. Next base: position 12,443 of record CALVDP010000048.1, read on the forward strand.
CCTCCATCCCGAGGGCCTGCATCGCAAGAGTGATACGGTTCTCATCGCCCGATCCCGTCACCCCGGTATCCTTCACCTCGTCAGTCAGCTCACCGTTCACATAGATTCTTGCTGTTCTCGTCGCCTGGTCGTAGGTGCAGGCGACATGGTACCATACACCTGAATCAAGTTTCTTTGCAGGGTCGGACTTGGAAGGAAGCTTACCGAACTGCGAACCGTTTCCGCTCCCGTCGAACTGCAGCTGCTGACGCTCGAAATTGGCATCTCCGATACGGAGGAGAAGGTATTGCTCCACTCCCATAACGGTGGAAATGTTGCACTCTCCGAATGAGTTCGTGAGGTCGAACTTGTCTATATAAACCAGAGCCTCATAGGTCACGGCCGTCAGGTCGTTGTAGACATCCGCAATCTCCCCCGGCTGGTCGAGCAGCGGGAAGTTGATCCAGTTGTCGGTCAGCTGCGCCGCGGTGGTGATTGCCGAGGAACGCTTGACAAGGTAATATGCCACGGATGACCCTGCCATCACAGAAATGTCCTCAGAGGAAACTCTCACAGGAAGAAGCCATGTCCTGTCTATCTCAAGGGCATCCTTCTGCTCATCCCCTTCTCCGAGAAAACCTTTAAGCCCTATGGCCACGGTCTCTGATGTCGTCCTCCCGGCCTCTATGGTGACTGTAGCTCCGGAGAAATCGATATACATGTCCGGAAGCATGCTGTAGTCTGTACCGTATTTGTGGTTATAATCATCTACAAGACTCCGGTCTATGGTGATTGATGCAGTGATATCCCTGTCCTCAGGATAGGAAAGCGCTACGGCAAGTACTTGCGTTCCGCCCTCTGCCTTGTTGCTGTAATTTGCTGAATGTGTCTGTTCCATTGCGCTCACATCCAGATACAGCGAGTTCGGGAATACATGGTCCACCGGGTCGAACCTGTTGCAGGATGCAAGCGCTATGACTGCCATCACTGCCAGTATGTTGTTCTTTTTCATCATGTCTTTCATTTTCATGTTACTCCTAATCTCCCGCTATGGATTCAACCGGGATATGGCCGAACGCACTGTAAGCCAGTTCCCGTCATAATGGTAATAGTCATCCTCGATACCGTACAGGGCAAGGCCGGCAAGCGGTCCTTCACTGACGACATGGTCGGACATGGCCTCCAATACGTTCTGTTCGGCATTGTCAATATCCTTGAAGGTGCCGGACAGGTCCGCAGCAAGTAAAATCCTGTCATTGCCGATTCCCATGTCACGTGCATCCTGCACCGAGTTCCTCAAGTCATAGCTGTTTTCAAGGTTCTCCGTGGCCAGCACGAAAAAATCTATCTTTGCAATATCCTCCGCCCCGATGAAAGCAGGATTTCCTTCGAATACAAGAAGCCCGTCCGCTCCAGCGACATCAGAGAGCCTGCCGATTATTGACGAAGACAGAGTTGCAGTGACTCCGCCGTCATCCCTCGGAAGCCCGGTGAATGAGAAGCCGTCGAGTCCATTGTCCTTAACTGTGGAAATCGCCCTGTCAAGTGCTGTTGCCAACAGTGCTTCATCATAGAGCATTTCAGGTTTACCGGCGAAGTCAAGCTGATAGAGCACTCTCGTACCCATGCTGTGCATCCATTCCATATCCTCCGCATCATACCCGGAAAAGTTCCCGGCGTTGGTCAGCGAGACGATGTCAAGCGAGTCCGGAAGACACCTCATGAAACCTCTCTCATTGGGCACACTCTCGGGAGAATTCTCGAAACGGACGTATGTCAGATAGTGATTCCGTCCCTTGTAGTCGCGTATCGCGGCCATATATTCCTGCCAATCTGCAGGATTCTGCTCCCACGGGAGGACTGTCTCAACACGCACGGATTCCGTCGAAGTCCACTCCGAACAGGAATGAAGCACTGCCACAATGGACAGCAGAAATATCGGTATAAATGTTCTGTATCTCATATTCTCTGTCATTTCTTTCTTGTTCATTCGCTCAGCGACCAGTCCTTGCAGTCCCACCACACGCGTGTACCCATGGAATCTCCACCCTTGTTCACGGATTCGGAATCAAGTATACCTACTGCTTCGGAGAGATTGGCTGCGTTGCTCTGATACTCCTCTACAGGATATGGAAGCCTTCTGGCATGATGGTCGAGGTCGATGTTGTCCGATCCGAGATTCTGCACGGCAGGCAGCAGTTTAGGATAACCTGTACGACGGTATTCGCACCATGATTCTGTCCCGAGGGGGAAAATCGCTATCCATTTCTGGGTAATGATTTGCTCAAGGTTGGTTTCCTCATCCCCATCTTCCTCCCATGCTATCCGGCACTCGCTCATACGGCCCTGATGGGAATATGTTCCGAGAGGGTCGGTATATATGGCGGGCATGCTCTCCGAATCAGCGATATAGTCATCCGCACTGCCTGCCCCCCATTCTTCGAATGACAGGCGTATCCCGTTCTCATAGTATCCCTTCGCGGCGGCATTGTCCTTGGCGAACCTCAGGCTGTACTCCGCAAGGAGAAAATTCACTTCGGCGGCATTGAGCCACAGGATCGGGGTGTCGGAAGATATGGCCATGTTGGAATAATTATCCACGAAATCGGTCTTTTTCGCCACTGTAGAGCCTATCCGGACACCTGCATATTTCCCTGATGTATTCGGGAGGAACATCTTTTCGATACGGGGATCATTGTAGCCTGTCATGTAACAAAGGATATCCGCACCCACCCTGTGGTCCTGCCAGTCATTGTAGATGAGAGCCATCCTGTTTTCAGCAGGGTGCATATACGCATTGTCGGCATTGGCAAGGATGAGTCCCCCGGCAATTGCCTCCGCCGCCTTTGAAGCGGCCTTCTCCGGATCTATGTAACTGATGCGCATTGCAAGCCTCAGTTTTAGGGAATTGGCATATTTCAACCATTTGGATATATCCCCATAGTAGACCCTGTCGTATTTGCTCCATGCATCCGGGGAGAGACTGGCATTGTCACCGAAGGCGGCTATGGCTGCATCAAGTTCGGCAAACATATAATCGTAAACATCCTTCTGGGAGTCGTACTTCACAGTGACACTCTCATTCTTCAGGGCGTCGCTGTATGGAATCGGGCCGTATGAGTCCGTCACTCTGTTAAGCACTGCCACTCTGAAAAGATTGGCAAAAGCGTTTGCCACTTCATCGTCCGTCCCGTCCACTATGCCGCGATACGGAGCATAGAATTCTGTAATGACATTCGCAAACGGCCACTTGCGCCAGTCTGCCGAAGGATTGAAGGTCTCGAAACGCGTAAGCCACGTATCTACCGTGGAGCCTATGTAGCCGGCGAAAGGCCCTCCGGTAAGGCTCTCGTTGAACTGGTACATGTGTTCCTGAACAGGGATGACAAGGCTTTGCATTGAAACTACCTTGGTACCCACGCGGTAGTTGTTGGCCTCCATCTGGTCAGCCGTTACCTGATTCGGATTCGTATTCAGAATCTCGAATCTTTCAGTACAGGAAGTCAGAAAGACTGCGATACCGACAAGGAGGCTCAATATTACTGCATTGATTGAAGCAAAGTTATATGTAAGAGCGTGTTTCATAGTGACGAGCGATTTAGAAGTCAAGTTTGATATTGAAGCCCATACTCCGCAGGGACGGCATCATGAAATAGTCGATACCCTGATAGTTGTTCCCTGTCGAGGCCACAGCCTCAGGATCGAACGGAGCCTTGCACCATATCATCCACAGGTTGTTTCCCACGGCAGACACTGTCAGACGGCACATATTCCTGAACCATCTGGCCGGAAACGCATATCCTACGGTGAGTTCCTGAAGGCGGAAATTGGTCGCATCGTAAATGTAGTACTGAGGGAGACCGCTCTGTGCCCCTATCGCCTGGTACCACTTCTGCGCGTCTATCATCTCCCTGCCGTTGATGAGCACTCCTCCTGCAAGTCTCGCATCTGCCGTCGCCTTGGAAACACCGTACAGATCCAGGTTGGCCTGGGTCGCGGAATAGCAGATACCGCCGATACGGCCGCCGAACAGGAAACCCAGACGGATGCCTTTCCATGAGAACTCGTTGCGCCAGGACATGTTGTATTTCGGGAACACCGATCCCAGATACCTGTCCATCCCGTCGTCAACGACCGTCACCTGGCCGCTGTCGTCGGCTTCTATATATCCGTTCATGTTGAATTTCAGATCCGATGTCGTATACAGGTCCCCGAGTGTACCGCCCTTCTTCAGAACATACTTGACACGGCCGAGTCCCTTGATGTCGAGCTTGTCAAGATTGAGAGGTTCTCCAGTTACCGGATTGACGGCATTGGCGGCAAGTTCCGTGATTTCGTTCCTGTTCCAGGTCAGCGTGACGCTGCTGTTCCACGTGAACCCGTTCCAGGTATGGCCATAGCCGACACTTGCCTCCACCCCGGTGTTCCTCACGCTGCCGGTCTGGAGATATATGGTCGTATAGGTAGATGACGGAGGAAGAGACGGGTCGAATGTCTGGTTGTACGTATCAGCAAGATACCAGGACAGGTTTATGCTCAAATCCTGCCACAGACTGGTTTCCAGTCCGACTTCGTATGTCAAAGTCCGTTCCGGCTTCAGGTCACCTATAGGATAATGCGTCTTGTCCTTCCATATCTTGTTTGTCGCATCATATTCATAAGTCGGGATGGTCAGGAAGCGCGGGAACGGCATGCCGACAGATGCAACTGAGCCCCTGATTTTAAGATAACTCAACGCCCCCATGTCCCATAGGGCTGTAGGCACCCATGAAAGTCCTCCGGAGGGATAGAAAAACGATGACTGGGATGAACCGGCAAGTTGTGAAGCCCAGTCGTTCCTGCCCGTAACGGTCAGGTACAGCATCTTTTTCCAGCCAATCTCCGCACTCGCGAAAACCGACTGCGTCTCATCATTCCATCCTTCTTTTGATGCCCTTTTTCACTAGTGTCCCGTTAAGGGACTGTTAAGAGTTTACAATTGATTTATTTTTAATTAATTACAAAGGTTTTTT
>CALVDP010000049.1 GCA_944326315.1 uncultured Bacteroidales bacterium
TCCTTACGCCGGACTTCGTCCTCCATAGAGGTAATTCTCTGAAATTCATTCCATTCATTTCATCGAATTCACGTTAAGATATGCTCAAAGCCGTATGTCACCTTTCAAATTTCGTCTGCGCGGAGACTTTCTGCTTGAAGCTTTCCGGAAGGTTTCCGTATCCGGCAAAGCGGGCGTTCATCGCATCCACGTCAATGCTCCGGATAAGACCGGCGGCATTCTCCGGAGTTTCCGTGATATAGCTGCCGCACTGCGCAATGTCAAGGAATTCCACAGGAAGCTGCATCCAGGCCATTACGTATTGCTCCATCATCAGCTTGGTCTCCGGAGTCAGGGCCATCATTCTCTTTATCAGTCCCTTGCTTCCGTTGAAGAATTGAGGCTCGCCGCTTCTGAACAGACATTTCACAGTCAGATTTTCATCAGCCGGAAGTGACGGCAGGTACACGGTCGCCGTCAGGCTGCTACCGTCATAGCCCCATACTGCGCCATTATCTCCGGCCTCGTATTTCGCGAACCTCGAATACGGTACCTCAACGCCGTTTACATACACTTCGGACGGGGAATTGAAGCCGTCAAGGATGATGCTGACCTTTCGATCAGGCAGCATTCCCCTGAATGTGCCCTCCCGCGGCATCACTTCCACTGTGAGAGAGTCTGCATTGCCTGAACGGGCTATCTCCGTAAAGGCGAATTCCGTATCATAGGCCTGTGTATCCCCGTCGTCTTCATATACCCGTGTCCGGCTTTCGCCTGTCCCAGGCACAACCAGAAGACGCAGCTCGGAATCCTGCTCCTGGAGATTCCGGATCTCGGCACCAGCCATAGGGATGACGGCACAGGCTTTCACGTAATACGGGTTCTCGTCTATCGTGTAGAGCAGTTCATGCTCAGTCCCGCCTTCATACATGCTTCCTGTAGAGACGTCATACCAGTCGTACCCTTCAGGAAACCATATTTTACGCGAGGCCAGACCGGTGATGCTGTCTGCAGGTTCACAGACCGTAGTGGCGAGGATATCGTCCCCGAACATGAATTCCTGGTCCCATGTATAGGCTTCGTCAGCTTCCGGCCACGCATAATAGAGAGGGCGGCACATCGAGACGCCTGTGTCATAGGCCTGGCGCGCCGCAGTGTAGATGTACGGTGACAGGTCATAGCGCAGCCTTATGGCAGCCCTCATGGCATCGAAATGGTCCGGGAAGACCCAAAAGCGTTTCTCCATGGTCATATCCTTGGTAGAGTGGGTCTTGTATATGGGAGTAAAGACACCTGACTGCATCCAGCGGGTATAGAGCTCGGGATCTGTCCTTGTCACTCCGGGAGGCTGCATGTGGCCGCCGATATCATGGCCCCAGTAGCCATAGCAGACATTGGATGCCGTGGCGGTGAAATATGGCAGATAGCCGAGGACCTTCCATGTGGCGAATGTATCGCCCGAGAAGCCCACCTGATAACGGTGGCTGCCGATACCTCCCCATCTGTGATAAATCATCGCGCGCGGGGCGTACTTGCCCTGGGATTCGGTCTGACGCACCTTGTCCTGGAAGAAGACATAGTTCAGCCAGAAGGTATTGCTCAGGTTTTTCGTGTAATGGCTGTTTATCCACTGCTGCCAGTCAAGCCACCAGAAATCCACTCCGTCTCGCTCCAGAGGATGTATCACGGAGTTGAAATAAGCTTCCGTCCACTCCATCTGGTCGATTCTGAACGGGACAGGGGCCTTGCTTCCGTCTTCCTTTATGTAGCCTGCCGGCCCGTCATAGTCCGATGTGCGTGAAAGGTAGTCCTCCACAAATCTGTCATACGGTTCCTCGTAAGGCTGGATGCCGTTGCAGAAATGCAGGTTCAGGGAATTCCTGATACCCATTCTGTGCAGCTCTTCAAGGAAATTCGCCGGATTCGGGAAGAGTTCCTTCTTCCATGTATAGCCTGTCCAGCCTATTCCTTCGCCGAATTCATCCAGTCCAGGCTTGCCTCCAGGCTCGCGCGGCGGAGTGGCCGCCTTGAGTTCCGACCATGTCTCGTGCCAGTCCATATCGATGATCATCGCATCGACAGGTATGCTGAAATCCCGGAAATGTTCCGCCAGATCAATGAGTTCGAAATCGGAATACTGCCAGAAACGGCACCACCAGTAGCCGAATGTGTACTTCGGAGGGAGAGGTATCTTTCCCGCTATCTTCGTAAAATCGGCAAGGGCCGCAGTGTAGTCATGACCGTATCCGAAGAAATAGAGGTCCTGGCGGGCGACGCTGTCACGTTCCGCGACCCAGTATTTCCAGTCATTGTCCACCGGCTCGAAAAGATGGCGGCTGCTCTCGTCTATCACCGCCCAGCCGTCCCTGGAGATGACACCGGGGTCATACGGGTCCATCAAAGTGTCCCCGTCACATCTGTCAAGGGTCCGTGCGGTGCCGAGAAGATTGCCGGAAGCATCGGCTCCCGGATACCATTTCACTTTCCGGCCGGACATCATGAATGTGACCGAGAGATTGTCTTCTGAAAACCGCCCGCTGCCCTTGTACCTGAGAGTCAGGGAATCTGTCCGGAGCGTGACCGAACCGGAGGACTTCCGGACATCGAATTCCGGGACATCGAGGCGGCGGTTCACAATGCCGAGAGTCGCGCGGTCTTCGAATTTCCCGTCAGCCGACCATTCCATCCGGATAAGCCTCGGGGTAAGTACGGTGAAGCGGGCGTTCCCGAATGTTACGACAGCTTCTGGAGAAGCTGCCGGATCGGCCTTGCACGGCACGGCTGCGTCCGGCAGCGGTGCAGCATGCAACGGTGCAGCATGCAACGGGGCAAGAAACAACGAAGCTGATATTGCTGTCAATATTAAAATTCTATGCATAATGTTCTTTTAATGTCTGATATACCTTCACTGTCATCTTCAGTATGTACCCGGGATGACATTACAGTGCTACGGGACGAACACATCGCGGACCGCTTCAAGATAGCCGAAGCCGTTCAGCCTGTCAGGCAGGAGATAACTGCCTTCGATCCATTCATTCCATGCATTGATCACCACCACTTTCGGCTGCTGTGGATGGGCGTCGGCATAGTCCTTTGCCACATCGAGGTATGCGCCGAAGGAAGTCGGAGTGTTGTGGAATCTCGTCACATCAGCCGCTCCCTTGGCCGGGAATCTCGGAGTATCGTCCCAGCCTATGGATACGGTAGGGAATACAGGGATATCGAAAGCCTTGTCCCACTGCTCCCTTATGGTGATGGCCTCTGCACCGTGCCTGAGGTAGTCAGGATCGAAGCCGCCCATGTTATAGAAGGCTATGCTGCCGATACCGAGCCCGTTTATCAGCCCGGCCAGTCTCTGAATCTCGGCATCTGAAAGGTGGTAGCCGCCGCCAGGATTCATCTGGAAATGTATGCCGGAGAATCCTGCCTTGACAGCTTCGTCACGGAAATAGTCCAGGGCCCTGGCTGTCTCTTCCACGCTGCCGAAACTCTTCACGAGCTGATCATAGTCGAATATCGCCATTACCGGGCAGTTGTCGAATTTCAGATAGTTGGGCTGGACAAAATACTGGCGTATGATCCGGTCGACAATCTTCCTGAAATCGTTCCAGTCCACCACAGGCGAGAACAGGATAGAGTCGTCATCCCCGTATCTGCGGCAGTTCCAGTAGTTTTTAGCCACGGTGTGGTTTGCCCACATGATGTAGAAGTTCATCTTGTCCCGGTTCCGAGCCTTGAGGAATCCGTCATTAAGGGCACTCTCAAGATACGGTCCGTTCATGAACCAGTACCAGTCATATATGAATGTGTTGACTCCATGGGAGACGGCGGCATCTATCCAGCGTTCCACCACTGCAGGGTCGTTGTCCGGTTCGTAGCCCCAGAGAGGCTGTTTCGGCTGGTAGTGTCCTTCGAAACGAGGGTCTCCCTGCTTTATCACTTCCCATTCTCCGATGCCTTCTCCCCACAGGTATTTGTGGGCAAGGCTGTCATCGTGGCACGATGGCCAGATGTATGCGGCGACGATGTATCCATCGGTTGTTCTGATGCCGGCAGTATCTTCCGTCCGAGACACGCAGGAGGCTACGGACAATACAGCAAGTATGACCGGCAGGATTGTTATCTTTCTTGACATGATTTATCTTAACGTCAGTTCGACGAATTATTCTGTTCAATATCAGAGATCCCGTCGAACTGACATTACGATTTCTTCGAAATCTCTTTCCTTTTTCGTGTTCCCGTTGGGGCTGTATCAAAATGAGTGTTTTGATGCAGCCCCTTTAAGGTGTGTAAGAGAAACTTTTGACCCGGCCTCTACGAAACTTTTGGCCCGGTCCATGTGCAGATTACTCCTGAGGTGTATAACAGAAGAAATGCAGTTCACCGAAGGATATCCTGTAAAGCTGGTCTGGATTCCAGGTCTCGGTGATAACAAGTCTGACATAGCGGACAGGAGAATCCGATAACTCGACTGGGAATTCCGCTCCTGCTTCGGCAGCTGCAATATCCTCGTCAGTCGGGACATAGTCAGGATTGTCCTCGCCATTTACCACAGGACAGGTAGGAACATTGACACTCGGACGGACCACCTCGCTGTCGGCAAGCAGAGTCCAGTCATCGAGCCATGCTCCGTCTACCGCCCAATAGTTCTGGTCTGTCGTGTTCTTCGGCTCGGAAGCACTGCCGTAGAGCTTGAACTTGCGCGGATTGTAGCATCCGAAAGCCCAATACGCCGGCCCAGCATCCGAGCCAAGTACACCATCAGAGTACCATGGATTTCTTCCCCACACACGGTAGCTGCTGAGACAGTACTCGGCGCCGAGATCGATGGTCACGATGATCGGATGATCTTCCGACACCTTTTCTTCAGAGCCCGAAGTATGCCACATGTTCAGATGATCACCGGTATTGCCGTCGAACAGCATGGCATAAGGGAAAGAGGCGTTATAGTTCGTCATCTCGTTCGGCAGGGCTCCGGTATTGTCAGCCGAAGGATAATGGCCGATATTGTCAAGAGCCACGAGTATGCCGTACTCAGGCAGGTAGACGGTCTGCGGTGTCTCCGGAGAGACGACATCGAGGGCCTCCGCCACTGATGACGGAGAATAATAGGACTTCAATGTCACAGTCTGCGCCATATCCGCGTCTTCGGCAGTAAGCAGGATGCTTTCCGTACCGTTTTCCACCCTCAGCACAGTCTCCTGGCCGCCTGCGGTGTATGTCAGTTCGGAATACTTCAGGTCGGCATCGGCCACGGCACCCACAGTGAATTCCGCACCTTCACTCGTCATTGATGAAAGTGCCAGCTGCCTGTTCTGTTTGCCCGACATCCATGCGGCGCCATAGACCGATACTCCTTCGAATGCCACAGCTTCCGATGTCTCATCGGCGGAATTGTAGCTTACCACAGAGAAATCATAGACATTCTGTGCCACGGACGTCTTCTCGAAAGTCAGGGTCTCCTGATCCGCGTCAATATCGACTGTCTCCGTATTTTCCCCGTAAATGATATCCACTTTCGTAGTCCTCGGGTCCGTGATGTCGGCAGTAAGGACAAAGCGTTCGTATCCCGGAGTGACTTTCAGATTAGACACCGGGCTGACACCGGTCGATCCTGCCTTCATCAGACGGATGCGTCTCGATCCGCTGACCCCTGGAGTGAGGTCATCGGTAGAATAGACTTTCCAGTAAAGGACGGCGATATCGTCGGTCACGCCTGATGCGTCAAGAATCCTGGAAAGATCGGAAGCGGACAGAGACAATGTCGTGGCATCCGTCACTTCAAGTGCGACATCAGATACAGATATGGCTTCGCCGTCTTCAACGGTGCTGAACTCCAGGCGGTAGCCTGTGATGGAAGAATTGCCCTCCCAGGAGAACTCTGCCACGGTATTTTCATCACCGAGATCGAAAAAGCTGTTGTCCTGCGGCGTACGCAGATAGATTTCCACTGACTCTGTCTCAAGCCGTGTGACATTGAGTATCCTCCAGTCTGCGGCCACGGCTTCCCCATCCGCAGCAGGGCGGACAGTCCAGTGAATTGCAGAAGAGGCTGCGGCAGGCATCCCCCAGTCCTTCATCAGCAGATCCATGTCTGCAGCCTTGATTTCCCTTGAAAAGACTGTGGATGAAAGTTCGTATGTCTTCGCGGATGTCCCATCGGCATCAGCGGAAATCACCAGTTCGAATCCTCCCGGGACAGCTCCCGAGGCTTCCCAGGAAAATCTGATACTCCCGTCCGCAAGGTCCGCCGACGCATTGTCGGCAGGAGAGACTGCAGTAATGGAGACAGTCTGAGGGAGGTCTTCCTCCTGGCAGGCGGAAAAACCTGCTCCAATGACTGCGGCCAAAAGAGTATATCCGAATATTTTCAATATGTTTTTCATGCTCATTATTCTTCAGGTGTATAGTAATAGAAATGAAGTTCGCCGAACGATATCCTGTACCGCAGACTCGGATCCCAGGTCTCGGTGATGACTATTCTCAAGTAGCGCACCGGGGATGCTTCCATATCCACAGAGAATTCGAATCCGTTGGCAGCTGCCTCGAAATCTGCTGCAGTCGGAATCCAGTCAGTCCCAGTCTGGTCGCCCTTGACAGTAGGGACATTGATGCTCGGCCTTATCACCTCGCTGTCGGCAAGAAGGGTCCAATCCTGCAGCCATCCGCCGGTTTCAACATTCCAATAGTCCGCGTCGCCGGTATTGGTCGGCTCGGAAGCACTTCCGTAGAGCTTGAATTTGCGCGGATTGTAGCTTCCAAATGCGAAATAGCCGGTAATATTGTCTCCGGATCCGTCGGTCATAGGTCTGTCAACAGTGCCGCCATATCTTCCCCAGACAACATAGCTGCTGAGATTGTATTCGGCGCCGAGGTCGAATGTCGCCACTATAGGCTGGCCCGTGAGAGAGCCGTTCGATATTCCTGTGCCCGTCGTATGCCACATGTTCAGGTTGTTGTCAATGATTCCATCGAAAAGCATGGAATAAGGGAAAGCATCCTGGTAGTTCGTCATCTCTCCAGGCAGGGCCCCGTCATTGTTGTCATTCGGCCAGTGTCCTATGCCGGAAAGTGTCACAAGACCGTATGCCGGCACATAAAGAGACTGCTCTTTCACCACGTCGTCCAAGGCTCCGACTGCAGGAGAATAATGCTGCCGGAATGTCACTTCACTGCCTGTCTGCAGGTTTTCCGCAGCTATCTCAATGCTCTGTGCATCATTCTCCACAGTGGCAGTCTGCGCGGAACCGTCGGCTCCGGTATAGGAAATTTCGCAATAAGACAGATACTCGTCATTGCTTCCCGTTACGGACAAAGTCACGCCTTCCCGGAGCAGGGCACCGAGACTGACGGTTTTCTGCGTCAGGCCTTCGCTGAATGAAGCCAGGTCATACACGGCCGCTTCGGCTGTCACTGTCTCTTCCGATGCCACGCCGGAAGCGTCGAAGGAAGTCAGAGTGAAAACAATGTTCCCCGGCTCAAGGTTTTCCACGGTATGGGTCAGCTGTGAACTTCCTGCCGGCACGTCCACTTCCTGGCTTCCGCCATCCCACTGTATCTGTACCTTGGAGATACGGGAATCGGTCACTGTCCAGGAAAGTTCCGCCTTATGGTCACCGGGACGGGCAGTAAAGGATGTGACCGGAAGCAGGTCGCCCACGAGTCTGAGCGTGCGCGAATAGCTGACTCCAGGTGCCTCGGAAGTGCCGGAACGCACTTTCCAGTACAGCACGACCTCGGCAGCGCCGTCTTCTATGTATTCATCATATACGAGACGGAACACATCTGCACTTATCACGGCTTCCGGAGAAGTGTAGGAGTCGGTATCTGTCGCCAGGCTTATAGGCTCGCCGTCTTCAGTCAGGCTGAATTCGAGAGAATATACATCTGCGTTAGGCACAGGTTCCCAGCTGAATTTCACATTGTCGACGTCATTGACGGCGATCATGGCATTGTCCTCCGGCTCGGTGACAGCTATATCCACGGCATCCATGGCAAGCGTGGTAAGGTTTATCTTCCTGTATTCCGAAAGATCGGACACGCTTCCGTCCACGCTTTCTATCCTCCACCACACGGTAGCCGTCTGGCGCGGAAGATAGCCCCAGTTCTTGAGTATCCTGTCCAGATCCACGGCATTGGCCTCGTAACTGAATTTCGTAGGAAGCAGCTCGGTTTTCTCGGCAGCATCACCGAACCTGTCGGCCGCCAGCGAGAAGTAATAGCCGCTCTCCTGTACTCCGCCCACCTGCCAGCGGAAAGTGACGTTCCCGTCGGCAAGGTCGAACGAAGCCTCCTCCTCAGGAGAATCGTTCCTGATAAACGTTTTCTGAGGGTCTTCAAAATCGTCGCATGACACAGCCGCCAGCATTGGGAACGCCAGGAATGCGCATGCCAAAATATTTTTTGTCGATATCATATCAAAAGGGTATTACAGTTTGTTCACAGGGTCTTGATGTCCGACTTGTAAATGACATCATAGGTAGTGGTCTTGGCATCAAGGACAAATATCTGCCACGATGTCCCTCCTTCATACACCCTTACTACAATATGCCCTGCCGGCTTGAAATTCGAAAAAAGGTCTCCGAGTTCATTCCGGCTGCAGTCAGTAGTCACGTACAGCTCCCGCTCTCCGGAATAGACTGTCTGGTCAATCATCCTTTCCACCTGATCCTTGTATGGCTGGCGGATATGGCTTGAAAGCGCGATCATCGCCTGCGGCTGAAGGTTTTTCAGGCATTCCTCCGATGTAGTGTCGAAAGTGCCGTGGTGATCCAGCTTCATCACAGTCACAGGACCGCAGACTTTGCTGACAGGAGTCTCGAAAGTACGTTCCTGAGACGCATAGTCCGGCCAGTTGAGCCCGGGGATGTCCCCGCAGTTCCAGTATCTGAACTTGCCGTACTGTATCACCACTCCGCAGGAATACATGTTCTCGTCAAGCGCGGCCACGTCGGTGTACATCGGCTCCGAAGAAGTGCCGGTACCTGTCCAGACATAGCCGTTGCCGCACAGGTTCCTCACGGAGAAGTCCGGCCAGGCGTCAGGATTGTGCACCATCGCGAACTGGTTCTCGGCTCCCACTTCAAACTGCTCCATTTCCATTCCGTTGTTCGCTGTCTGCCAGTCGGTGAATAACTTGTACTCGTTGTAAAGGTAGAATTCCCTCATGCACAGTTCCCGGGTAGGGACATCATAGTCCGGCCACGCCCTGTCGACCAGCTTGTGGATCTTCACGCGGTCGCCCACCATGGTGATACCGGTCAGCTTGTAGCCTTTGTCGCCATTGATGGCATTGGCCGCAGTCCCTATATGGTCGCCGTGGAAATGCGTAAGCCAAGCATAGTCGAGCTCTCCAGCGGAAGGGGTTCCTTCCGTGAAATGCTTCACATAGTCAGCTATCCATTCACCGACGGCTTTGGTGGAATTCGGCAAGATAGCGCATCCCTGGCCTGAAGCGAACCAGTCCGTCCCGCAGTCTCCGGCATCCTGCAGCCAGGATGTGCCGTCAGGCAATATGGCGAGGATGGCATCTCCCCGTCCGGTAGCGATATGATGTATGTCCATATAGCCTTCCTGCCATGCCGGCATGGATTCGTGAGTTTCCTCCGGATCTTCAACTTTCGATGAGCAGGCTACTACAGCTGCCGAAGCAGCAACAAATAAGCAATAAAGATATTTCATAATTAAATCCGTATTAGTCTTCCTGTCATTCTGTCTCCCATCCAGGATTTTGGACAAGATTAGGGTTGAGCCTCAGGTCCTCCAAAGGAATCGGGTAGAGATAGTCCTTGTCCTCGTCCCATGTCCTGTTGATATCCGGATTGGCGATGATTTCGCCTTTCGTACCGTCGGAAAGGGTGAATCTGCCCGGGATTTCGATGTACTGCACCCCGCTTACTTCACCAGGTTTGGTTCCGGAATAGAACACGACATCTGTCTGGCCGTCACCGTCTATGTCCTGCTCTCCAAGCTCGACATACGCTCCCCTGCATTTCCTGGTAAAGAGCTGTCCTTCCTTCCATCTGACTATATCATAGTAGCGGAATCCTTCGAGGAAGAGTTCGACCCTTCTTTCACGGCGCACCTCGAGAATTGCACCCTGATAGGCTCCCGAGACATTAGGATACAGGCCGGCAAGGAAAGGATCCGGATTGGCGATGGCATCAGCTATATCCAGGTTCGGCATCCCTACCCTGTCCCTGAGGAGCTTGATGGATCTGTTCACATCATCCTGGGTGATGGTCCCGAGCTCTGCCTTGGCCTCGGCGAAATTCAGCAGGACTTCCGCGTATCTCATGTATGGCAGGCAGTTGTCCCCGTTGACAGTAGTGGCCGCAGTGACATACTTGGATATCTGATAGCATGTCTCCGTGTCGGAAAATACCGGCGAAAGTACGGTCTCGCTTTCAGGATAGGTGTATCCCTGTGTCCTGATAGACTGGGAAAGCCGTGGGTCGCGGTCCTGTGTGGACTCATAGAAATCCTCCGTTTCATATCCGTCCCTGTCGGTATAGCGCGTCCCGTCAGAGCAGAGATAAGAAAGGAACATGTCTCTGGTCATGCTCGGATGCGTCTGCGACGGACCCTGGATGTGAAGATTGAGATAATGGTTGACACTCAAGGCGTTGTTGAACGTCTTCGCCAGAATGAATTCTTCGCACGGAGTACTCATCAGAAACATGTCTGCATACGGACGATCGGAGCCGGTGTAAGGGGAATACCCTCCGGTACGCATCATCTCGTCCGCAGTCTCCACGCAATCGGTCAGCATGTCCTCCCAGCCTGTCATTCCGCGGTATTTACGGTACGTACCCTCGAAAAGGCAGACTCTCGTCTTGAGAAGCATGGCAGTCCAGCGTGAAACCGTGCAGGCATCCTTGGTCTCAGGAGCATATTCGATGGCATAATCGAGATCGGCTATGATGTTGGTGTACACGAGATCACGAGAATCCCTCGCCTTCATCAGCAGCTCCGTATCATTCTGCTCTATGACCTGGTCATACCACGGCACTTCGCCGAAACGCTTCAGCTTCTCGAAATAGAAATACCCTCTCCAGAAGCGGGCTACCGCATCATACGTGCGTCTTGCGACTTCATCATCACAGTTCGACGAATGCTCCAGGAAGAAATTTATGCTGCGCAAAGCAGACCAGGACCAGCCTCCGCCGCTGCCGGGTGCATACCTCAGCCCTGTATATTCCACAGGGACGGTAGTCGTGGCTATATCATCTCCCTGGTCCACAGGGCTTGTGATGGAAGACACGATATCACTGAGATTGTCGCTGTAGAACCTGTTGCAGTATGTGGCAAGTTCACTTTCGTTCGTGAAATAGTTCTCGGGGGACAGGTCGGACAACGGATACCGTTCAAGATAGTCATCGTTGCATGAGATGACAAATGCGGCGGCCGCCATGAATGCCATGCCCTTCGATAATATATGTAAGATTTTCAGTTTCATATTGCAATGGATTAAGATCAGAATGAAAATTCGACTCCGACAGAGAAAGTCCTGCTGAAAGGATATGTCCTTCCGTCTCCGCTGAGCGTCTCTTCCGGATCCATGTATTTCGTCTCCAAAGGTGACCAGGTGAACAGGTTCTCGCCTGAAAGGTATACCCTGATCTTCTTCATGTGGATCTTGTCAAGAACCCTCCGAGGAAGAGTATATCCTATGGTGAGGTTGCGCAGCTTACAGTAAGCCACATTCTGGATATACTGGGTGTTCGGCTTGTCAAGCTCGCTTCCTGCAGCATAACCGCGAAGACGAGGGAAATAAGCGTCAGGATTGTCTTCTGACCAGATTTTGCTTTCGAAATCCGACGGCAGGAAAGATACATACGGACGGGAATACGGTCCCCAGAACATCGTGGCTTCCGCACCAGGCACCCAGTTCTTGTAGCCTATGCCCTGGAAGAACGCGTAGATATCGAATCCGTACCAGCCGAGAGTCAGCGTGAGACCGAACGGGAAACGGGTGGACGAGTTTCCTATGATAGACAGGTCACCGTGGTCGTCCAAAGTGCCGGCTCCGCTGTTCACGACATTGTCACCGTCCAGATCTACCCAGCGTGAGTCTCCGGCATAGTAGCCGGGAATCTCGCGTGAGGCAACCTGTGTCATGTTGACGACAGACGTGTATTCCATGGCCTCGGCATCGGTGGCGAACCGGCCGTCTATGGTATAGCCCCAGATTTCCCCGATTTTCTGTCCCTCGTAATACTGGTCGAGAAGCTTGGTCGGATTGTTGAATTTCGTGATCCATGTCTGGGAATCCGAGAGGACTGCCTTCACGCTGTAGCTGAACGGACTGCCGGCAAGGTTGAAACTGTCTCTCCATCCTATCGAGAGTTCAAATCCCTTGGTCACGAGATCGGCGGCATTCTCCTCAGGCTCCGTGGCTCCGAAGACATTCGGCAGGGCAGGTCCCTGGGTAAGCATCCCCCTGGTGGCCCTGCTGTAGACATCGAAGGTGAAATTGAACCTGTTCTTGAACATGTCCAGGTCGAGTCCGATATTGTTCGTGGTAACGGTCTCCCAGGTAAGGTTCCCTGCCACCGGATCCGGCATGCTGGTCTGCTTGACCCTGTCACCGCTGCTGTTCAGCCAGCCCGAGTCACTGATGCTCATGGTGGAAATATAGGCATAGTTCGAGACGTTCTGATTGCCGAGCGTACCGTACGAGTACCTTATCTTGAGATTGTCGATCCACCTTTTGGCCGGCTCGAAGAATTTCTCCTCGCTTATCCTGTATCCTAATGAGAAAGACGGGAAGAATGCGAAACGGGAATTTTTCGGGAACCTGGACGAACCGTCATAACGGCCGCTGAACTCCACGAGATACTTGCCTCCGAAATCATAGTTGAGACGTACGAAAGCTCCCCTGATGGCATATTCCGACTGTCCGCCGTACCACTGGGGAGAATCCCCTACCGCCAGCCCCACGTCATTCAGGTTTTCCGATGAAATATTCTTAGGGGCGAGGGTTATGTTCTTGTAATAGTAGTCTTCCTGGTTGAATCCGACCATGGCTCCCACATGATGGCGGCCGAACGTGTTGTCGTATGTGGAAAATACATTATAAATATTATAATCCCTGTTCCTGCTCCATTCGGTCAGCTGGTCTCTCTGGAGTGCATCCCAGTTCCATATCGCGGTCTCGCCTGGATAGAGTGAGTAAGGTACGGCCACAGATCTGTACCAGCGTCTCGTATCCGTATTGCGGTAAGTATAGTTGGCCGTCACGGTCCAGCCTTTCATCAGCTTGAATACAGCCTCGAAAGTGGTGTACAGTTCGGCCTCGGATTCCTCTCCCTTTGACTTGCCGTAGAGCTGTATGGCATGCAGTCCGAAGCCCATGGTGTAGTTCGACATCTCGGAATTCCCCGTGAGCGTCCCGTCTGGATTGACCGGAAGATACTGAGGGTGATAATGATAGTACGGAGAATAGAACTGGGCGTCGGAGCTGCCTATCGGATATTCATTGTCCGGAGTATAGCTCTGGTTGTATCCGGTCCAGCTGTAGCCAGTCTTGTAGAAACGGGTGGTATTGCTGATGGTCAGCCATTTGGTGACATCTGCACCGACCTTGACCATCATTCCGTACTGGCGGTACTTGTCCGGGGCGATACGGAAAATACCGGTTTCCTCGGAATAGTTTCCCGAAATAAGGTATTTCACCTTCTTCTGTGTGCCGGACACGCTCAGGGAATGGGATGTCTTCGGACGGAAACGCGAATACAGATAGTTGAACCAGTCGAAATTGCCGTAATAGTTGTACCTGTCCTTGCCGTTCACGTTCGTGACTACAATCCACGGGCGGTCAGGATTCTCGACCTTGTCGTTGCGCCTGATATACAGCTCATTCCACTCTTCGTCGCTGTAATTGAAAAGATGGGTGCCCTTACTGTTGTAGAACGCCTGGTCGTTTATGCGCGAGTTGGTCCATGCATCCGTGACGAAATCAGTGCACACCGCATGGGTGGAAACGCCGAAATTACCCTGGTAGTCCACGTTCACCGTACCTTCCTCGGCACTCTTCGTAGTGACCAGGATCACACCGAAAGCCGCCCTGGCACCATATACAGCTGATGCCGACGCATCTTTCAACACTGATATGCTTTCCACATCATTGACATTGATATTGTCAAGGGAGCCTGGAATACCGTCTATAAGGATCAGAGGCTCGCCTCCGTTGATGGAGCCTGTTCCCCTGATGTCTATGGTGCTGGACTTTCCGGGCTGGCCTGAAGAGAAGGAGATATTGAGGTTCGGGACCTGTCCCTGAAGTGCCTGTGTCATCTTGAGCACCGGTCGGTCCTGCATTTCATCCGCCTTGATCTGGCTGACGGCGCCGGTTACGTTCACCTTTTTCTGTACGCCGTAGCCCACCACGACGACTTCATCGAGGGTGGAAATGTCTTCCTGCATGGCAATGGACATGTTGGCATTGGCCCCTGACGCCGGTATCTCGATATCCTTGAACCCGAGAAGGGACACGATGATAACATCTCCCTCCGGTACCTCAAGGCTGAAATTTCCGTCCAGGTCGGTCACTGAAGACCTTGTCATGTCTGTCTTGGAATATACCATAGCCCCCACAAGAGGGTCGCCGTTCTGGTCAACCACTTTTCCTCTGGCAATCCTGAGTCTGCCGGACTGGGCAGGCTTTTTAGAAAGCAGAATGTATGAATCCTTGATTTCATACCGGACACCGGTCCCGCGGACCATTTGGTCGAGAGCATTGGAAAGAGGTTCATTGTCTACATCGACGGTCACTTTCAAGGAAAGATCCACGTCCTTGTCTGAACCGAAAAGATAGCGGGTCTGCCGTTCTATCTCGGTCATTACATTTTCCATTGCCGTATTCTCCATCTTTATTGTCACCCTGACGTCCTGCGCCGATGCGACGGAAGGGAATAGCAGGCATGAAAAATACAATGCAACAGCCAGGCAAATTTGCCGGACAATTATTTTCTTCATAAATTCGTAAAATTTTTTGAAGCAGTCATGGTCTGCTTCAGAGTTCAATCATTTAGTGTTATCAGGATTGGACGGCCTGCAGGTGTTGCAGCATCTGCAGGCTTTTTTCTTATCTGTTTTTATCCGGTATCCATAGGCAGTCGGTTTTGTAGTGTTATTAATTTCCGCATAATCTAATAAATATAGATGACACTTTCCGTCGTGTCATAGGCGTAGGTGAAGTCCGATGTCCTTTTCAGGATGTCAAGTGCGGTATATATACCGTCCGAAATCCTTATGCGCAGCCTGCCGTATCCGATTTTCGGCAGTGTCTCGCAGCGGAGGACGATTTTTACATTATAGTATTTCTCGAATTTTTCCATAAGCCGGTCAAACGAAAGCCCTGCGGCCGAAATAATGCCCTCGGTCCAAAGGAAATCATCCCTGTTGTCAAGCGACGAAAGCTTCAGTCTTCCGTTCTCATACGTGGCTACCGTGTTCTCTGTCATCTCGCAGCACCGTCCGCCGTTCTTGTCCGTCAGCGCTATCCTTCCTTCCATCAATGCCGTGGAGAACATGTTCTTGTCCTTTTCGGCAGTCACGTCGAATTTGGTTCCGAGGACATTGATGTCGTATTTGAATGTCTCTACGACAAAGGGTTTATTCTCGTCATGCTCGACATCGAAAATGGCCTCGCCTTCAAGCTTCACCCGCCTCTCGTCCCCATAGAATACCGCCGGGTACTCGATCCTGCTGTCTGCATTGAGGTTGACCACCGTCCCGTCAGGAAGAGTGATGGTAGTGATCTGTCCCGGGCTGTTCGAAAAAGCCATGGTGCTCTCTTTCACCAGCTTCTCAACTGGCCTGGTGAAGAAATAGTCGGAGATGAAAAAGCCGAGCACAAGCGATGCTGCTATGCCGGCAGTAGAGCATACGGCCCGCACCAGACGCCTGCGTCTGGCCATCTGCTTCTCAGACTGCCTGCGCACCTTGGCGACCTCTTCCGAGGTCAGGAACATCTGGCTTACAAGAAAGACATCATAGGCTTTCCTGAATTCCTGCTCGTTCGCTTCACTCTCCTTGAGCCATTTTCCCAGGACTTCCGCCTCTTCCTCAGTGTTTTCATTCTGGAAGAACCTGTACATCAAGTTTCTGTCTACTTTCATCTGCGTGTTTTTTTCCGGACTTCATAATTAATTACACGCTTCTGCCGCCGATTCCTAAAAAAATTCCATATTTTTACGACCAAATTCTTACCCAATGGAAAGAAACAACGGATGTGACGACATATTGTTCCGCCAGGTCTTCAATGACAGCAGAGATATGCTGGAGAGATTCGCGTATTTCTCCGTGCGTGACAAGGAGGCGGCAAGAGACATCGTCAGCAGTGCGTTCCTGAAACTGTGGGAATCTCGGGAGAAGATAGACCGGGACAGGATACTCCCTTACATATACGTCTCTGTAAAAAATGCATGCATCAACTACAGACGCGATTCTGCCGCCCACCTTGGAGTCTACGAGAATATCAGGCAGAGGGAACAGTCCGCAATGGAATTCTACACCAGGGCCATAGAAAGCTGCAATCCGGCGGAGCTGTACGTGGAGGACATCCTCGACATCTGCAGGAAACGGCTCGGGAGTTATTCTCCGATGACAAGGATGATCTACATCAAACGGATGGTGGAAGGCATGAGCTACAAGGAAATAGCGGAAGCTCTCGACATTCCGGTCAAGAAAGTGGACAATAATCTGCAGTCCGTGATGAAGGATCTCAGGATAGCTCTTGCCGACTATCTCCATCTTTTCATTCTAATTTCCCTGGCATCCGGCATCAGGATGTAGGTGGTGCCGTGGTGCCTGCAGGCGCCACGGGGACGACTCAAAATTCTTTTGAGTCCCCTTTTGTCTTTCTGCGAAAGACTGAATTCATCCTAACCCCTCTGCTCGCTTTCGAATGTCCACCGGACATTCTCATAAACCGCTCACGACCCCTATTAAGCAATTACATTGCTTTTCCTCGTTCCGCCTCGGGCATATCGGAATACATTCCGACATGCCACTCGGCTCACCACTCGGTTAGGGGGATTGCGCGACTCCCAGTCGCGGTCCCTACGGGACTTTTCCTTCATGCTTCTGTTCCATAATTCTGTGATATTTGGCCTGCGGCCACATATCCTGTTGCGCCTCCAAGATTGCTCTCGGCTTCTGCGATATTTGGCCATAAATGTCCACTTATACTGTGGCGCCTCGGCAGAGCAAATAAATTTGCTCTGATCTCGGCTTCTGC
>CALVDP010000050.1 GCA_944326315.1 uncultured Bacteroidales bacterium
TGGGTAGTCACGACTCCGCAGATGCTGAATGCTGTTTCAAATGACACGGGAACTGTCATCAAGAACATGCAGAACTACATGACTTCATACTCCTATACCTTTGAAGAAGCGGGAACCTATACCGTGACTTTCGTCGGCAGGAATGTGAACTATGTAGGCACCAGCGAGCAGGTCAAGGAAGTGACTGTCACCATCATTGACAGCCCTCTCGGCGAAGGCGGCACTTCCGGCACTACGGGCGAATAATCCGGACATCTGCATCGAAAAGAAAAGACGTTGTGTCATAATTGCAAACTGCTGCGTTATTTTCGGAATTCGGGCTAAGTCATTTACTCCAGTAAACTCCTGTCGCCCTTATCCTCAATGTCTTGCATTTTGCTAATTCTTACACACCTTAAAGGGGCTGCATCAAAACACTCATTTTGATGCAGCCCCTTTATTCCAGTCAAGTCTGTCACGTTACCACACGAAGTCGAACTTGATGTCGCGTGGTATGTTGTGTGCGTTGATGTTGGCTATGTCGGCAGAAAGTGCTTCAGGTACGACGGCATGGGACTGTGAGAATGATCTTGCAAACTCAACATCTCCTGTGGCTTGAGTCTTGATAATCAATGCCGCCCACGAATCTATGGCGGACAGTGCCTTGTCGAAGTCTATGTGATATTGCCCGTCCTTGTTGCGGGAGAATGCACCCTGCTCCTTCATGTAGTTGTAGCACATCATGTTGGCTTTGCCGTGCGAAGATGCGGAGCCGAAACGTACCGACCGCACCAGCCCGGCTATGAATGTGGTGATGGCGTCTTCCTTGGATATCAGTGGGATTTCACCCATGTCTATCAGCTTGCATACCATGAAAAGTCCCAGGATATCAGCCTTGGCCTCTTCCCATGTAGTCTTTTCAGAGCCCATGGCCTCGTCCACGCTGCCCTTTCCGTTCACAGTCTCCTTCACTCCGAGTCCGTGCGCCACCTCATGGAAGGTGACATTCCAGAAGAAAGCTTCGGAACGCAGGTGCTTCTGCTGTTCAGGCTCGACCAGAAGACGCCCGATCGGAAGCAGTATCTTCCCGAATTTGGCATTCATGCTGTTGTGCAGCTGCAGTCTTCTTGCGCCTTTCAGTGCCTGCACCTTGTCGTCATTCGGCAGGTTGATGGCTATTGTCTTGCTTCCGCAGTTGCAGTCTCCGGAGTAATAGATGGCATCATATACGTTCAGGTCAGAGGATGTCCCCGGGACGAACGTCTTGTATTCTTCCGGGCATGGCAGGATTTTCTGGAGTTCTGGCAGCATCGAGACATATTTCTCAAGCTCCTGGCTTCTTTTCTCGTCTTTCAGCAGGATGAAGCACTCGTATGAAGTCTTGCATTCATTCAGCTTGTCGTCGTAGTTCTCTATAGGTCCGATGACAACATCTATCTTGCTGTCTTTCATGTCCATCCATGCAAGGTCGCTTTCGAAGTATTCATCTGTACGGAAGGCTTCTGCCCTCTTGGTGAGATAATTCTTCAGACCACTGTTTTCAGTGATGGCCGCAGCTTCTTCCAGGTAGCGGCATACCAGTTCCAGTTCCTTCCTGTATTCGTCCCTGTACCATACGCATTTCAGTTTTCCGTTTTCATCCCTTCTTATCACCGTGTATGGACTGTATTTGTCCGGATCATCGAATGCTTCCCATTCCTCCGCTGTCATATCGGCAGGATAATAGTTGGCGCCGAGAGGTTTTTCTCCGTATCCCGGCACAAAAGGGGAATTGTCTTCAAGCCTGTCCCACGGTCCGTAGTTGATCATGGCGAAATCTTTCATCGCCTGGTCGTCGATGACTTCCATTTCATGTTTGTCTCCGAAAGTCTGTTTCCAGAAAAGCCCGTCCATGACTTTCCCTGCCTCCCTGAGCAGGTTCAGGACTTGCTTGTCCTTGTCCGAGAGGCTTTCGATAAGCGGGGATTTCACTTCTACGGTAGCGTATTCGTCCACCCGTGCCTGCAGGTCTCTTGCCGGATTCTGGGTGCAGGACGCTGCAATGGCAGTCAATGCCCCCATGGCCATGATGATGTTTTTCATGTCTTCTGATGAGTTTGATTCTTCTTGTACTTGGAAGGGGCTGTCCCGAAATTACGTATTTCGACACAACCCCTTAATATTGCTGGATATTATCGTCAGTTGCTGTCAGAATGACAGGGCTATCGCGATGAAGTCCTCGGCCTTGAGTGCGGCACCGCCGATAAGACCGCCGTCTATGTCAGGGCATGCGAACAGCTCCTTGGCATTTGAAGGCTTGCAGCTTCCTCCATAGAGGATAGTGGTCTCGTCTGCAAGTGCACCGAATTTTTCAGCCACGACCTTCCTGATGCATGCGTGGATCTCCTGTGCCTGTTCTGCAGTCGCAGTCTTGCCGGTGCCGATAGCCCATACAGGCTCGTAGGCTATGATTACCTTTGACATTTCCTCTGCAGAAAGAGTGTAAAGCACATTCTTGACCTGTTCGGAGACTACGTCAAAATGACGTCCTGCCTCACGCTCTTCCAGGTTCTCGCCAACGCAGAAGATAGGGGAGAGTCCTTTTGATATGGCAAGTTTTACCTTGTCCACGAGTTTGGTGTCAGTCTCTCCGTAGTACTGCCTTCTCTCCGAGTGTCCGAGTATGGTATAGCTGCATCCGGCCGATACAAGCATGTCTGCAGATACTTCTCCTGTGTATGCCCCTTTTTCCTTGTCTGCGCAGTTCTGGGCAGAAAGACCTATCGATGACCCCTTTATGGCTTCAGCCACAGGCACAAGGTGTGTGAATGGAGGGGCGATAACAAGCTTTACTGAAGCAGGGACTTCCGATGCCTTGGCAGCTACTGCCTTGGCAAGTTCAACGCCTTCTGCAACTGTCGTGTTCATTTTCCAGTTGCCGGCAACAATGTTTTTTCTCATAACCTTTATACTTTTATGTTCGTTTTCCGATACGCGCGCAAATTTAATAATAATTTCGGTTCCGCATACCATTTATCTGAGGACCTTTACTATTACCCCGATCCTGCCGGCCTGGCTCCACAGACTTATGGTTTCCGCAGACGAATCATATTCCGTGACCTGGAATGTCAGGTCCGACCTCACCTTCAGGTCATCGTCCGTGGTATATGTCAGGTCTGCCTTGACGGTTTCTCCCGCTTCAGGGAAGGACCTGCATTTCAATATGAAATAATTGGCCATGGTGTCATCGGTCACCCAGAATTCATTGCGGCTCTCATTGAACCCGATCTGGCAGTCCGAAGGGTCGTATCTCAGTATGTAGTTGCCCTTGATGGACAGTCCTATGTCGCTCTCCTGCATGAATTGCTCCAGATTGAAGCCCCGGTCACATCCGGACACTGCGGCCATGGACGACGCCAGCAGCGGCAGTGCAAGTATTTTCGCTATTCTCTTCATTTTCCCGTCATGTTCGGGCCGGCACAAGCTCCGACGCCCGCATCTATTTTAACGTCAGTTCGACGAATTATTCTGTTCAGTATCAGAGATTCCGTCGAACTGACGTTACGATTTCTTCGAAATCCCTTTCCTTTTTCGTGTCACCCCTCTTAAATTCTCCCCTGCGTAGGGGAGAACTTACGCCGGACTTCGTCCTCTATAGAGGTAATTCTCTGAAATTCATTTCATTCATTTCATTCATTTCATCGAATTCACGTTATTTTATGGTTATGGTCTTGGTCACAATGCTCTTGCTGCCGTCCTCATAGAATATCTCGGCTTTCAGTTCTCCGGATGCCGACGGAGTGTAGAAGCCGCTTCCGTCGACGGAAATTTCCTTGCCGTCCATATACCACACTATTTTTTCCGCAGTATATGCGTTATACATCCTCAGCGGGAATTTGCTTCCGGATGGGAATGTCCCGTCATCGTTCCTCTTCATATAATAAAGGTAGATGAACGGATAGTTCTTGTCTCGCGGCGACTTGGTGGTGAAATTGCATGCCACCGACTTGCTTTCTACCTCTTCGGACTCGAAGAATATCTCGCACTTGTACGGGGTGAGAGGCGTCAGCCCGTCGATAGTGCAGGAATATTTCCCTTCATCGTAAGGCTCGACTTCCACTGTCGTGAAATCTTCTTCTCCGGAGCTTTTCTTCCATCTTATCTTGCCTGTCCCCTCGTATTCCGAAGAGGCTTCCCAGGTGATGATGGCTGCGTCCTGGTATATCTGGGACGAGACATTGGACGGAGCCTGGATCTCGCCGGTGAATTCATTGACTGTCAGTATGATGTTGTCTCCGCTCCTTTCGATGGATGTAATCGCCAGAGGTGACTGGCTGTTGTCCCAGAACACGAAGGCTGGATCTGTAAGCGGCGTGAATGCATTGATGTCCGATGATCCCGTACTGTATGGGAAAAACACCTGGGACACATTCCCGGCCGTACTCAGAGCCTCTATCAGGTCGGCGCA
The DNA here is from genome assembly GCA_944326315.1 of uncultured Bacteroidales bacterium. Taxonomy (GTDB): domain Bacteria; phylum Bacteroidota; class Bacteroidia; order Bacteroidales; family UBA932; genus Cryptobacteroides. Next base: position 4,427 of record CALVDP010000050.1, read on the forward strand.
CTGGTGGTCAGGGTTGCAGTTGACCTCGTACTTGTCCCATCTCTCCCTGGCTGTCAGCTCCCTTCCGGCGGACTGTGAGTAGCCGGACGCATTGCCGGACTTGTCTATATGGTATATGAGCAGCCCGCTTCCTCCTATGTATCTGTCCCATCCTTCTTCCGCCCTGCATTCGAACAGGAAATATTCCCCGTCCGTCCCTGTCTCCATCTTGTAATATTTGCCTTCGATATTCACCGGTTCAAGGACATGCGTGCCTGCCGTGAGAATCTCCGGCTCGTAAATCCCGAGCTCATCTCTTTCCGCCGCGCTGAAATTCGGGGGCGTATTCCCGTTATTGTTGCTGTTGCCGGCATCCATCAGGGCAGTCGAACCCCACATGGCGTCGGACATGCCTCCGCTTCCTTCGTAGTCCGTGTCATAGTAGTCGGACAACCCCAATGTATGGCTGAACTCGTGGCAGAAGGTGCCTATTCCCGCCAGCGTGTAGCTGTTGCCCTCTCCAGTGCGTCTGAGCTCCGCCGTACAGGCGTATCTGTTGATTTTCTTGTCGTCAAGCTCAAGTGTTATACCGGCCCCGTCCTTGACATACCAGGCATGAGACCATATATGGTTTTCACCGGCCCCTTCGGCTTCGTCTCCTCCGGCGAAGAATATGAATACATTGTCCACCTCGCCGTCCCCGTCATCGTCATATTTGGAGAAATCTATCTGACTGTCCGCCAGCCTGCATGCCTCACTCACCATTTCCGCCGGCCTGGCATCCTGCCTGTCACTTCCGACATTCTGCCCGTAGTAGGCATAGCCGTGGGACAGGGTCACTATGTCGCTCACATCGAAGGAAAAGGTGAAATATCCTGAAAACTGGTCATTGAAATAATCCATTGCAGATCCGTCAGCTCCGTCGAGACTGTAGCCCTGCTGTGTGAGCAGGGAGACGAATGAAGCCCTTGTGTGTCCTGACTGGAATTGAAGGTCGGAGAATTGTGCCAGGATCACTATGCCGTGTTTCTCCGTCACCTGGTCCTGACTTTTCGTGGCTATGCCGGCGGCAGCCCTTGTCCTGGCCATCAGGCTCTGTCCCCGTACCGCAGGACCGTACTCCATCCGTGACACGGAAGCTATCTCTGTCAGTGTCCGGTAAGGGATGATCCGGCTTTGGGCAAGTACTCCGACAGGCGTATCCTTGCCGACCTTATAGTCTGTCATGGTTTTTGTCCCGTCATCTGCATAGCTTGCATAGCGGTACCATCCTTCTTCATCCTGGCTTATGGCACATCCGTCTGCGGTGGTAAGTATCTTCATGAATTCGTCACCTCTCAATCTTGCACTGAAAGTCGTTCCGTCCGGCTGCGTGAGCATGAATACGGACCTGATGGCCGGTCCTGCCATGCAGACCGGGGAGAGAGACAGCAATGCCGCCGCTATTGATGCTGTTATCTTTAGGTGCCGATACCAATTATTCATAATAAAAATATTACCTTTGTCAGGACAATATTCTGCATATTTAGTCAATTTTTATGAGACGGACAATTATTTTTTTCTTAACCATGTCCTTGTCTTCCGCATTGTTGTCGGCACAGGATGATATTGTGGAGGCAATAGGATCTTACGGAACATTTGACAGCTGGTCTGCACGCCAGGTCAAGGAATCCGGCATCATCGGAGGCAAGACTGCCGAACTTTACGAATTTTACGGGGACGGGGAGATAACACAGACGCGTGAACCTTATGTCGCCCCGGACGGCTATCTCTGGAGGACCAACAATGTGCTGGCTGTCGTTGCCGGGGTCACCAAGACAAGCAATACCGTGTATCCCGAGCCGAGGGGAGACGGGTATTGCGCCAGGCTTGAGACCCATATAGAATCTGTCAAGGTCCTCGGAATGATCAATATGGATGTCACCTGCCAGGGTGCCATGTTCATAGGTGCGCTGGAAGAGCCGATAAAGGATACCAAGGCACCCATGACAAAGGTCCTGTACGGCGTGCCGTTCGAGGGAAGGCCGACTGCCCTGGTTTTTGACTATAAGGCTGATGTGGGGCATGAGACTGTGAGGGGTACAGGATTCTCTCCTTTGAAGAATATGGGCTATCCTGACTATCCTATTGTATATATGGTGCTGCAGAAACGCTGGGAGGATGAAGACGGGGAGGTGCATGCCCTCAGGGTCGGCTCCGCGATAAAGCGGATAGACGAGAATGTCACGGAATGGAAAGACAGCAGCAGGATGGAAGTGGTGTACGGAGATATTACGGGTGAGCCTTTCTATGAGGAGTACATGGGACTCAAAAATGATCCTGAGACAGCATTCTATTGCATCAACAGCAAAGGGAAGAAGGTCATGGTGCAGGAAGACGGCTGGACCGAAGCAGACGCAGAGCCGAATTATCTTATCCTTACCTTCCTTGCAAGCTCCAATCCTCCTTTCTACGGAGGTGTGGGCAATATTCTTTGGATTGACAACGTCCGTATTGAAATGCAGTGACAGAAAGACAGCGCCGCACAAGATCATGTTCCCTGCAGGGATTCTGACATTGTGCGGCGCCGTCTCTTGTTTTCCGGAAATCTGTTCCGGCCGTTCCTAACGTTTTTTCCAAAGTCTTGACATGTCTTCAAGTGTCTTGCCTTTTGTCTCAGGCACGGCTTTCCATACGAATATGGCGGAAAGAAGCGCCATGGCGGCGTATATCAGCCATGTCCCGCCTATATTCCACGCGCTCAGTGACGGGAAGGTCGATGACACAAGGAAGTTTGACACCCACTGCATGGCCACAGCGATGGCTACGGCCTGTGACCTGATCGTATTCGGGAAAATCTCGGAAATCAGCACCCAGCATATAGGCCCCCATGACATCATGAACGATGCGGTGTAGATGATGATGAATATCAGCGCGCCTATGCCGATCATGTCTGTGAATGAGAATATGGACAGTGCCACCATTCCTATCATCATGCCTGTGGAGCCGATAATCAGCAGAGGCTTTCTTCCGAACTTGTCCACTGTGAATATGGCCACGAGGGTGAAGATGATGTTCACGATACCCATCACCACCGTCTGCATCATTGACGCGTCTACGCTCGCACCCATGTTCTCGAATATGCGCGGAGCATAGTAGAGGACTACGTTTATGCCTATCGCCTGCTGGAAGAAGGACAGGAGCACACCCACTATTATGACAGTGATGCCGTATGACAGAAGGCTTTCCTTCTTTTCTACGAGGTTTGCCTTGATATCCTCCAGCACTCGTGCGCCTTCATCAGGACCGTTGATCTTGCACAATATCCTGAGTGCAGAGCTTTCCTTGCCTTTCATCACGAGATATCTCGGAGTCTCGGGCACGAGGAAAACAAGCAGGAAGAAAATACCTGCAGGAATGGCATTGCACAGGAACATCCTTCTCCATCCGATTTCCACCATTGCGGCCTGTATCTCTTCCTGGGTGTCAGCCAGGTTGTTGCGTATCAGGTAGTTCACGAAATACACTACAAGCATGCCGAAAATGATGGCGAACTGGTTGCATGACACGAGGGTACCCCTTATGTTGGCAGGGGAGATCTCTGCAATGTACATAGGGCAGATCGCCGATGCCAGACCTACGCCGATACCGCCTATTATACGGTAAATATTGAATGCTATCAGCAGCTGGAGTGACGGCTGTCCGTATGGAAGTATCCCGCTTTCAGGACACCAGGATCCGATCGAAGCCACGAAAAACAGCATTCCCGCTATCAGAAGTGACTTCTTTCTTCCGAGTGCCGATGCCAGCACTCCGGATATTGCTCCGCCGATGATGCATCCTATCAGGGCACTTGATGCGGTGAAACCGTGGATAAGCTTGGTATAGGTGAAATCCGTGGCTCCCCTGAAGAAAGAATCAAGGGCCTGCTCGGCCCCGGATATGACTGCCGTGTCATATCCGAAGAGCAGGCCGCCTATAACGGCAATGAGCACTATTGAAAACAGATATGCCCTGTTCTGACCGTTTGTACTCATGGTTTATTTGATATAGAGATTAATAAGGGTCTCGTAGAGCTCCTGTTTGCCGCTTATCATCTGTGGCTCGCCGTGTTTGCGTGCGTAGTCGGCAGCTTCTTCCAGGCTCATTTCTCCGTCCTCGAATCTCTTTCCTTCTCCTGAATCGTAAGAAGAATATCTGTCGTGAAGCATCTTCTCGTAGTCTGAATTCTCAATGATGTCAGCTGCTATGAGCAGAGCCCTTGCCATGATATCCATTCCGGAAATATGCGCGATGAAGATGTCCTCCAGGTCTGTGGAGTTCCTTCTTGTCTTGGCGTCGAAGTTGGATCCGCCGCCCATGTAACCTCCTGCACGTACGATTACGAGCATTGCCTGTACGAGTTCATACAAGTCGACAGGGAACTGGTCCGTATCCCATCCGTTCTGGTAGTCACCCCTGTTGGCGTCGATCGAGCCGAGCATCCCTGCGTCTACCGCACACTGGAGTTCATGTTCGAAGGTATGTCCTGCGAGGATTGCGTGATTGACTTCGATGTTGACCTTGAAGTCCTTGTCAAGCCCGTTCGCACGGAGGAAGCCTATTACAGTCTCTGTGTCCACGTCATACTGATGCTTCATCGGCTCCATCGGCTTAGGCTCGATCAGGAAGTTGCCTTTGAAGCCCTTGGCCCTTGCATAGTCACGTGCTTTCTTGAGCATGGTGGCAAGATGTGCCTTCTCCCTCTTCATGTCGGTGTTGAGAAGTGACATATAGCCTTCACGTCCGCCCCAGAACACGTAGTTCTCTCCGCCGAGCTCGATTGTCGCATCGATGGCGTTCTTGATCTGGAGCATGGCCCGCGCTGCAGTAGGGAAGTCAGGATTTGTAGCGGCGCCGTTCATGTACCTCGGATGTCCGAACACGTTCGCAGTACCCCAGAGAAGCTTGATGCCGGTCTCGGCCTGTTTCTGCTTTGCGTAGGCCACGATATCCTTCATGTTCTTCTCGTATTCTTCAGGAGTCTTGCCTTCCTCTATCAGGTCAACATCGTGGAAGCAGTAGTATTCGAAGCCGATTTTCTGCATGATCTCGAATCCTGCATCCATTTTCGCCTTGGCCCTGTCAAGAGCGGTAGCCCCTTCGTTCCATGGGAATTTCTTGGTACCGGTGCCGAACTGGTCGGAACCGTCTGCCCCGAGGGTGTGCCACCATGCCATGGAGAACCGCAGCCAGTCCTTCATCTTCTTTCCATGGACCATCCTTTCAGGCTCATAGTAGTGGAAAGCCATAGGATTCTTGCTGGCAGTGCCTTCGAAAGGTATCTTGCCGATGTTAGGGAAAAATTCTTTTGTTGCCATAATCTGCTTGTTTTTAGTAATTTATATCTGAATTTGCGATAATTGTCATAGCGACCGTCCGAGTATGTCTTTCCATCTGGCGAAACTTTCTTCCAGGACATCCTTTTCGTGGCTGTCCGGATGTATCACCTCCATCTTTGCAAGCGAGGCGAAGGTCTCTTCCCTTGACTTGTACAGTCCTGCGCCGAGAGCCGCACCTCTGGCCGCCCCGAGAGCCCCGTCGGTGTCATACAGTTCTATGTCCGCACCGGAAAGAGTGGCAAGCGTCTGCCTGAACAGCGGGGAGAGGAACAGGTTTGCGTTCCCGGCCCTTATGATGTTGGGCTTCAGTCCCATGTCTTTCATGATGTCTATCCCGTAACGGAACGAGTATGCTATGCCTTCCTGGGTAGCCCTCAGTATGTGGGGCAGACTGTGCCTGTTGAGGTCGAGTCCGGATATCGAGGCTCCGGTGAACCTGTTTTCAAGCACCCTTTCCGCACCGTTCCCGAATGGAAGTACTGTCACGCCGTCTGATCCTGCAGGGGCAGAAGAGGCGATGTCATTGATCCGGTCATATCCTGTTCCGTTGCAGAAATTCCTTCTTACCCATGCATTCATGATGCCTGTGCCGTTGATACACAGGAGGATACCGTATCTTGGTGCATCTTTGGCAGATGACACGTGGACAAACGTATTCACCCTTGAGAGTTTGTCTGCTTCAGGCGTGTCTGTCACCCCGTACACGACACCGCTTGTACCGCCTGTGGCTGCTATTTCGCCAGGATCAAGTACATTCAGAGAGAAGGCATTGTTCGGCTGGTCTCCCGCCCTGTACGATATCGGGGTACCGACCGGTATGCCGAGCAGCTTTTCCGCTTCTCTGCCTGTGACTGTCTGTATGCCGATTGCCGGGACGGTGTCAGGTATCATGGACAGTGGAATTCCGTAATATCCGGCCACGAAGTCCGCGCGTCTGTTTTCCTTGAAATCCCACAGTATCTGTTCTGAAAGTCCTGTCTCTGTGGTATGGATGTCTCCGGACAGCATATATGTCACATAATCGCCAGGCAGGAAGAACTTGTCAGTCTTTCCGAAGCTGTCCTGCTCATTGCGCTTTACCCATGCCATCTTTGACGCGGTGAAGTTTCCCGGAGAATTGAGCAGGTGCGACAGGCATTTTTCCTTTCCTATCTTCTCCATGGCTTCCCGCCCTGTTTCAACCGCCCTTGAATCACACCATATAATGGCGTCCCTGACTGGATTGCCGTTCCTGTCGAGGCAGACCAGTCCGTGCATCTGATATGTTATGCCAATGCACTTCAGGTCAGCCAGGGAGTGTTCCTGGGATACTTTCCTTATTCCTTCACATACGTATTTCCACCACATGCGAGGATCCTGCTCCGCCCATCCGCTGTTGACGGCCTTGATCGGCATTTCCGTCCCCGGGTTTGTGGATGACGCGAGGCATTTCCCGCTCGCTATGTCCAGAAGAGATACCTTGACGGATGAGGATCCGATGTCTATTCCTATGCTTTTCATGATGATCTGATCAATATGTCCAGTTGTTGATGAAATTCAGCTTGAACTTGTCTTTCATGGCCTTGTGGTAGACTGACTTGTTGAACGTATAGAACTGGGCCGGCTTGTGGGACACATTCTTCTCGTATTCTCCGCTCGGTGCTATGAGCCCGGATGTCAGTATCTTTTTCCTGAAATTCCTGTTGTCGATCTTGACGCCGGAGATGGCCTCAAAAAGACTCTGCAACTGGAATATCGTGAATTTCTTCGGCAGAAGCTCGAATGCCACCGGCGTATGGGTGATTTCTTTCTGGAGGTTGGACAAGGCATCCGCCAGAATCTCCATGTGATCCATGATGAGGCTTCTGATGGAGTCTACTTCCACCCATCTCGCACCCTTCCTGTGGGTGTAGTTCACTATACCCTGGTTGAGTTTCACAAGTGCGTAATATCCGACTGTCACCACCCTCCTGGTATTGATTCCGTGGAATTTGCATATCCACTCCATTTCTTTTTCATTTACCCTGTCCGGGGCGGAAAATATGGAGGTCTGCTTAAGATAGATGTTGCTCAGTCCCGTGCTTTCTTCCAGCACGCGTTCTGCTGCTTCCGGCAAGGTCTCGTTTTCGAGAATCATGGCCCCTGGCAGCTTCAGGTCATCGGCAGAAAGGTCGTCGATTGGATATCTTCTCTTGATGAGCAGGACCTTCAGGCTTTTGCCGTCGAATCCGAAAACTGCGCAGTCTACTGAAATTGCCGAACTGGTCTCGATTGTCATGATGTTTTCCTTATGTGGCTTTTAAAATCTTGTACACAAAATTAGAATTAATGACACAATAAGACAAACAGAGTGTAATAAATACGCTAAGTTCGGATTTTGCCTGTTGATTATTAAATAAATATGTGGTGTTTTGTAAGCCGTTACGAGACGGTGTTTAACGTCAGATTGACGTGATGTCCCGGACCTGGTGTGTTTCTGCACGGTAATGACCTTCTGCGGGTCTGTCCGGCGATGGCGGAACATGCGGGACAATTGGTTTTCGGCTCCGGACTCCGGGCCCGGTATGCCATGGAAAAAGAAAAGACGCCGGCCCTTATGCAGGGACTGACGTCTAAACGTGTACTAAAACCTAAACCTGACTGATAGATGCAATGTCATACGGTTATGTTGCAGAGAAAATGAAAATTTTGAATATTTCCATGAAAAAATATTCAGTCTTCGTAGAAACCGTCATCCTCACCGTCGTCCAGACCGAATTCGGAGGCAAGTTTCTCTGCCACATCGTCAGGAACCTCGAAGCTGAGCGAATCCCACAATGTGTCCATCTGCCTGCGTTCTTTCTTCGTAGGCCGTCCGCTTCCCCTGTCTCTCTTGAGGAAAAACGTTTCTACCGGAGCCTTGAGTTTGTCGAGCTCTTCCTGAGGGGTTATATTCTCGGCAAACTGCGGTACGAGCTTGGCTCCCTGTCTTTTGTCTATAATGGCCAGCACCCGGTACTGATAGCATACCGCACCCTTCCTGACGGCAATGATGTCGCCCGGCTTTATAGTCTTTGACGGCTTGATATCCGCTCCGTTGATCCTTACCTTGCCGCCTTTGCATGCGTCAGTGGCGTCACTTCTGGTCTTGAATACCCTGATTGACCACAGGTATTTGTCTATTCTTGTCTCTTCAGCCATTGCATGTCATCCTTATTGTCATTTCCAGTCCATGTCGTGTTTCCCGCGCGGGCTCTTTTCCCGCATCATGTCGACGTCTTGCTCCGGGACGATGCCGTTTTCTTCATCATTTTCATCCTCAAGCCCTTCATAGTCTTCTCCTTCAAGGAATGGCTCCGTATCAGGGTTGATATATCCGTCAGTATCGTCATGCCTGCCTGGGGTGATTTCAAGAAGCATCGTATCCCTTTCGGCGGGTATCAGGTAGAATTCCTGCACTTCTGCCGGAATGAGCAGCATCTCGCCTTTGCCGAGCTGATAATTGTCTGTCTTTTTCTTTCCTTCAGGGCCTGCAGCCGGTACCTGGATAGATGCTGCACCCGCAATGCACATATATATTATATAGGAGCTGCCGTCCCCGGCCTGGCTTCTGACAGGAGCTGACAGGCTGATCCTGCTTATGTTGAATTCGGGCCCGCATGATAATTTTTCATACAGGCCATCTTTTTCGCCTTCGGACAAGACTGCGGCAGCCGATTTTTCCAGAGCTATGAAGTCAAGTGCCTCCGCCAGATGTCCGGTGGCATCAGTCCCGTCGTCTCCTGACAACGTGAAAGGGAGTTCTGACGCTTCCTTGATCACCGCTATCCTGAGCCCGTGTCCAGCGGAATGAACCGTGCCCGGATAGACAGTCAGGAAACCGTCCTTTGACGGATGCAATGTGTTCATAGCGTCCTTAATTGATCCGTCACGGCATCTGTCATACAGTTCCTGTGCGGTAATGTCACGTGAGAAGCCTGCATATATCCTGGAGTCTTTCCCTGCGTCGGTTATATACCAGAATTCTTTGCCTCCAAGGGCGTCATATCTCTGTCCGGCCACTTCGTCGTCGGGATGAACGCGCACAGGCATTTCGCCGTTGATGTCAAGTATCTTGACTGTGACAGGGAATTGTCTGCCGAAATAGTTGTAGGTGTCTTCTCCGACGACACGCTCGAGGTATGTTTCCATTATGTCGCCTATCGAGTTCTCTGACAGCCATCCTGATTCCACGACAGAATCCTCAATGCCGAGGTCTGCCAGCATCATATATTCTTTCCCCCAGCTGTGACTGATTTCAATGGGGGTGAATTTCATCGGATATAGTTTCCTTGACTTTTCCATGTATTACCCAATATTAACGTCAGTTCGAAGGATTATTCCGTTCAATATCAGAGATTCCGTCGAACTGACGTTACGATTTCTTCGAAATCCCTTTCTTTTTTCGTGAGGGTGACTCAAAAGTGACTTTTGGTCACCCTCAAATGTCTTTCTGCGAAACCATTGACGAACAGAGTGCAATTGTGCCTGCACAAATTGCCGAGGTGAGGATATGGAAAAACTTCAGTTTAACCTGGACCTGCCCATCCTAACACCCTGCACCCGGGGGATTAACCTTGACAGGTTTTCCTCCTCCGCACCTCAGGAATATCCGTACCAGTCCGGTATTCCATTCGGTTTGTCGTCGGTTTCGCTTCCTCCGGTCGCGGCTTCTTACGCCGGACATCGTTCTCCATAGAGAGAATTCGATGAAATGAATGGAATGAATTTCATCGAATTCATGTAATATTATCCTGTCCCGTAATTCCCGAATGCCATGCCGCGCATGGTGCAGGATAGCAATCTGCAAAAATAAGGAAATATTTCATGAATATCTTCCTTATGACAATTCTTCATACCGGTGCGTGACAATTTGTCAGTTTCTTTGGTTGGCATCCCTTTTGTCCAAAGAGCGGACGTCAGCGTTCGGAACGCTGCAATAAAAGACAAAATTCAAAATTTATAAAGTTATGATCAAACCATTGGCAGATAGAGTATTGGTTGAGCCAAAAGAGGCTGAGACCAAGACAGCGGCAGGACTGTATATTCCTGATACGGCGAAAGAGAAACCACAGCAGGGCACCATCTTGGCGACCGGTCCTGGGAAGAAAGATGAGCCTATGGAGGTGAAAGTCGGGGATTCTGTCCTTTATGGCAAATATGCAGGTACAGAGATTACGGTGGATGGCAAGAGCTATCTTATCATGAAGCAGTCAGACATATTGGCTACTCTGTAATATTATAAGGTGTATTATATATAATCGGGAGAACTGAATTATGGCAAAAGATATCAAATTCAATGTAGAAGCACGTGCCCAGATGAAAGAGGGCGCAGACGCTTTGGCAAACGCTGTTAAGGTGACGCTTGGTCCGAAGGGGCGTAATGTGGTGATTGATAAGAAATTCGGAGCGCCTCAGGTGACGAAGGACGGCGTGACTGTCGCCAAGGAGATAGAGCTTGAGGACAGGTTTGCGAACATGGGTGCCCAGATGGTCAAGGAAGTGGCATCCAAGACCAACGAGCAGGCCGGTGACGGTACTACGACTGCCACTGTGCTCGCCCAGGCTATCATCAATGTCGGCCTTAAGAATGTTACTGCAGGCGCAAATCCGATGGATCTGAAGAGGGGTATCGACAAGGCTGTCGCCAAGGTTGTGGAGAGCCTCAAGGCCCAGAGCCAGGAAGTCGGTGACGACTATTCCAAGATTGAGCAGGTAGGTACCATATCAGCCAATAACGACGGCTATATCGGCAAGCTCATAGCAGATGCAATGTCCAAGGTGAAGAAAGACGGTGTCATTACCGTAGAAGAGGCCAAGGGTACAGATACTGAGGTGAAGGTTGTGGAAGGAATGCAGTTCGACAGGGGCTACATATCTCCTTATTTCATGACCAACGCAGATAAGATGGAGGCAGTCCTCGAAGAACCGCTTGTACTTATCACAGACAAGAAGATATCCACGATGAAGGATCTTCTTCCAATCCTTGAACCTATCGCACGTGAGGGCAAGTCTTTGCTCATCATAGCCGAGGATGTTGATGGCGAAGCTCTGACTACTCTGGTTGTCAACAGACTCCGTGGTACATTGAAGATTGCTGCCGTCAAGGCTCCAGGCTTCGGTGACCGCCGCAAGGAGATGCTTCAGGACATAGCAACGCTTACGGGTGCCGTTGTGGTTTCAGAAGAAAGAGGCTTTACTCTTGAGAACACTACTCCGGACATGCTGGGCAAGGCAGAGAAGGTAGTCATCACCAAGGAGAACACCACTATCGTGAACGGTGCAGGTGACAAGGAAGCCATCAAAGAAAGGGCTGACCTTATCAGGAAACAGATATCCACCACTACTTCAGACTATGACAGGGAGAAACTCCAGGAGCGTCTCGGCAAACTCGCAGGCGGTGTCGCAGTCCTTTATGTGGGCGCCGCTACGGAAGTGGAAATGAAGGAGAAGAAGGATAGGGTAGAGGATGCGTTGAGTGCAACCCGTGCAGCTGTCGAAGAAGGTATCGTCCCTGGCGGTGGCGTGGCATATATCCGTGCTGCAGAAGCCTTGAAAGATATGAAAGGTGATAACGAGGATGAGACTACAGGTATACATATCGTGGCCCGCGCCATCGAGGAGCCTCTCCGTCAGATTGCTGAAAATGCCGGTGTTGAAGGCAGCGTGATTATCCAGAAGATCAGGGAAGGCAAGGACGACTTCGGCTACAATGCCCGTACTGATGAGTATGTGAACATGTTCGAGGCTGGTGTCATCGATCCTACCAAGGTGTCACGTATCGCATTGGAGAACGCTGCGTCAGTGGCCGGAATGTTCCTTACCACAGAATGCGCCATTACTGATATTCCGGAGAAAGAGCCGGCTCCTGCAATGCCTGCAGGCGGAATGGGCGGCATGATGTAGTCTTCTGATGTCATAAGAGATTCTGACATCATCAGAGATTTTAAGGGGGATGAATTCGAAATGAAAGTCATCCCCCTTTTTTTACTCGGTCTTGGGCAGGATTATTTATTCGGTCAATTTGTTGACATACAGCGACATGAGTATTCAGGTGGGGATTTGGGATAAAAAAAGATGAAAAAAAAG
>CALVDP010000051.1 GCA_944326315.1 uncultured Bacteroidales bacterium
ATTTCTTCCGGATTAAGAGATTATTTCCTCTCTAAGATTTATGAAGTTTATGGAAAGGATAAACTGAGTAGGGCTCTAGAGGTGTATATGGAGTCTATTTTATACTACGAGGGAACCCATAAAAATTGCACTCTGCATAAAGATAGAGCTGTATATCAGAAGTATGTAACACTGTTGCGTTCCTTGTAACACATGGGAACACAACTATTTAAGGCACATCAAGACAAAATCTTAAATTAGAATAATTCGTTTAAGAGGATACCTTTGTTCATCAAATAAAGAGCCAGATATTTAAAAGCGGTAAGAACGGAAGTTCTATTCTGATTTCCTTCGACGGATGGACCGAACTCTAAAGTAAATTGGGCCGGTGGAACGACATGGGCTGGGAGGAAAGAAGACACGAGGCGAACTGCAAGATTATTGATTATATAAAACAATAGAAAATTTTCAATTTTATTTTATTATTAATAGAAATTTATCTATATTTGCAGTGCCAAACAATCAGAAAAAATATGAAAGTTTCAGAATTACACAAAATCATTTCTCAAAATGGATGGGTATTCGTCAGACAGGAAGGGAGCCATATTCGCTATGAGAAAGACGGCAAAAGGTACACGGTACCTTTCCATAAAGGGAAAGAAATTGACAATAATTTTGCAAGAAAAATTTTGAAGGATATGGGGATTTCAAAGTAGTAAATCCCATAAATCTATACAATTATGAAACAGGTTGATATAACTATTTGCAGAGCGGATGACGGAACTTACAGCGCATATTGCAATGAACACCCTGCGCTGTTCGGAATGGGGGACTCCCCGGAACAGGCAAAGTCGGAACTATTGGAGACATTGAGGCTCACGAAAGAGGACGGACCAGACAATGCGTACATATATCCGGAGTGGCTTGATTCGGATTTTGAATTTATCGTGCATTGGGATGTACGGACAATGCTGGAGTACTATTCCGGGATAATAACTCCTACCGCTCTCGGAAAAATTTCCGGCATTCATGCAAAACAGATATGGTCATATATGCACGGGCTGACAAAACCGAGAAAGGCGCAAATATCCAAGATAGAAAACGCACTGCACAGGTTAGGAAATGAACTCATACACACTTCTTTCTGATTGTTTGGCAACATCAAAAGAAGTCGGGGACGGTCCATGGCAGGCTGTCCCCTTTTTGTTTCATTTTCATGAGGTTCCGATTTGTAAATGGGGGAGTAAATCAGAAATGGGCATAATCATATACCCCGATTATACGACTATGCTCTGTATGGAAAGAGATAGGAGGCAGCTACGCCTGCCTTTGGCAATCTATAATATAACGTCAGTTCGACGAATTTAGGTTGCTCAGGACCAAGGAATTCGTCGAACAGTCGTTAAGGATTTCTGCGAAATCCAATTTTCTTAAACCCCAGTCGCTGTGGCGACAGCCCCTTTCCAAGGGGCGCCACCCCCTACCGCCCCCTCGCCGGGGGCCCGTCGCAGGACTTACGTCCTGCTCCTCAGCGGTAGTTCGATGATTTTCAATAATTAAAATTCATCGAACTCACGTTAATATACCACTGAATGATTATGTCAATAACTTCTCCGCGACTTAATCCACCGTACTCAGCAAGATGCTTGATACTCTTTATAGTCTCCGGATCAACTCGGCAGACGAGGGTCTCCCTCCTGCCGCTAACCTTGGGATAAATATGTGCACCGCCTCTCATAATTCCTCATCTTCATCATTACCGCCCATCACGTAATCTACCACGATGGCGGAGATAACGTCTTCAGGCGACATCTTCTAAACTGTGGGGCTTGGGTTCGCATCCCAACCGGATCACATGGTCCGTCATGTAAGATCGCCCGTGGCGCAGGGGCAGGGAATGCGCAGCGGAGCGAGCTCAATCCCAACCGGATCACCTGCAATCGAACACAAAAAATTCCATTCCGCTGATTTCTCGCAGATTTTCTTTAACTTTGCAGGATGCAATGAGAAACGGGCAGACGTGCCGACATTCGCGGCACACATGTCCTTTCCCAATGGAAATCAATTAAGTATAATATAAATACACTGACATGAGTTTGAAAATCGTAGTATTGGCTAAACAAGTTCCTGACACACGCAACGTCGGGAAGGATGCCATGACAGCCGAGGGCACGATCAACCGCGCGGCACTGCCGGCCATCTTCAATCCGGAAGACCTCAATGCCCTGGAGCAGGCGCTCAGGCTGAAGGAATCTCATCCGGGCTCTACCGTCACGTTGCTCACAATGGGTCCGGGACGTGCAGCTGAAATCATCCGTGAGGGACTGTACAGAGGTGCTGACGGGGGATACCTGCTCACAGACAGAGCTTTCGCAGGAGCTGACACCCTGGCTACATCTTATGCACTTGCCACGGCAATCCGCAAGATCGGAGGATACGACCTGATCATAGGAGGACGCCAGGCCATCGACGGGGACACCGCCCAAGTAGGTCCGCAGGTGGCTGAAAAGCTGGGGCTTTCACAAGTGACCTATGCCGAGGAAATCCTGGATGTGGATGAAGCCGGGAAGAAGGTCACCATCAAACGTCATATTGACGGCGGCGTAGAGACCGTTACGGCTCCGCTTCCTCTGGTCATCACCGTGAACGGAAGCGCTGCACCTTGCCGTCCGCGCAATGCCAAGCTGGTACAGAAATACAAGCGTGCAATGGGCGCGCAGGAAAAGGCACAGATCGCCAAGGACGGAGAAGAACTTCCATACGCAGACCTTTATGCCACACGCCCGTACCTGAACATCACGGAATGGAGTGCGGCAGACGTGGATGCCGATCTCGCACAGTGCGGGCTCAACGGATCCCCTACCAAGGTCAAGACCGTACAGAACATCTCGTTCCAGGCCAAGGAAAGCAAGACGATGACCGGCAGCGATGCTGACGTGGAAGGCCTGATTGTAGAACTTTTAGCAAACCATACGATAGGATAACAAGTTATGAACAACGTATTCGTATATCTTGAAATAGAAGGCACAACCGTTGCCGATGTCAGCCTGGAGCTGCTGACCAAAGGCCGTAAGCTGGCCAGCCAGCTTGGCTGCCAACTGGAAGCCATAGCCGCAGGCTACGGCCTTGCAGGCATCGAAAAGCAAGTAATGCCTTTCGGCGTGGACAAACTGCACATATTCGATGCAGAAGGGCTTTTCCCTTATACATCCCAGCCTCATGCATCAATCCTCATAAACCTCTTCAAGGAAGAAAAACCGCAGATATGCCTCATGGGCGCCACCGTCATCGGCCGCGACCTCGGCCCGCGCGTGTCATCAGCTCTGACAAGCGGTCTGACAGCCGACTGTACTTCACTTGAAATCGGAGACTACGAGGACAAGAAGGCAGGCAAGACTTATGAGAACCTCCTCTACCAGATCCGTCCGGCATTCGGAGGCAACATCGTGGCCACCATCGTCAATCCGGAACACCGTCCGCAGATGGCTACAGTGCGTGAAGGCGTGATGAAAATGGAAATCCTGGACAAGGACTACAAGGGAGAAGTCATCCGTCACGATGTCGCAAAATACGTCCCTGAGACGGAATATGTCGTGAAAGTGATTGACCGCCACGTCGAGAAAGCCAAACACAACCTCAAAGGAGCCTCAATCGTTGTAGCCGGAGGTTACGGGATGGGCTCACGTGAAGGTTTCGACATGCTGTTCGAACTGGCCAAGGAACTCCACGCCGAAGTGGGTGCCAGCCGTGCCGCAGTGGACGCAGGATTCGCTGACCACGACCGCCAGATCGGCCAGACAGGAGTCACCGTACGTCCCAAACTCTATATTGCCTGCGGTATCAGCGGACAGATCCAGCACATTGCCGGCATGCAGGAAAGCAGTATCATCATTTCCGTCAACAACGATCCTAATGCACCTATCAATACGATAGCCGACTATGTCATCAACGGGACTGTCGAGGAAGTGATACCAAAGATGATCAAATATTACAAATCACACAGCAAATAATATGGCTAATTTCTATACAGAACACCCTGAGCTGCGCTATCATCTGAACAATCCCATGATGAAGCGCATCTGCGAACTCAAAGAACGCGAATATAGGGACAAGGATCAATATGACTACGCTCCGCAGGACTATGCGGACGCCATCGATTCATACGACAAGGTACTGGAAATCACCGGGGAAATCACAGGAGAGGTGATCGCTGCGAATGCGGAAAGCGTTGACCTCGAAGGGCCGCACTGCGCAAACGGCCGTGTGGAATATGCCAGCGGCACCAAAGTCAATATGGATGCAATGGTCAAGGCCGGACTGAACGGAATGACAATGCCGCGCCGTTTCGGCGGGCTGAACTTCCCTATCACCCCGTACACCATGTGCGCCGAAATAGTCGCTGCGGCAGATGCAGGCTTCAGCAACATCTGGTCCCTGCAGGACTGCATCGAGACCCTCTACGAATTCGGCAACGAAGACCAGCACAGCAGGTTCATTCCGCGCGTCTGCGCAGGCGAGACCATGTCCATGGACCTTACAGAGCCTGATGCCGGTTCCGACCTCCAGAGCGTAATGCTGAAAGCCACATACGACGAGGCTGAAGGCTGCTGGAGACTCAACGGAGTCAAGCGCTTCATCACCAACGGAGATGCAGACCTCCATCTGGTACTCGCCCGTTCTGAAGAAGGCACACGTGACGGCCGCGGACTCTCCATGTTCATCTATGACAAGAACAGCGGCGGAGTCAATGTACGCCGTATCGAGAACAAACTCGGCATCCACGGATCTCCTACATGCGAGCTCGTGTTCAAGAACGCCAAGGCGGAGCTTTGCGGAGAACGCAGGCTCGGACTTATCAAATATGTGATGGCTCTTATGAACGGGGCCCGTCTGGGCATCGCCGCACAGAGTGTAGGACTCAGCCAGGCCGCATACAACGAAGCACTTGCATACGCGAAAGACCGCAAGCAGTTCGGCAAGGCTATCATCGAATTCCCTGCCGTATACGACATGCTCTCCATCATCAAGGCCAAGCTGGATGCCGGACGTGCACTCCTGTACCAGACTTCCCGCTATGTAGACATCTACAAGGCTCTCGATGACATAGCACGCGAGCGCAAACTTACACCTGAAGAGCGCCAGGAGCAGAAGAAATACGCAAAACTTGCCGACGCCTTCACACCGCTTGCAAAGGGTATGAACTCCGAATACGCAAACCAGAACGCATACGACTGTATCCAGATACACGGAGGAAGCGGCTTCATGCTTGAATATGCCTGCCAGCGCATTTACCGCGATGCACGTATCACCAGCATCTATGAAGGGACTACACAGCTCCAGACCGTGGCAGCCATCCGTTATGTGACCAACGGCTCATACCTCGCCACTCTCCGTGAGTACGAGCAGGTGGAATGCTCGGAAGAGATGAAACCTCTGATGGAGCGTGTCAAGGCCATGACCGACAAGTTCGAAGCATGCACAAATATGGTCAAGGAAGCATCCGACCAGGAATTCCTTGATTTCATGGCGCGCCGGCTCTATGAGATGGCCGCAGACTGCGTGATGTCGCATCTCATCATCCAGGATGCCACCCGTGCACCGGAAATGTTCTCAGGCTCGGCCAAAGTCTATGTCAACTTCGCCGAAGCTGAAGTTGAAAAACACAACGCTTTCATCCACAGCTTCAACAAGGAAGACCTGGTAAGCTACAGGAAATAGATATGAAGGAATGCCGGCTGGCATTCGAAAGCGAACAGAGGGGATGAGGATAGTTTAAGGTTAAACTGAAGTTTTTCCATATCCTCATCCCCTTAATTTGTGCGGGTACAATTGTGCTCTGTCCGTCAATGGTCTTCTTTCCTGTTCTTCAGTCTCGCCCTCACGACCTCGACTACGGCGGGGAGCACGGAAATCACAACAATGGCGACTATCAGAAGCTTCAGATTATCCTGGACGAAAGGCTGGTCACCGAACAGATATCCGGTGTAGCAGAATATCGCCACCCATAATGCCCCGCCAAGGGCGTTGTACGTGATGAACCACGTGTAATGCATCTTTCCCATCCCTGCGACAAAAGGAGCGAAGGTCCTGACAATTGGCACAAAACGGGCTATCACAATAGTCTTTCCGCCATATTTCCGGTAGAACTCGTGCGTCTTGTCAAGATAACTCCGTTTGAAAATCCGGGAATCGGGGTTGGAGAACAGCTTCTCGCCGAAAAAATGTCCGATGGCATAATTGCAGGAATCCCCGAGGAAAGCGGCGGCGAATACTATCAGCACAAGAAGATGGACATCGAGAGGCATCTCAGGCAAGGCAGCTATCGCCCCGGCCACGAAAAGAAGGGAATCTCCAGGAAGGAAAGGTGTCACCACCAGACCTGTCTCACAGAAGATTATTGCAAACAAAATCGCGTAAGTCCAAAGGTGGTAATTCTGCACTATACTGACCATGTGCTGGTCGATATGCAGGATAAAATCTATTATGAACTCCATGTCATTCAGATAAAAATTTCACACTCAGAAAAGTGACATGTGCGGAACTGTCATAGGCAGCAAGCCTGCCGTCCTGGACAAAACCGAGATACTGAGGCCGCATATCATGCTCCTGGCGGTAGATGTCCTCCGTCATCATGGCCATCTCCTCATCAAAATACCAGAACGCGTCATGCCTGTCTCCCCTATACTTTGGATACGGTGCAGGCTGCGCCCTCCTGGGCAGCCTTGCAAGACGGGCCGTCCTCACCTCACCCTGCGGACCAGGCGTACCTGTACGCCATCTCTCAGCCAGCCATCCGTCTTCCGGATCAAGCCTTATCATTCCAGAGACACCAGCATCGGGCATCCTGTACTCCAGAGCCTTCTGTATGAAAATCCCTATATAATCCGCAGTCCTGTCCGACACATCGAAATGTCCGCGTCCGGCATCGCACAGGAAGGATATGCAACTCTCCGGATACATCATCCTGAACGCAAGAGCCGGATTCACCCGCGCTTCCCACCATTCATATTCTCCCTCCACCATCAGTCCGGGAATGCCGTCTATATTGCGAGTCCTTCCCCATTCAATGTTTGCCCCGCCGTATCCTGTAAGGTTGGTCCGCGGAGCATCTCCGTGATATGAGATCACAGCAAGCGTCCTGTCCGGATTCCAGGCTGCAAAATTCCACGGGAAAGTAGCCATTGCGGAATGCCCTACAGGGACGATCGGGACATGGGCAAGTTCCCCGTAGCCGCTTACGTCCGCCAAGTCATCCAGAGCCCCGAGCAAGGCATCGTTGCATCCGGTGCCGACATCCCACGGGAAGTCGAGGACAGGCGTGATCCACACCACAGCTTTCACCTCTCGACAATCGTAAGGAATCCACAGAAATGCCTCGGGATGGGCACTTGTCTCCCCGGAAACCACCGAAGGAATCGTCACCGACCACTGCCATTCCGCCGGATAGGCATGGAAAGCCATGACCAGGCACAAAAGTATGACCGTCGTTATTTTTCTCATAAGACAAATACCAGTTCTATCGCAACACAGCCTTGACCACCAGGAAGTTGTCATCAGCGGTCACCTGCGCCTCGCCGTCTGGAAACGACAGAAGACGCCACCTCAATACCCACCACAAGCAGGAAACCGGCAAGGGCAAAAGCCACGGCGCCGCCCACATGCGGGTCAATCGTCGCATAATACTGCGCCACAATCTGGTCTGTAAGCCCTCCTGTCTCATCAAGAGCCATAAGTTCAGGATATTGGGACATCACAAGCGTAGCCTTGTCACTCCACGGCCACACTTTCACCAGAGAGCCTATTATGAAGCCGGCCATGACCAGCAGTGTCTCCCTGTGGTAATGCTGGAGAAGCCAGTGGAGGAACTTTGAAAATGCGATGATACCGGTAGCCGCACCGACAGCGAACACTATGACAGCCAGGAAATCAAGTCCAGTCCCTGTACCGGACACGATATTGGCAATCCTGCTCATCATATATTCATACTTTCCGAGCACCAGCAGTATGAAACTGCCTGAAATGCCAGGCAATATCATGGCACAAATCGCGATGGCACCGCACAGGAATATGAACCACAGTCCGTCGGGAGTCTCTGTCGGAGACAGTGTGCAGACCACCACCCCGAGCACGATACCCAAAGCCAGCATGACAAAATCCTTCACTTTCCAGCCTTTCACACCCCTCAGGATGAAGATGGACGATGCCACGATAAGCCCGAAGAAAAACGCCCAGGTCTGGATCGGCTGGTAATTCAGCAGGTACTGCATCAATTTGGCAAGGGAAAATATGCTTATAAGGATACCGGCTATCAGTGATACCAGGAAATTGCCGTTGATGTGTTTCCAGAACTGGCGGAACTTTCCCGTGAAGAGCAGCTTGACCGCAGTCCCGTTTATGGAATTGATAGAGGCTACAAGCTCCTCGTATATTCCAGTCATGAATGCAATTGTACCGCCGGAAACCCCGGGAATCACATCGGCAGCCCCCATGCAAATGCCTTTTACTGTCACGAAAAGGTAATCAAAGAAATTTCTCATCAGATTATTTGCTTTAGAAAACTACATATAGCATCAGTCTTTTCTGCTGTTCCGGCTACAGCCCCGATATCTCCGTCCGCATTCACACCTGCGCCGGACACTATCAGGTCAAACGGATTTCCCGGATAGTCACACGTACCTATCTTGAACTTGGCCTTGGCAGCCTTGGATATGAAATCCCCGGTATAATCGTCAATACTACGGAGATTAATCAGCAGATCCGCTTCGGAAGAGAAAAGATGGCCGGTCTTCTTGAGCTTGGGCATTCCGAACCAGTTCACCTGTCTGCGGGTGATAGTCCCCTCACCACTCACATACACTACCGTGTCCTTCCTTATCTTGCGGAGATCGATATATATGACCGAGACAGAGACGGAATTGCTTTTCAGAAAGGCAGTCATCCTGTCTGCATATTCCCGGCATCCAGGCTCGGTACCGTCAGCGATAACCAGTGCCGACCGGACATTCCTGAGAGGAAGAAGCCCTGTCGGAAGTTTGCTGGCATGCTTTCTGAGCCGTGCCTTGCGCAAAAGTGTCGTCAGAAAGAAAGCCATCAGTCTTGTCCTTGCGTTTGATTGACGGCAGCCATTAGGGAGCGGATCTCAGCCTTGGCGTCCTTCCAGCGCGGAATATCTATCTTAGTGCCTATCACCTCCACGACCTTGGCTGCGATTATCGACCCTATCTCGCCACAAGCCCTGAGAGGCATCCCCAGAGAATGGGCATAAAGGAATCCGGCCGCATACGTGTCGCCGGCCCCGGTAG
The DNA here is from genome assembly GCA_944326315.1 of uncultured Bacteroidales bacterium. Taxonomy (GTDB): domain Bacteria; phylum Bacteroidota; class Bacteroidia; order Bacteroidales; family UBA932; genus Cryptobacteroides. The sequence goes on from CALVDP010000051.1 coordinate 9,282, forward strand.
CATCTATCGTGGCGGCAGGCCATGCCTCAATATAATGGTACTCATCGCCGCTCCTGACCATCGAGCCATCCTTGCCGACCTTGACCACAGCTATGGAACAATGCCCGGCTATCTCGTCAAGGGCCTCACGCGGGCCCAGACGGGTAAACGCCCTGGCCTCAGACTCGTTCGCGAACACGATATCCACATAATGGTCCACAATGTCATGCAGGAAGGCCTCGTTCGATTCGACCACATTGTATGAAGCCATATCCAATGAAATGATACATCCGGCAGCCTTGGCATATTCCACAGCTTTTCTGACAAGATTCTGGTTCTGCACTAGATAGCCCTCAATGTGGAAGTAGTCATAACCTTCAAAATACTCCGGTTTCAGATCCTCCGGCACGAGCTCAAGGGCGGCACCGAGATATACGGCGAAAGTCCTTTCCGCATTGGGAGCCGTAATGAATACCATTGCCCTGCCGGAAGGATTCGTCCCTTTCAGCAAGGTTGACCTTATGCCGTACTGCTCCTGGTCGCTTTTGTAGAGATGTCCCAGATCGTCATCCCCTATCTTCCCTATGAAGCCCGACTTCATCCCAAAGATGGCCGTGCAAGTGATGGTATTGGCAGCAGAGCCCCCGGCGACATACTGTATGCCCATTGTCTTCAGTGTCTGCCATATCTTGTCGCCCGTCTTCATGTCGACATGCTGCATGCTGCCCTTCGGAAGATGGAACTGCCTCAGCATGGCATCATCCGGAAGCACGGCAAGGATATCCGTCAGGGCATTGCCCATACCTAAAATAGATTTCATCAGATAATATGTTATAATGTGTGCACAATCGACAAAGATAGGGAAATTTATCCGTATTTAAGGTTTTTTAGATAAATTTGCATTTTTGACCGGAAACGGGATGGGCAAGAAAGATTACAGTACCGACATCATCAAATACCTGCTGTCAGCCGCAGTGGCATGTTTTCTCCTGTATTTCACCTTCAAAGGTGTGAAATGGGATGACTTCCTCAACGGACTCAGGAACTGCCGCTGGGGATATATCCTGCTCTCTATGGCTGCAGGCATAGCAGCATTCTGGTTCAGGGGGGTCCGCTGGAGGGAGATATTGCTTCCGATAGACAACGGGATCAGCCGCCGCACCACTTTCAATGCAGTGAATATCGGATACATAGCCAATTTCGTCTTTCCACGCATCGGAGAGTTCGTACGCTGCGGTTTCATCACCAGGAATTCCAGCCCATTGCAACACGCAGACGAGGACGGCATCCAGAAGAAAAAGGCATCATACGACAAGGTCCTCGGGACCGTTGTGCTCGAACGCAGTTGGGACATGCTTACAATGCTTGTTTTCCTTGTCGCCCTGCTTGTATTCAAATGGAAGGAATTCGGGACCTTTTTCGTGGAAAAGATGTGGCAGCCCTTTGAAGAAAGCCTGAATTTCAGCCTTTGGTGGCTCTTGGCGGGGCTGCTTGCATTGACTGCAGGAGCCATATACATCATCTACGTGACACGCGACAGGTATTCCTTTTCACGCACCGTAGCAAGTATATGCAAGGGACTTCTTCAAGGCATCTTCTCGTGTCTGAAGATGAAAAGCAAATGGAAATTTTTCTTCCATACCCTGTTGATATGGCTGATGTACTGGACCATGAGCGCAGCCACCATGAGCGCGATGCCCGGGCTTGACGGCCTGGGACCGGTAGACGCACTGTTCCTCATGATAGCAGGGAGCTTCGGCTGGCTTGTCCCTGTCCCGGGAGGCTTCGGGGCCTTCCACTTCATCGTATCCCTGGCCCTGTCCACCATCTACGGCATTCCTTTCGAGATGGGCATAATATTCGCCACCCTCTCACACGAATCCCAGGCTATCACTATGGCAGTATGCGGAGGCATCTCCTACCTTGACGAAATGTTCAGGAAAAACTGACTCTAATCGGGAAATTACGGCAGGATTTGCAATCCGTCTGAATGACAAGAAAAAAAGCCGCCCCGGAACTCCGGAGCGGCAATAAATCATTTTATTGTAAAAAACTTATTTTGAATAAGATATAATAACATTATCAATGTAAGCACGTTTAGCCGTTGTCCCAATAGTTACTGATGATACAGTTTCTGTTGACACATTAAACGTGGTTGTCTTATTCTCAAAAGACCCGGACATAGTTGCTGTATATTCGACTGCGTGTGTCTCGCCATTGAATGTCACCTCAATATCGCCCTCGACAGATGACCAGCCCTTTACATCAAAAGAAACTGTCAAGATAGAATTGGCAGGCACGGTCAATTCTTTAGAAGTAATAGACCCTTGTGAGGGGTTTTTACTTGCACCAATTTTTACAGCATCACCAGCTTGATATGCCTTTGTAACTTTTGGGAAATTATCATTGCCGTTCCAGGAAGTGTTTGCACCATTAGAATCTGTATTGTTTCCAACCAGACCAGTAAAAGTTTCATTTAACAGTTCAACACTTGTCGCAGAAACAGAAGCCTGTGTCAACGTTACAGTCTTTTCACCGGATTCGCTTTTTACAGTAAAGGTCACTGTTATTGCCTCATCAGTCTCATTTGCAGGATAAGTGACAGTTATTTCTTTATCACCCTCTCCTGACTCAGGAGAAACCGTATATGAAGTGTTACTTGATGTGATTTCCCAACTTTCATTTGACTCAATAGCGAATGTAGTCGTCCCCTCTGCAGCATCAACAGACAATGTAGAAGGCGTAACATCACAATATGGGACTGCAACATGGCTGATGTAATAAGCCGGACCTCCTACCTGGGCATCTCCCTTATATTCAGCCCTTGTTCCGCAAAGTGTCAGAATATCACCTTCTCTCAATCCGAGACTTGCAAATGACTTGTCATTTTCTGTCACCATTGATGCTGTCAAGCCATAGACGTAAACGGTGCCGGTTCCATCTGTCAAGTTAAAATTGCCGTAATCAGTATTTGTAATATCCGAAATCGTTCCTGTCAGTTCGTAATATGTAGCACCGGTTGGTTTTGCAAGAAACTCTGCAACAGTAAGTTTTTCTATACCGGACGGAGTCGTATAATCAAAGGTAGTTTTATTGACAGTACCTGCTTCAAATACAAGTTCCTGCTCATAAGTCCTTTCATCTGTAACAACGCCCTGCTCTGCGTTTACGGATATGACAAGTTTTGCTCCAGCAGGGACCTTGAACGGATTGGCGGAAACCCAGAATGTTGCAGTCTCTCCTGCAGGGATTTGACCGTCAGTAACTTCAAGAGTTGTATAATCATGGGTATAGTCGGCTCCACTTGATTCTACTGTACCGTCCTCCAGATTTACGTAAAATGTTCCGCTGAGAAGTTCTCCTTCAGCATCGGTCGAAACTGTGACGCTCTTGACGTCAATTGCCTCACCATAGCTGTTCGTGACGTCGATTTTCAGCAGAGATGTGAGCTGATGCATTGTTATTGACGGAGTATCCTCTGATGAAGAAACAGTAGCATATCCATGCATCACGCCCTTTACATGATCAACATTGTCAAGTCCGACCTGCTTTTCTGAAGCTTCACTTGGAATGCTGACATAAGTTTTACTTCCATATCTGCCGCATGTTACGCCGTTTTCATCTACAGAATACACAAACTCACTATATGGATACAAAACATGGAATGTATTTGTTCCGTCTTCAAGCGCAACTCCGGTTGCCTCAAAATTATCGCCTCCGGCATTTGTGAATTTATAAGCTGTATTCGAATTCACGATTACCGTCAGTTCGTCTGAAGATTCCCATGCGACAGTGTAATCATCCGGATTCAACGTGGTCTTGGTCTCTGGAAGAGCCGCGGAAATTCTGAAGACTTCACCGTTATTTGCCGTATTGTTATTCTCAAGTTCCGCTTCCTGGCAGCTTACAGCCAGAGCAGCTATGGCTAAAGAAGAGTATAAAAGCTTTTTCATATGTCTGATAAGTTTAGAAATTTATACCTTCTTCGTATTCATCGATGCCGATAGCGAACTCGTCACCACTGGCAGCAAATCCGTTTTCCACAGACACTTCTGAGGAAATCATTGTCGGGGCCTCATATCCGAGCACCTCGGCAGAATTGTTTCGTACCATAAGCATAGTAATTAATGTTGACAATTAATGATTATAATTTCTTCCATAATTTTCTTTAGGATTTTCAAAGGTACGGGGATTATTCGTAATAAACAATAATTATTCTGTTAATTTTTCTTGAATTCGGAAGCCGGAATTCCTTGGCCTTTTCATCTATTGACCTGATTTCCGATATAATAGTTGCATTTTTTTATTTTCCGATGCAACATCCGGAAGCGCAGCTGCATCTATAAGGCGTGTTTGATTAATAATAATGATACGTCATGAGAGAACTTGTAATAGAAATACTTAAGAGAGTCGGAGCATTCCTTGTAGTGGCTCTTGTTCTCTCATCGTTTGTACTATTGTCATAGACGATCTGCAACTTCTGATACATTTGCAAGGACGGTGGCCGGAAATATTCCTGTCACCGTCCTTGCGTATGAAAACAATTGTTATCTTTGCAGCCTTATTTTGACGATTATGGCACAGAAACCTTCAATACCCAAGGGAACAAGGGATTTCGGTCCGGCGGAAATGGCCGGAAGGAACTACATATTCGATACTGTCAGATCAGTATTCAGGACATACGGATATATGCCTATAGAGACGCCGGCAATGGAAAACCTGAGCACCCTGCTCGGCAAATACGGGGAAGAAGGGGACAAGCTTCTGTTCAGAATCCTGAACTCAGGAGACGCGTTCTCAAGCGTGGATTTCAGCTCATACGCGACCGGAGACGGGCAGTACAACAGCAAGGCTCTCTCGCTCAAAGTCTGCGAGAAGGGACTGAGGTATGACCTCACTGTACCGTTCGCGCGTTTTGTAGTCCAGCATCAGAACGAGATCTCGTTTCCGTTCAAACGATATCAGATACAGCCGGTATGGAGGGCAGACAGACCGCAGAAGGGGCGTTACAGGGAGTTCTACCAGTGCGACGCCGATGTCATCGGATCCGACTCCCTTCTCAATGAACTTGAACTGATCCAGATTGTGGACCGTGTGTTCAGTCTTTTCGACATACGCGTCACCATCAAGATAAACAACAGGAAAGTGCTTGCCGGACTTGCGGAGATAGCAGGATTCCCGGAGAAAGTGGTCGACATCACCGTGGCCATAGACAAGATAGACAAGATAGGCCTCGACGCCGTCAAGGATGAGATGCTCGGGAAGGGGCTGGACAGCAAGGCTGTTGCAGTGATTGAACCCGTACTTGTGCTCAACGGCTCCCCGGAGGAAAAGATTGCAGCCATGAGGACGCTGATGTCTGGTGGCTCTGCGTCCGGTATTGTATCGGAGACCGGGATGAAGGGCCTTGACGAGCTGCAGGAGTTGTTCGGGCTGATCGGCGCAGCCGGGATATCCCAGGATGTGGAGATAGATCTGTCGCTCGCCAGAGGCCTCAACTACTACACCGGAGCCATATTCGAGGTGAAGGCCAGGGATTTCGCCATCGGAAGCATCTGCGGAGGCGGCAGATATGACAATCTCACCGGGATATTCGGTCTGCCGGGCATGTCCGGAGTGGGCATATCATTCGGTGCGGACAGGATTTACGACGTGCTGAAAGGGCTCGGCAAATTCCCTGAAGATGTGACATCCGCCACCAGAATACTCTTCGCCAACATGGGTGACAATGAAGTCAGATATCTGCTTCCTGTAGTACGTTCACTGAGGGAAGCTGGGATACCTTGCGAGATTTTCGCCGAGAATACCAAGCTGAAGAAGCAGTTCGACTATGCCGAGAAGAAGTCCATTCCGTTCATTTCCATAACAGGAGGCGATGAGATGGAGCAATCTGTCATCAACCTGAAAAATCTCTCTACCGGAGAACAGGAAAGGTTCAGCATAGATGACATTGCGGGGATAACGGGATTTACAGGCAGATAACATCCTTCCCGGACATATCCGGACAAAACTGGTCAATACGATGGAGAAGAATCCTGGTTTGAAGAAAGCCGGTTATCCGACACTTGTATGGGGCTATGTCGCAGGTATAGTCACCGGTGTGACTTACGGGCTGAATCCCCTGTTCGCAGTACCTCTCATGAAGCAGGGAGTGTCAGTAGACACCATATTGTTTTTCAGATATTTCCTGGCTGTGCTTCTGCTCGGCATCTGGCTTGCCGCAAGGAAGGAAGACTTCCGTGTCTCCCGACACCAGTTCAGGCAGCTGGTCATACTCGGGCTTTTCTTCTCGATGAGCAGTTTTTCGCTCTTCGAAGCCTACAATTATATTCCGTCCGGCATCGCCACCACGATAGTGTTCCTCTATCCTGTACTTGTCGCTCTGATCATGATGTTCCTGAAGGTGTACCCTACATGGCAGGTCTGGGTGTCAATCATAGCGACGTTTGTGGGGGTTCTTTTCCTCAGCAACGGTTCCGGCTCGCATGCCGTGCAGTGGAAAGGTCTTGTGCTCTCTTTCGCTTCCGCCCTGTCCTATGCCATATTCATTGTCATTGTCAACAGGAGCAAGTCGGTGCATCTGATCTCGAATTCAATGCTGACATTCTATGCACTGTTGACCGGTGTGGCTGTGTTCTCGCTCTACGCGGCAGTCAAGCATATCCCGCTTTTCTCTGCCATCCACGGAGTGTCATCCTGGGCAAACCTTGCCGGACTGGCCGTACTTCCTACTATCGTCTCCACCGCCACCCTTGCAATGGCGACCAGGATAATAGGTGCCACCAGGGCATCTGTGCTCGGAGTATTCGAACCGGTCACGGCCATTCTTGTAGGGGCGATTGCATTCGGAGAGAAAATCACGTTCAACGTCGTAATCGGCATTCTTCTGACTATGGCAGCAATCATTTTCATGATAGCCTCTCCTGGAAAATCCAGGAAAAAGTAAAAAAAGTTTTGCAGTTTCAAAAAATGTCATTACATTTGCAATCCAATATCGCGGGGTAGAGCAGTTGGTAGCTCGTCGGGCTCATAACCCGGAGGCCGGAGGTTCGAGTCCTTCCCCC
>CALVDP010000052.1 GCA_944326315.1 uncultured Bacteroidales bacterium
GTAATGTTAGAAAGGCTTTCGCTTATCTCTTTTCGGGTCGCTTCCGGATGTTCTTTTAAGAATGACAGTATAGCTTGTTGTTGTTCCGTCAGATTTTGTATGGTTTTTTGGGTAGTCTTTTGGGTAGTCTTTTGGGTAGTCTTTTGGGTAGTTTTCTGGGTAGTTTTCTGGTCGCTTTGGATAATTGCTCTTTCCGGGTACTCAAACTTAAAAGAACGTGTTGGCTATATCGGGATTGTACGGCATACTCCGATGAGAAGACAATAATGTTTCCACCGTCCATCCTTCGGGCAACACTCCACCGTTTATTATCTCCAACTTGTTTTCATACACGCGGATTTGGATGGGAGAAGGTTCTGCATAGTCTTTGTTGATGCAGGCATTCAGCAACGCCTCACGCAGAGCCTCACGAGGCATAGGCAATGTCTCTATCCGTTGGATGCCCTCATAGGTAATGATGGCTTTCATGTATTTAGTACACAGTAGGTCCATTAGCTTCACAATTTGCTGGAACAGGTTACCATGCACTTCATCCTGATACACCAAATCCATGCCTTCACGGAAGAAGCCTACCTTTACAAATGCTCCGGTCACATATTGCTCAGGGTCAGGATGGAACAACAAGGCGGCAGCCCGTTTCAAGTAGCTTCCCTCATAAAGTCGAAGCTTCTCCAACAATCCGTGATTGTCGTCCATTAAGTCCGCTTCCTCCATACGTCCGCTCCGTTTGGCATACTTGCGGAACAAATCAAACGTAGCGTTGTCCAAGTCTTCCGCTTTCAGATAAGGCACAGGCACACCGTCCCAAGTCTTGCCCTGCTTGCGAAGCATGAAACGGTCGAGTGCAGCCCCTTTCAGTTCCTGATTAGTCGCACCGCTTCGCTGATAATACTTCCCACGGAAACTGATAGGATAAGGATAGGCATCCGTCACAATCTCCAGATATTGCTTTTCGTCCTTTTCCCTCAAATTGACTTCCACCAAGATACCCATCATATCGCGCACCTTGTTCGGAATATCCTCCATCAGTTTCTTAGCATCCTGTACACCACACACTTCACCATTATCACGCAGACCGATATACAATGTACCACCTTGTGCGTTGGCAAAGCCACAAATCCATTTCTGGTATTCGTCGCGCCAAGATTCTTTGAACTCTATGTTTTGGGATTCGGTAATCATCATATTATCATCCATTATATTTCTTGAAATTCTCCGCTTGTTCCAAGATCTCTTTAAACACCTCGTCATTCGTTACCGGAGGATAACCATATTCGGCTAAGACCAAAATCAAATCCATTTTCAATTCTACCGCCATCATGTAATGGTCTTCATGCGCTTTTTCGCCGAATCCCAAAGGGTTTCTTCTATGCTTTTTTCTTTCTGCTGTTTCTTTGCCATGACATTATTCTTCTATCCCGTTATTAATCAATCTTCTCGCATCCACATTCAATATGGAGGCTATCTTCATCAGCATTTCCAATGAGGGTTGGGTCGCATTGGAACACCAGCGCGATATGGTCGCCTCGTTCTTTCCTAACTGTTCAGCCAACCATTTTCCGGTTTTCCCTTGTTCTACCAATACTATTTTTAGTCGATTTATTTTTTCTGTTCCCATATAAAAACGTATTGCATACGTGCAATAATAATTGATTGTATCTGTAAAGATAATGATTACCTACCAAAAGTACTTAAGCTTTGACGACAAACTACTTTTATAATTGAAATTTGTGTATTACCAACTCTTTTTATGGAGGCCGTATCGGGCGATTTATATGTGCCATATCTTACTTTTTAATTTGTTCCACCTTCAATTTTTCCTGCATCAGACTGTCCGACAAGGTATTTAACTCTCTGTCGTAACCGTCAGCCTCCTGCCGTATCCAGTCAATAGTTTCTTCGTTGCGGTGGATGTCGAACAAGTCCCTTATGAAAATACACCCTGCACCTCGTCCGACTTGCCTTTGTACTTAAACCGCATATCCACGACTTGTTTCTCCAAATTAACTGCTAACTGCCAGTTGCCGCACCTTAAAACCTCCGATTTAAGATATGCACATGCGGATGCTCCTTGTCGAAGTGGCGCACGATGAGAACCTGCGTGTCGGTTATCCCCATTTCAGCCAGGACTTGAACCCGGGACCTCCGGATCATGAGTACGTGTCCCCTCAGCTGTGCCGGCTTTCCGCTACTGCCTCATCCACCTCGCGGCAGTTTCGCCTGAACTTGGAGAATGTCTCCCGGGAGACATTGAAATTCCGGCATACGGCCGCGATGGAATTGCCATCACGCAGCATCCGTATGACGGTCTCCCGGTTCTCCCTTAGTATCCTGGTCTTGGTGAAGCTTCCGCATGGCCTGCCGAGCCTGATGCCTTCCGCCTTGCGCATGGCAAGAGCCTCCCGTGTACGCATGGAGATCAGGTTTCTCTCTATTTCGGCCACAAGCCCGAACGCAAAGCACAGTACCTTGCTGTTGATGGTATTGTCGAAAGTATAACCTTCCTTGGTGGTATACAGCACTATGCCTTTTTCCAGGCATCTGCCCATTATCGACATTATTTCCGTCAGAGTCCTGCTCAGTCTTGATATTTCGGTGACGATCAGTATGTCACCTGGTTTAAGCGTGCTGAGAAGCTTTCCGAGCTTCCTTTCATTCCGGTTTTTGGTCCCGCTTGCCACATCCGTGACCCATCGGTCCACATTAATGCTTTTCTGTGCTGCGAATCTTTCGATTTCGTCCTTCTGGTTGGCAGGGTGCTGTTTGCCCGTGCTTACCCTCAAATAACCTATTGTCATCTTGATTATAATTGATTTTCGACATCAAGATAATCCCATATAGGCGCACCGGAATTGAAAAGCATGCACGAATTAAAATTTTCAGCCGGACATTTTCCGGACATTTCCGGAGAAATAAGTATTTTTGCAGTCCAGGACAAAGAATAGAAAATATGAAAATAGGAATCTGCAGCGACCATGCCGGATTTGAATACAAGGACCGGCTTATCAGACACCTCACGGCAGAAGGGTATGACATCGAAGATTTCGGGACACACTCCACGGAAAGCATGGACTATCCGGATGTGGCGCATCCTCTTGCCGAGGCTGTGGAGAACGGGGACGTGGACGCAGGCATTGCCATGTGCGGAACTGGCAACGGAATGGCCATCACCCTAAACAAGCATCAGGGGATACGCGCAGGCCTGGCCTGGAACACCGGGATTGCAGACCTGGTCAAACGGCACAACAACGCCAATATCCTTGTGATGCCTGCAAGGTTCATTTCCTACGAAGAGGCCGAGGCTATCACCGCCACATGGCTCAACACTGAATTCGAAGGCGGCAGACACAGCAGAAGGATTGGCAAGATACCTGTCTGCGGCAAATGAAAAGCACAATATGGAAACTATGGAGACTGCGCCCCTGATACTGGGCAGGAACGTAAATCTCACACGTAATATCGACGACTATCCTGCGGGAATCATCATTCCCGTGGACAAACCGTACAGATGGACATCGGCCGATGTCATCAGGAAAATCAAGTTCACGGCAGTAAGGCGTTTCGGCAGGAAGAACCTGAAGGTGGGACATGCCGGCACGCTTGATCCCCTGGCCACTGGTATCCTGCTGGTATGTATCGGGAAAGCCACAAGGCTGGCGGAGACGCTGCAGTCACATGACAAGGAATATGTCGCCGGCATTTCTTTCGGAGCCACCACGCCGTCCTACGACAGGGAAAAGGACATCGACAGACGGTTCCCGCACACACACATCACTGAAGATGCGGTAAGGAAGGCTCTGGAGGGCTTCATCGGAGAGCAGGACCAGATAGCGCCTCTGTTCTCGGCCAAGTCCGTGGAGGGAGTCAGGGCATACGAGATAGCCCGCAAGATGATGAGACACGGCGGAGGTGAAGGGATTGACGAGACGGCGGCCGGGCTCATACGCAGTGCTCGGATATGTATCAGCGAGGCAGAGCTGCTTGATTTCGTCCCGGGTGATGAAGACTCGGCGGATACGCTTACCGGCTGCGGGGCGGACACCGGGGAAGACGATGGAAAGGACATCGGGGAGGACGAAGGAAAAGATACCGGAGAAAAGACAATACCGACGGCCGCAGATGGCAGGCATGACGGAAGAGCGCCGAGAATAAACGTCACGGACAACTCTTCCCTGGGACTGACACGGGCTGTTGTCAGAATATCATGCAGCAAGGGGACTTATGTCAGAGCTTTTGCAAGAGACCTTGGAGAAGCTCTCGGAAGCGGGGCACACCTGGACAGCCTCATAAGAAGCCGCAGCGGGGATTTCCGTATCCAGGATGCGCTCAGCATGGAAAATGTACTTGACATCCTGAAAATATGAGCACCGTAATTCCTGCAAAGGGCCAGGCGCCGTCTTATTCATACAGGCATATCTGGAAGGTAGCCTATCCTATCCTGATAAGCCTGGTGATGGAACAGATGATAGCGATGACCGACACCGCTTTCATGGGCAGGGTCGGGAAGGTGGAGCTCGGGGCCTCCGCCATAGGCGGCATATATTACATGGTGATCTTCATGATAGGCTTCGGCTTCAGCATCGGGTCACAGATCATCATAGCGAGGAGGAACGGGGAAGGCAACTACCGTGAGACAGGGAACATCTTCTATCATGGAGTGTGCTTCCTGCTGGGGCTGGCAGGACTCATTGTGATACTGACCGAGATCTTCTCGCCATGGCTTATGGGGAAGATAGTGTCATCGCAGAATGTGACGGACGCGGCACTCAGCTATGTCAAGTGGAGGCTGCCGGGGCTGTTCTTCGCTTACGTGACGGCGATGTTCAGGGCATTCTACGTAGGCACCACGCAGACCAGGACGCTGACACTCAACTCCATCACCATGGTACTGTCAAACGTGCTGTTCAACTGGGTGCTTGTATTCGGAAAACTCGGGCTGCCGGCCATGGGAATAGCCGGTGCGGCTCTTGGATCGACCCTTGCAGAACTCGTATCCCTGATTTTCTTCGTGGGTTACACCATGACAAGGACAGACTGCGTGAAATTCGGGCTTGACAAGTTCAGGGGCTTCCGCCTGTCCAAGCTGAAGAACATACTCTCCGTATCCGTGTGGACAATGATACAGAACGCAGTGTCCGTATCCACATGGTTCATCTTCTTCCTTTTCATCGAGCATCTGGGTGAGATGCCGCTCGCCATATCCAACATCATCAGGAATGTATCCGGACTTATATGGATGGTACTCATGGCCTTTGCATCCACATGCAGCTCCCTGGTCAGCAACATCATTGGCAACGGGCATCCGGAAGCCGTGAGGGGACTTGTCGTCAGAATACTGAAAATCAGCTATATAGCCGTGGCCATAATGGCCGGGATGATAGCCTTGTTCCCTCATGCGGTCCTGAGAATCTATACCAATATACCTGAAATAATTGAAGCCTCTGTCCCGTCCCTGTGGGTGCTCTGCAGCGCATACATGCTGACTGTTCCCGCCAACATATTCTTCCAGGCCGTATCGGGGACAGGAAACACCAGGACGGCCTTCCTGCTCGAATTCTCCTCCCTGATAATATACATGGCCTACTGTTATTTCATAATACACATTATACAGGCGAATGTGGCGGTATGCTGGACCGCCGAACATGTGTATGGAGGGACGATGATGCTCCTGTGCGGATGGTACCTGCTGAGCGGCAGATGGCGGAACCGTGTCATCTGAGGATATTCCCGTCAAGTTCCGTATGGCTGATTCCGTATGGCAAGATGCCATGGCAAGATTCCGTATGGCGGCAACCATGATTGCCGGAAAATAATCTTATATTTGTCCGTTTATTATTCATGAGAAATATATGGAAGGTCTTGAGCCGATAATCAAATGGGCGGGAGGCAAGGAAAAGGAGTTGAAATACATTATTCCGGCCCTTCCGCCTGCATACCGCAACTATTACGAGCCGTTTGTCGGAGGCGGGGCCGTCTTTGCCGCAGTCAATGCGGAACACTACCATATCAACGATCTATCGTCCGAGCTGATTTCCCTCTACAGGAATATTGCAGAGGGCAGCAGGCACTTCTTTTCCTGTGCCGAAGCCATCGACCGGTCCTGGGAGCGGGCCCACATTTTTTTTGAGGACAACCGCCTGCCATTGAAGGAAAGATATATTTCCTACAGGGACGACGAAATGTCCAGGGACGCCCTGAAATCGTTTGTCGCGGATTTCTGCAACGAGAAGTCAGATGACATACAGGCGATTGTCGGTACGGACATCCGTTTTGACCGTCAGGTTTTCATGAAAGAAATGCACGACAACCTGCTCCGCAAGATGACGAGGATGAAGGTCCTGGAGCAGAAAAAGGATGTCCTGCTTCCGGACGGCGATGTCGGTGACAATATAGAGACTGCAGTGAAAAGCGCGCTCTACATGTGCTACCGGGACGAATACAACAGGCTTGCACGCACTGGAGAAGACAGGGAATATTACAGCGCGCTGTTCCTTTTCATCCGGAACTATTGCTACAGCGGCATGTTCAGATACAATGACAAGGGCAGTTTCAACGTCCCTTACGGAGGCATTGCCTACAACGGCAAAGGGATGTCAAGGAAGCTGGACTATTACAGGTCGGAGGCCTTGCTGGACAAGCTGGCGGATACAGATATCTACAACATGGATTTCGAGGATTTCCTGAATGAGGCGGCTCCCGGGGAAGATGACTTCGTGTTCCTCGATCCGCCTTACGACACGGAATTCAGCACGTATGCCCGCAACGAATTCACGAGAGACGACCAGAGGCGGCTGGCTGACTACATGACAGGCCGGTGCCGGGCCAAGTGGATGCTTGTCATCAAGAACACGGATTTCATCTTCAGCCTTTACGACAGGCCGGGGATAAACATAATGGCTTTCGACAAGAAATATCTGGTGAGCTTCATGAACCGGAATGCCAGGGACGTCACACATCTGATTATCAAGAACTACTGAGAGACATGGCAGACAATCGCATAAAGGAATCGCAGCTGGTGCTTCCCGCATTGTACGTGATGGTAAGGAACGGGGGCAGCATATCCACTTCGGACATGATAAAGGAGCTTGAAGCCATCATGAGGCCGGAAGGAGCTGATGCCGGCATCATCACCAACAGGAAGGATACCTATTTCTCCCAGAAGGTCAGGAATCTCAAGAGCCATGACACTCTTGAAAATCTCGGATATGCCACTTATTCCGGCGGTAAATTCACTGTCACCTCTGCCGGACGGGATTTTGTGGAGGAAAACGACGACAATATCCGCTATCTTCTGGAATCCGGGTTCTCATACAGCGACAAATGCCGTGAATTCGGACATATAGCCGACCACCCGGAGAAGAAGCAGGTCTGCTATGACGAAGTCATTGATGAAGGCCGGAGTGTCTCTGTCACTTCTTCGTCAAGGAGCCGTTCCAGAAGGCTCAGGGATGCTGCCGTCAAGCATTTCTCGAAAGACAGCAAACTGAGCTGTGCCTGCTGCGGTTTTGAGTTTTCCAGCTTCTACGGGGAGAAGTACGGCAGCAGCTGCATAGAAATACACCATCTCAAGCCTGTCGTCAGCTACGAGGACGAGGACTTCTCCAAGACTGTAGGCGAGGCACTGGAAAACCTCCTTCCCGTGTGTCCGAACTGCCACAGGGCCATACACAAGAACCATATCGGGCCGGAGGACATAGACCTGTTCAAGGCGGAGATATCCCGCTGAGCGGATGTACCTGCACAACGGGCGCTATACCAGGCGATAGCCTTTCAGTTCCCGTTCAAGAGTCTTGTGGACAGGCTGCGCACTGCGGCTTGCACTGATTTTCCCGGCAAGGACTTTCACACAGGGGTCTCCGTTAGAAGCGAGCCTCGCCATATTGTCGGAACACAGTCTTTCCAGCAGGTCATGGAAGGCGGGTCCGTGGTCAGGATGCCTGAGATGACACAGTTCGTGAAGCAGGACGTAGTCGCAGAGCGGCTCCGACAGACGTACAAGATTCAGATTCAGGTTTATGTTGCCCCTTGCGGAGCAGCTTCCCCAGTTCGATGAATTGTGCTTCACCGTGACCCGGCCGTAACGGAAGCCGTAACGCTCTGCAAACAGTCGGAGACGCTGCGGCAGGATCAGTTTGGCTTCGGACCTGAGCAATTCCGCCAGCACCTGTCTCAGCATCGCATCAAGAGCCGGACTGCCTTCTGCCGGGAGACCGTCGGAATATGTCACCGTCTTGCGGGACACGGGACGGTCCAGGGAAAGATAGACACGGCCGGTATCCGCCACATTTTCGATACGCTCTGTCACGACATCAGCCGAAACGCCGGCATCTGTGCCCCGGACGAAGACGATCTCCGACAACAATGTCCTCACCACAGCCCCGTCATGCAGCAGGGACAGAGCCTTCCCGTTTTCCAGGGACTCCTTCCTTTTCCGTTTCTGCCTTGCAATAGTAGAAATGATCCAGTCTCGCTTGAGCATGAAAAACCTGAGGCCCTCATCAAATGACGAGAACCTCGGGATTGTCACTTTCACGCCGTCATCCGGATGCACCCTTATGGATATCCTTCTTGCGGCGCTGCTTTCCATGAATACTACCTGGCCTATCTCAGTGTCTTCATATTTTCTTTGTCTTGCCATCAATCCTGCATGTTGGAATGCAAAATTAGCGATTATTCGTTACGTTCAGGCCTCAACGAACGGACAGTCTCGCCGGTACGCCACAATTCGCTGTCATGCAGTTCCTCGAGCTCGGCATTAAGCTTCTCGCGATAGTCCGGACGGCTGTTGGCGTCTATGGATATCCTTGCCTCGTTGCCTGTCCTGACACTCTCATACAGTTCGTTGAATACAGGGAGTGTAGCGTCACGGAATTTCTTCCACCAGTCAAGGGCGCCGCGCTGTGCCGTAGTGGAACAATTGGCGTACATCCAGTCCATACCGTTCTCCGCTATCAGAGGCATGAGGCTCTGGCTGAGTTCCTCGACAGTCTCGTTGAAAGCCTCGGAAGGCGTATGCCCGTTCTCGCGGAGCACCTGATACTGGGCGGCGAAAATGCCCTGGATGGCACCCATAAGCGTTCCCCTTTCACCGGTAAGGTCGGAGTACACTTCCCTCTTGAATGTCGTTTCGAACAGATAGCCGGAGCCGACACCTACTCCAAGGGCGATGACCCTTTCGTATGCCTTGCCTGTGGCGTCCTGCCAGATGGCATATGAAGAATTGATACCCTTGCCCTGAAGGAAAAGCCTGCGGAGAGAAGTCCCGGACCCCTTGGGGGCGACAAGTATGACATCCACATCGGCCGGAGGCACTATGCCAGTCTGGTCATTGTACGTAATGCCGAAACCGTGAGAGAAATACAGAGCCTTCCCTGCTGTCAGGTGCTTCTTCACTGAAGGCCACACTGAAATCTGTCCCGCATCGGAAAGCAGATATTCTATGATCGTCCCCTTCTCGCAGGCTTCCTCGATGTCAAACAAGGTCTCACCCGGCACCCAGCCGTCCTCGACAGCCCTGTCCCAGCTTTTCGAGCCCTTTCTCTGTCCGACAATGACATTGAAGCCGTTGTCCTTCAGGTTCAAGGACTGCCCCGGTCCCTGGACTCCGTATCCGAGTACTGCGATTGTCTCATTCTTCAACACTTCCCTCGCCTTTTCAAGAGGGAACTCTGAGCGGGTCACTACATTCTCCTCGACTCCGCCGAAATTCATTTTTGCCATAATTCGTTTTACATTGTGCGGCCGTGCCGCGTTGTTATTGATTGATTAATACATGTTGACAAAACGTATTCCTCGCGCCGGGAAAGGTCCCGTCAGGGATTTCTCCTGGAACAATATCTCTTGTCCCTTCTGGAAAGGAGGCTGCTTACCGGCTCCAGAGTGGACGCGGTGACCGCCACCCTGCCGGACCGTACGAACTGACGGACACAGTTGATCTCGTCCAACTCCCTGTACAGTGAATTTATCGCTTCGCTCGACCCTGCCAGCTCCACGACAAGATAGTCCGGAGTTATCTCCACGATATGGGTATTGTAGCCTCTCAGAAGGCGGCTTGTGTCTTCCCAGTTCTGGAACTCGTCCGTGGATATCTTGAACATGGCTATCTCGCTCTGGAATATCTCGTCATCGGTGTAGCAAGATGCGTTGATGACATCGAGTTTCTTGTTTATCTGCTTGAGTATCTTGTCGATATTCTTGGCGGATGTATTGCATGTTATCGTGAACTTGTGCACATCCTTCATGGACGATGCGGACACGTTCAGACTCTCTATATTCACCTGAAGACGGGTGAACACTGCCGCCACCTGGTTCAGGATGCCGGAGAAATTCTCCGAATGCACTATTATCGTATATAATCTGTTCTCTTCCATGGCTGAAAATCAACATTCCATCAACATTTCGTCATCATTCCATCAACATTCCATCATCATTTCGTCAATAGACCGTCCAGGAGGGACCATCGGCATCACGTTGCCTTCCTCGGCCACGCAGGCTTCAAGGAAGAACGGTCCATCGGAGGCCAGCATTTCCGAGACGGCATCCTCAAGATCCTCCCGGCATGTCACCCTGCGCGAAGGTATGGAATAGGCAGATGCAAGTATCTGGAAATCAGGATTCGCCAGATGAGTGAACGAATAACGCCTGTCGTAGAAGAGCTGCTGCCACTGTCTTACGTTGCCGAGGTAATTGTTGTTCAGCAATATCATTTTCACCGGAATCCTGTGCTCCATGATGGTACCGAATTCCTCCATTGTCATCTGCAGGCCGCCGTCACCCATGAAGACACACACCGTCCTGTCAGGTCTGGCATAGCAGGCTCCTATTCCAGCAGGCACGGCAAAACCCATGGTCCCCATGCCTCCGGAAGTGATGATGCTAAGCCGCTCAGTGAACCTGAAATAGCGCGCCGCCATCATCTGGTTCTGGCCTACATCGGTCACAAGTATGGCCTTGTGGCCTGTAGCCTCGCTCACGGCATTGACCACTTCGCCCATGTTCAGAGGTCCTTCTCCGGGGTACAGTTCCTTGCTGATGACCCTGTCATATTCTTCGTCCTGGTATTTCCTGAAACTTTCCGTCCATGCCGACCTGTCTGTCTTCACGAGGCGTTCGGTAAGCATTGACAGGGATTTCCTGCAGTCGCCGAGTACCGGTATATCGGCACGGACATTCTTGCCGATTTCCGCCGGATCGATGTCAAGGTGTATGACCTTGGCCTGTCTTGCATATGTGGACACATCCCCGGTGACCCTGTCATCGAAGCGCATCCCGACTGCTATCAGGACATCGCACTCGTTGGTCTTGATGTTGTTGCAGAGATTGCCGTGCATGCCGAGCATCCCCTTGTTGAGCGGATGGGAAGATGGAAGGACAGAGAGTCCCATAAGCGTGCATCCGAAAGGCAGGCCTCCCTTCTCAACGAACATCCTGAACTCCTCCTGCGCGCCCCCGAGCTCTATTCCGTGTCCTGCAAGGACGAAAGGCCGCTTTGCGGCATTGATTGCAGCGGCTGCCTCCCGTATTCTTGTAATGTCGATTTCCGGGTCATGGTCATAGCTCCTGATATAGGAGACCCGTTCCGGGACATAACGGGTCATGCCCACCTGCGCATCCTTGGTGATGCTCAGGACGACAGGGCCGGGCCGTCCGCTCCTGGCCACGAAAAATGCCCTTGCCACCACAGAGCTGATCTCGTCAGGGGAATTGATCTGATAGCTCCACTTGCATATCGGCTGGGTAACGCATGTGAAGTCCACTTCCTGGAATGCATCTGTCCCTATCATTGCCGCCGCTATCTGGCCGGCTATCACTATTATGGGAGTGCTGTCCAGCATGGCGTCAGCTATGCCGGTGAGTGTGTTGGTAGCTCCCGGGCCGCCCGTCACCAGGCACACTCCAGGCTTTCCTGAAGCCCTGGCATAGCCTTCTGCAGCATGTGTGGCCGCCTGTTCATGCCTCACCAGTATGTGCTCAATTTCATCCATGTGGTCCATCAATGCGTCATAGACAGGCATGATGGCTCCTCCGGGGTATCCGAATACAGTATCGGTACCTTCCCGAATCAAGGCCCGCAACAGTGCTTCCGAGCCTGAAACAAGTGTGTTGTTTTCCGTATCCATTATAAGCAAGTCCGTCTTTTGTTGTTCAATCCACTATCCTTACAGCGCCCTTGTCGGCTGAAGAAACAAGGCTGGCGTATGCCTTGAGAGCCTTTGAGACAGTCCGTCGGCGTGCATGAGGGGTGAATGCCTCCACGCCCCTTGACATCTCTTCCGCCCGCCTTGCCTCAAACTCTTCGTCCGTGACTTCAGCCCGGATGGTGCGGGCCGGGATGTCTATAGATATCATGTCGCCGTCCCTGAGCAGTCCGACATTCCCGCCCGAGGCAGCTTCCGGGGATATATGGCCTATCGACAGGCCTGAAGTGCCTCCGCTGAAACGTCCGTCCGTAATGAGGGCGCATTCCTTGCCCAGATGCCGGCTCTTGATGTAAGATGTAGGATAAAGCATTTCCTGCATGCCGGGGCCGCCCTTGGGGCCTTCATACGAGATGACTACCACGTCGCCTGCCCTGACCTTTCCTCCAAGGATGCCCTCGCAAGCCTCTTCCTGTGATTCGAATACCTTCGCGGGACCCCTGAATTTCAGGATGCTCTCATCCACACCGGCCGTCTTGACGATACAGCCGTCCTCCGCTATGTTGCCGTAGAGCACGGCAAGACCTCCGTCCATGGAATAGGCATGCCGTATGTCTCGTATGCAGCCTGATGTCCGGTCCGTATCCGGCTCACTGTAGAAGTCGTTGCATTCGCCGAGGACAGAAGTACGTCTCCAGGATGGCGCGGCCAGGTATTTCCTTACGGATTCCGGAGAGACTGACGGACTCATGATGTCATTGGCGGCTATGGCCGATGCAAGTGTCGGATAATCCACCCTTGATGTACCGGTATCAATGAAGCCGCCGCGGTCAAGCTCGCCGAGTATGCCCATCACGCCTCCGGCCCTGTTGACATCCTGAATGTGGTAGCCGCTGTTCGGGGCGACCTTGCACAGCACCGGGATTCTCCTGGACAATGCATCTATGTCCTTCATGCTGAAATCCACACCGGCCTCATTCGCTATGGCAAGCAGATGCAGGACTGTATTGGTGGACCCGCCCATGGCTATGTCAAGGGACATCGCGTTCATGAATGCCTGCCTGGATGCGATACTGCGTGGCAGCACGGATTCGTCATCCTCATAATAAAAGGCCATCGTATTCTTCACTATCAGGTCAGCCCCGCGCATGAACAGTTCCCTGCGCTCCCTGTGGGTGGACAGGACTGTACCGTTGCCTGCAGGGGCGAGACCGAGTGCCTCGGAAAGACAATTCATCGAATTGGCCGTAAACATCCCGGAGCAGCAGCCGCATGTCGGGCATCCCATTCTCTCCAGTTCAGCCAGTTCCACGTCAGACACCGCAGAATCCGCACCCTTCACCATGATGTCTATCAGGTCATAGTCCTTGTCCCCGACCCTTCCGGCTTCCATAGGGCCCCCGGAGACGAATACGGCAGGGATGTTCAGACGCATCGCTGCCATCAGCATTCCGGGCGTCACCTTGTCGCAGTTCGAGATGCAGATCATGGCATCGGCGCAATGGGCATTGCACATGTATTCCACGCTGTCTGCAATCAGGTCGCGTGAGGGAAGTGAATACAGCATGCCGTCATGCCCCATGGCTATCCCGTCATCAATGGCGATAGTGTCGAACTCGGCCGCGAAACATCCGGCGGCTTCTATCCTCCGTCTGATCTCCTGTCCGATCTCATGCAGATGGACATGTCCGGGGACGAACTGTGTAAAAGAATTCACGATGGCAATCACAGGCTTGCCGATCTGCTCCTCCTTCATGCCGTTGGCTCTCCAGAGGCCTCTTGCTCCGGCCATTTTCCTGCCGGACGTGCTTTTGTTACTTCTAAGTTCTTTCATATACGGGCAAAAAAAATCGCTTGCCTGCGGGATCCAGCCAGCAGGCAAGCGAACTCAATATATACCTGAAGGATTTCTGGATATTATACAAGCAACTCGGAGATGACCACAATGACCACCACCAATAGGGAAATAATGACTGATATATTTCCGTTTGCTATCATATCCTGAAATCAGTTTTCCTTGTCTGACATCAAATTTAAGACAATTATTTCTAAAAAACCAACATTTCCCGAAAAAATCCGCGGGAAAAATCCGCAGGAGGCATTGTCTCCAGCCTCTGCATGCCGGGACAGCTATTCCGACAATATCCTGCCGGCTATGAAATCTCCGGTCTCCTCAGTGCCGTAGCTGCTGCCTGGTATGATGTCCGGGGTGCATGCACCCGAAGCTATGGCAGCCTCGCATGCACGTCTGACAGCCGCGCCCTCCTCGACCGCGCCGAATGCGTCTTCAAGCATCATGGCGGCAGACAGGATAGTGGCCACAGGATTTGCGATGTTCTTCCCGGCCGCCTGAGGGAACGAGCCGTGGATAGGCTCATACAGGCTCCGCTCCGCCCCGCAGGAAGCGGAAGGAAGCAGGCCGATCGAGCCGTTGATGACTCCGGCCAGGTCACTCAGGATGTCCCCGAACATGTTTTCCGTCAGGATCACGTCGAAGTCACGCGGATTCGACACCATTTTCATGGCGGCATTGTCCACGAAGAGGAAGTCCAGCTGCATGTCAGCATATTTCCGGGCATGGACATCCTTCACGGTCTCCCTCCAGAGTCTGGAAGTCGCCAGGACATTGGCCTTGTCCACAAGGGTCACGCGTCCCCGCCTCCTTGCAGCATAGGCAAATGCGACATCGGTCACCCTGCCGATCTCTTCCCTTGAATAGACACAGGTGTCGAACGCCTTGTCTCCGGCTTCATTGCGGCCGCGGGGCTCACCGAAATACATGCCGCCGGTAAGCTCCCTCACTACTACGAAGTCCGCCCCGTCCACTATATTGTCCTTGAGCGGGGAGGCGGAAAGCAGAGACGGATACGGCTTCACCGGCCTGATGTTGGCGAACAGGCCCAGAGCCTTGCGCATTGCGAGCAGCCCCTGTTCAGGCCTGACCTTGGCTGCGGGATTGTTGTCGTAGGCAGGATCCCCTATGGCTCCGAAGAGCACGGAGTCGGAAGTCATGCAGACCTCGTGCGTAGCCTGCGGATACGGATCTCCGGTCCTGGCTATGGCACAGGCGCCGACATCGGCGTACCTGTATTCGAAAGTGTGGTGATATTTTCCGGCGACGGCATCAAGTACCTTTACCGCCTGTCTTATGATTTCCGGGCCTATCCCGTCACCCGGAAGTACAGCTATCGTCTTTTTCATTTCGTTATCTTCCTGTCAGATGGCGATGTATCTCAATACTTGCATTTTGACACATCATCGTGTGACTTTTCATATTCATATATTGCTTCCTTGTCCGAAAGCAGGTAGTCGATATCGGAATACCCCTTCATCAGACATTCCCGCTTGTACCCGTTGATCGCGAAACTGCATTCCCCCGCGCCCGGTGCGGAAATCGTCCGGGCAGCCAGGTCTATCTTCACTACTGCGGACGGGTCTTTCCTCAATACGGCCGTAAGCTCTTCCAGGTACTTGTCCGGGACCTGCACCGGAAGCAGGCAATTGTTCAGGGCATTGTTCCTGAATATGTCGGCGAAAGAGGATGACACCACAGCACGGAATCCTGCATCATGAAGGGCCCATGCCGCGTGTTCCCGGCTTGACCCGCATCCGAAATTGTTTCCAGCCACCAGTATGATGCCTTTCTGGCCGGACAGAGGATTCCCTGCAGCCGGAGTGCCGTCCGCATTGAAACGCCAGTCATAAAAAAGCTTCTCCCCGAAGCCTTCCCTTACCGTAGTCTTGAGGAACCTCGCCGGAATGATCTGGTCCGTATCAATATTGTCGACAGGTACAAGTACCGCCGTCGATTCTATCTTGTCTATCTTTTCCATAAATCCATCCCTCTTTATTTAACGTCAGTTCGACGAATTATTCTGTTCAATATCAGAGATTCCGTCGAACTGACGTTACGATTTCTTCGAA
>CALVDP010000053.1 GCA_944326315.1 uncultured Bacteroidales bacterium
TCCTTACGCCGGACTTCGTCCTCTATAGAGGTAATTCTCTGAAATTCATTTCATTCATTTCATCGAATTCACGTTATTATTATCAAAAAACAAATGGATGCCGGGTCTGGGCAAACCGGAAAAAACAATCTCCCGTGCCCGTGCGGCCCGGATAGGGCAGTACAAATATAGAAGTAAATAATTTCTCGGAATCTTTTTTGGTCGTTAAATATTCGTAAATTTGCAGGATACGCTAAAAATCATAATCATGGAAGACCAGAACAATAAGAAAAATGCCCAGATCAGCATAGAGATCAAGCCGGACGTGGCGAGGGGATCCTATTCGAACCTTGCACTGATAGTCCATTCGCCTACGGAATTTGTGGTGGATTTCGTATCCAACCTTCCGGGATATGCCAAGCCGGAGGTCGTGAGCCGGGTGATAATGACTCCGGAGACCGCCAAAAGGCTGATGCTTGCCCTTCAGGACAATATCATGAAATACGAGAGCCAGTTCGGCCAGATCAAGTTCGCTGCCGAGATGCAGCCCAAGATCACGGTACCTTTCGGAGGCGGGCACGGGCCGCAGGGCGGCAGCATGTCATAGCCGTTTATCAGGTATAGCTCAATATATTGTCGGACATTCCAGGCTCGGTATATGGAAAAAAACACAGACAAACATCAGGAAGAACTTTTCAGGAAAATAAAGGCCTTTGCCTTCGATGTGGACGGGGTGCTCACTAATGGCGGCATCCTCGCCAATCTGGATGGAGAGCTGTTCAGGACATTTGATTCCAAGGACGGTTTCGGTCTCAGGATGGCCTCGATGGCAGGATACCCGGTGGCCATCATCACCGGCGGGCGTTCTGAAAGCATAAGGAAGAGGTTTCTCACTTGCGGGGTGAAGGCGGAAGATGTATATCTCGGCTCAAGGGACAAGATCGAGGATTTCGATGATTTCTGCTCGCGCTACGGGCTTGCCCCGGAGGATGTCATGTATTTCGGCGACGATATGCCGGATGTACCTGTCATGCTGAAATGCGGCTGCGGGGTGGCTCCGTCAGACGCTGTGGCAGAGGCCATTGAAAGCGCGGACTATGTGTCGCCTTATCCTGGCGGCCGGGGATGCGTGAGGAATACAGTGGAGACAGTTTTGAAGCTCCATGGCAGGTGGCAGCTTGACGTTGCCCTGTACAAGGAGAAATTCTGAAACACACCGGCAATGAATCCCGAAGACATACATATCATTCTCGGCAGCGCTTCACCGAGACGGAAGGAGCTGCTGAAAGGTCTGGACGTGGAATTCGAGGTGGATACGGGAAACAGTTTCAAAGAGGATTTCCTGCATATCCGTCCGCTTCATTCCATCCCGGCAATGATGTCGGCCGGCAAGTCACACGGCTTCCACAGGCCACTGGAGTCCAATGAAATACTTATCACGTCCGACACTGTCGTAATATGCGGCGACGAAGTCATGGGCAAGCCCTCGGACAGGGAAGACGCTGTGCGGATGCTGAAGAAGCTTTCAGGACGAAGACATGAGGTCGTGACTGCCGTGACGCTGCGTTCGGCATGTGCGGAAGAGACCTTTTCCGACACTGCCGTTGTGCAGTTCCGGGATCTCGAAGATGCTGAAATCGATTATTACATTGACACATACAGGCCTTATGACAAGGCCGGGGCCTATGCTGTCCAGGAATGGATAGGGTATGTCGGCATAGAATCCATTACCGGTTCATTCTATACCATCATGGGATTCCCGGTGTTCGAAGTCTACCGGCATCTGAAAAAATTTATCTCAGAAGTCTGAAAAATCTTGCTATCTTTGCACGATTTATTGAAAAACAGATAATTATTATGGAACTATCCGCAAAGTACAATCCTTCTGCGACCGAAGACAAATGGTACGCTTACTGGCTGGAACACAAGTTTTTCCATTCAGAGCCGGATGAGCGGGAACCTTATACGATAGTCATACCTCCACCCAATGTCACAGGTATACTGCACATGGGGCATGTCCTGAACAATACGTTGAACGATGTCCTGATCAGGAAGGCACGCATGGACGGCAAGAACGCCTGCTGGATCCCCGGTACTGACCATGCGTCCATCGCCACCGAGAACAAGGTCGTGGCGAAGCTGAAGTCGGAAGGCATAGAGAAGGAGAGTCTGACACGCGGAGAATTCCTCAAATATGCATGGGAGTGGAAAGAAAAGCATGGCGGCATAATACTCAGCCAGCTCCGGAAGCTCGGGGCGTCATGTGACTGGGACAGGACGAAATTCACCATGGACCCGGACATGAGCGAGGCTGTCATCAACACCTTCGTATATTTCTACAGGAAAGGTTACATCTACCGCGGAATAAGGATGGTGAACTGGGATCCGGTCGGCCACACGGCAGTAAGCGACGAAGAGGTAATCCACAGGGATACTGTCAGCAAGTTCTATCACCTGAGGTATTTCATCTCGGACGGGAACGGAAATCCGACGGACAAGTACATAATCATTGCCACGACGCGTCCCGAGACCATCATGGCAGATGCTGCTATCTGTATCAACCCTGAAGATGAAAGATATCACTGGCTTAAGGGGAAGAAAGTACTTATTCCATTGATTAATAAGGAAATACCTGTCATCGAAGATAGTTACGTCGAAATGGGCTTCGGTACCGGATGCCTCAAGGTGACGCCGGCCCATGACGTGAATGACTACGAGATCGGGCTGAGACACAATCTCCCGGTGCTTGATATTATCGATGACCATGGCCGCCTGAACGAAAAGGCATTGATCCTGGTAGGTGAAGACCGGTTCGACGCACGCCACAAGATAGAGGGGATGCTTCGTGAAGCCGGCAATCTTGAGAAGGTGGAGGACTATACATCTCCGGTAGGGTATTCCGAAAGGACAAATGCCGTGATAGAGCCGAGGCTCTCCATGCAGTGGTTCCTGAAGATGGATGACCTCGCCAGAGAGGCGCTTGAATCTGTGGAAAGCGGCAAGGTGAAGCTGATTCCGGACAAATACAGGAATACTTACAGGCACTGGATGGAGAATGTAAGGGACTGGTGCATCTCCCGCCAGCTCTGGTGGGGGCAGAGGATTCCTGCATATTATCTTCCGGACGGGTCATTTGTGGTGGAGCCTACACCCGAGGCCGCCCTTGAGGCTGCGCGGAAGATCAATCCGGCTGTCACCGCAGAGGATCTGAGGCAGGACGAGGATGTGCTTGACACATGGTTCTCTTCATGGCTCTGGCCAATATCCGTATTCGATCCGGAAATGCCGGGACATCCTGACCACAAGCCTGGAAAGGACCTTGCATACTATTACCCTACAAGCGACCTTGTCACCGGGCCTGACATCCTCTTTTTCTGGGTGGCCAGGATGATTATGGCGGGCAATGAGTTCATGCACGACGTGCCGTTCCGGAATGTTTATCTTACAGGTATTGTCAGGGACAAGCTCGGCAGGAAAATGTCCAAGACGCTCGGCAATTCTCCGGACCCGCTTGACCTTATCGCGAAATACGGGGCCGATGCGGTTCGTCTCGGGATGCTGCTCTGCTCTTCTGCCGGGAATGACATCCTGTATGACGAGGCGCAGATTGAGCAGGGAAGGAATTTCTGCAACAAGATATGGAATGCGTACAGGCTGATTTCCGGATGGAAGACAGACGGGGATGCCGTGCAGCCTGAGGCTTCTGCAGTGGCGGTGAAGTGGTTCAGGAACAAACTGCACGAGACGGTCGCCCTGGTAGAGGATCATTTCTCCAAGTTCAGGATTTCCGATGCCCTGATGGCCATTTACAAGCTCTTCTGGGATGACTTCTGCTCATGGTATCTGGAGGCAGTCAAGCCTGCGTACAATACCGGCATTGACAGAAAGACCCTGGAGGCATCGGAAGAGTTCTTCGAGGCACTCCTCAAGATGATACACCCTGTGATGCCTTTCATTACCGAGGAGCTGTGGCATGCAATGGCAGACAGGCAGGAAGGGGAGACCATCATGCTCCAGCGCTATCCTTCGGCGGGTGCGTATGACAGTGTGCTGATAGAGAATTTCGGAAATGCATGCGAGGCCATCGCCGGTGTCAGGAATATCCGTCAGCAGAAGAACATATCTCTCAAGGAGACACTGGAACTGAAAGTCCGGACAGGTTTCCCGACAGAGGTGCTTCCTGTCATAGAGAAGCTTGCCAATGTGAAGGTGACCGTCACGGATTCTTTCGGTGACACGGCATCCGGAGTTTCATTCATGGTGAAGACCAGCGAGTTCTTCGTGCCTCTGGCAGGCATGGTGGACACTGCGGAGGAAATCGCCCGTCTTGAAGCTGTCATAGCATATCAGGAGAAGTTCCTTGAAACGGTGAGGAAGAAGCTTTCCAACGAGAAGTTCGTGAACAGCGCCCCTGAAAAGGTGGTGGCAATGGAACGGAAGAAGGAAGCGGATTCTCTTGCCAAGATTGCGGCTGCTGAAGCTTCTCTGAAGGCTCTGAAGGGGGAATGACGGAAATTTAAGTCATATCATTCGTTTATGCAGGCAGAATTAGAACTGGCAGTAAGGTATTACGAGACCGACCAGATGGGCATTGTCCATCATTCCAATTACATCCGCTACTTTGAATGCGGCAGGTCCGACATGATGCAGAAATACGGACTTCCGATAGAGGTGATAGAGCAGGAAGGAGTGATGCTTCCTGTCGTGTCCGTGGAAGCGCATTATAAGATTCCGGCCAGGATGGGGGACACCATCAGGATAGTATCGCGCATCGGCAAGGTTCCGATGGCCAAACTTGAGGTCGATTCCGAAATATACAACCAGGACGGAGTGCTGCTCTGTACAGGCAAGGTCGTACTCGGGTTCATAGATTCCGTGACAAGGCATCCTGTACGCTGTCCGCAGAAACTGGCTAAGGTCATAGGAGACAATCTATGATTTCAATCAATTCATTGACAGTGGCATACGGGGGCTTTACCCTGCTTGACAACATAAGTTTCCATATCAGTGACAATGACAAGATAGGCCTTGTCGGGAAGAACGGTGCCGGCAAGTCCACAATTCTCAAGCTGATCTGCGGTCTTCAGAAGCCTACGTCCGGCAGGATAGAGATGCCTTCGGAGCTTCGTGTGGGATATCTGCCGCAGATAATGGAACACCATAAGGGGAAGAGTGTCCTGGATGAGGCCATGACAGCCTTCTCCGAGATATTCTCCATGGAGCACGAGCTGGAGGACATCATGGACCAGCTGGCCGGCAGGGACGACTACAGTTCTGACGAATATTCCAGGCTCATAGAGCGGATGAACGATGTCAATGACCGCCTTGCATACACGAAGGCAGAAGCTCCGGAGGTTATGGCCCGCAAGACCCTGACAGGGCTCGGATTCCGTCCGGAAGAGCTTTCCAGACCGACAGAGACATTCAGCCAGGGCTGGAACATGCGTATAGAACTGGCCAAGATCCTTCTTTCCAAGCCGGATGTGCTGCTGCTTGACGAGCCTACCAACCACCTTGACATAGAATCCATAGAATGGCTTGAGGACTATCTCAAGGCATACAAAGGCTCCATTGTCCTTATCTCCCATGACAGGAAGTTCCTGGACAATGTAACGGACAGGACGGTGGAGATCATGCTCGGGCACATACATGACTACAAGGTGCCCTACAGCAGATATCAGGAACTCCGGAAAGAACGTATCGCGCAGCAGAAGGCCGCCTATCTGAACCAGCAGAGGATGATAGAGAAGACGGAAGAGTTCATAGAACGCTTCCGCTACAAGCCGACAAAATCCAACCAGGTCCAGTCCAGGATCAAGCAACTTGACAAGCTGGAAAGGATAGACGTCGATATGGAGGACAATTCGGCATTGTCCGTGAAATTCCCGCCTGCACCGCGTTCCGGAGATGTCGTTTTCCGTGCGTCCGGGCTTTCTCTCGGCTATCCGGCGGCTGACGGACATGGGAACAAGGTCGTGTTTTCCGATGCCGACATTGAAATCAGAAGAGGGGAGAAAGTGGCCCTTGTAGGCCGTAACGGTGAGGGAAAGACGACTCTGATGCGAGCTGTGACAGGAGAACTTGAGCCGCTTGCAGGAGAGGCGAAGACGGGGTACAATGTCAGCATAGGCTATTATGCCCAGAACCAGGAAGACATACTCGACAAGGAGGATACCGTGTATGGTACGCTCGACAGGATTGCAGTGGGCGATATCAGGACAAAGCTCAGGGACATCCTTGCCGCATTCCTTTTCAAGGGAGAGGATATTGACAAGAAGGTGGCCGTGCTCAGCGGTGGGGAACGTGCCCGCCTGGCCATGGCCAAGCTTATGCTCAAACCGTACAACCTTCTTGCCCTGGACGAACCGACGAACCACATGGACATAAGGTCCAAGGATATACTCAAGCAGGCGTTGAAGGCCTATGACGGGACATTGCTCATTGTCTCGCATGACAGGGACTTCCTTGACGGACTGGTGGACAAGCTCTATGAATTCAGGGACGGCAAGGTCACCGAACATCTGGGCGGCGTGGAGGAATTCCTGAGGAAACGCAGGCTGGAAAGTCTCAATGAGCTGGAACGCAAGGCAGAGCCGGCTCCGCAGCGGGAGTCCCGGAAAAACGCTCCGGAGACCGTGACGGCTTCCCGGGAGGAATTCCAGCAGAGGAAATTCATATCCAGGGAAGAACGGAAGGTCAGGAACAGGATCGCTTTCCTTGAGAAGGGGATAGAAGAGCTTGAGACCAGGATGAAGGAGATAGAGCAGGTCCTTGCTTCGCCAGGTCCGTCCGATGACATAATGGAACTGACAAGACAGTATCTGGAGCTTAAGAGGGATCTTGACGCCAAGACTGAAGAATGGGGGAGACTCATTGAGCAGATCAGCTGATAATATAGACATTAAACAGAGAATTATGGAAGAGCAGCAGACACAGTATCTCTTCGGGATCCACCCGGTGACCGAAGCCGTGAAAGCCGGCAGGAAGTTGGACAAGGTCCTTTTCAGACAAGGTATCGAAGGACCGCAATTCAGGGAGCTGATGGAGCTTCTCAGAAATGAGTCCATTCCCTTCCAGTTCGTGCCTGTTGAGCGGCTCAACAAAGTGGTACGCGGTGCGCACCAGGGAGTGCTTGCCTATATCTCCGGGATAGACTACGTGCCGTATGAGGAACTTATCGATACATCATTGTCCACAGGCACTGACCCGGTCATCGTGATTCTTGACGGGGTGAGCGACGTGCGGAATCTCGGTGCCATCGCAAGGACCCTTGAATGTGCCGGTGGAAGCGGCATAATAGTCCCTGCCAAGGGCGGTGCAGCCATCAATGCAGATGCCGTCAAGGCTTCTGCTGGAGCGCTTATGAGGCTCTCCGTATCCAAGGTGCCGAATCTGAAGATGGCAGTGTACTATATGAAGCAGTGCGGCTTTAGGATCATAGCCGTCACCGAGAAAGTGTCCCGCCTGATATATGACGCCGACATGACAGGGCCTTGCGCCTTCATCATGGGGTCTGAGGGGAAAGGCATCTCGCAGGGGATGCTGGACCTTGCAGATGACAAGGTGGCGATACCCATGTCCGGGGAAATTTCTTCGCTGAATGTATCAGCAGCGGCCTCCGTAGTCCTGTACGAGGCTGTCCGCCAGCGGAAAAAATAGGCCGCAGACATGTTCGTACTCGATTCCCATTGCGACACCCCTTCGCAGATACACAGGCTTCGGAATCTCGGAGTGTGGAACGACCATGCCCAGGTGGACTTCCCCAAGATGAAGAAAGGGGGCGTGGACGGAGCTTTCTTCGCTCTGTATGTCCCGCCGTCCCTGAAGCCGGCAGAAGCCACCTCCTATGCCATGGAGCTTCTTGCCGACGTCCAGGATACCCTTGAAGCCAACAAGGACAAGGCCGTGCTTGTGACAGACAAGGCCGGGGCGCTGGAAGCCAGGGCCAATGGGCTTATTGCAGTCTTTCTCGGACTTGAAAACGGCTCTGCCATACAGAAATCCCTCCCGCTTCTCCGCATGTTCCGCAGGGCTGGAGTCAGATATATGACACTGACACATTCAGACCACAACGAGATATGCGATTCTTCAGCTCCGGCAAAGCCGAGATGGGGCGGTCTGAGCCCGTTCGGAAGGGAAGTGGTCGCAGAAATGAACCGGACCGGTATGCTTGTGGATGTGTCGCACATGTCGGATGCCGCGTTCTACGATGTCCTGGAGTGCTCCGATGCCCCTGTCGTAGCCACGCATTCATGCTGCCGTGCACTGGCAGATCACAAGAGGAATCTTACGGATGACATGATAAGGGCCCTGGCAGAAAAGGGTGGCGTCATGCAGATAAACTTTTATCCTGTGTTCCTGGACGACAGCTTTGCAGCACGTCTTGAAGCATCCGGGATAGAGAAATGGGGTGATGCTGTGGAAGAAGACTTCATCAGAGACCCGGCCGACCCGGCCAGGCGCGCAGCCTGGTATGCTGTACTTGACCGTCTGTCGGAGCTTGACAGGCCTTCATACAAGGTCATCGCCGACCATGTCGACCATGCTGTGTCGATCGCCGGAGTCAGACATGTCGGACTGGGTTCGGACTTCGACGGGATAGCCGTGACTCCTGCCGGGATGGAAGACATATCTCATTTCTGCCTTGTTCTGGACGAACTGAGAAACAGGGGATACAGTGAAGACGATATCAGCAGAATCGCCGGACAGAATTTCCTTGACCTTCTTCGCTGAGTCGTTGTCCACCGCCGGCACTGTCCTGCATTCCTCCTGCCTGGAAAATGCGCTTTTCACATCGAAAAACGACGGAAAAATCATATAACAAAAATGTTATAATAGAAAACATTTTTGTTATATGTGTTTATTTACAGTAATTTATCTCGGAAATAATAAATTTTCTCAAAGCATCGAGCGCAGAAGCGGCGAAGCGCTCCATATTGCGGATTCTGTCATTTCTGAAACTGAATTTCATGGTTTCAGTCCTGTTTCCGGAGCTGACCCCGACCCATACCGTACCTACCGGAGCCTCCTCCGTACCGCCTCCCGGACCGGCAATCCCGGATGTCGCTACAGAGAAGTCTGTACCTGTCAGCCGTCTTACACCTTCAGCCATGGCAGCAACGCATTCTGCGCTTACGACACCGTACCCGGAGACTATGCTTTCCGGGACACCGAGGACGTTTTCCTTGACCTCGACTGCATATGAGACCACACTTCCCTTGAAGTATTCCGATGCTCCGGGGACAGATGCTATGAGCGAGGCTATCATTCCGCCTGTGCAGGACTCTGCCGTACTGACCGTCTTGCCTGATGTTTTCAGCAGTTCTCCTGTGACCTGCTGGAGAGTTTTCTCTTCTTCAGCGTATATGGCATCTCCAAGTATGGCCCGGAGTCCGGCAGTCTCCCTGGCGAATATTTCATCGGCATTGTCAGCATTGCCATAGACAGACATTCTCAAGGCCACTCCCTTGAGAGGATCAGGGAGGTAGGCGAGTCTGACGCACGGAGGCAGGGCGGATTCCCATCCGGAGATTCTCTCCGCAAGGGCGGATTCCGCTATTCCGTATGTCATGATGGTCTTGTGCCGTATCTCCGACAGGCTGAAGGATGACCTTATGTCGCTTATCACGTCATCCATGGCTCCGAGCGCCTCGAATGGAACGCCAGGAAGCGAATAAAGCGCTGCTTTGTGCCCGTATCTCTCTTCCGGGAAGGTTACGGCCATGACCGGTGCGGTGCCGAGCCTGTTCGGTATCACACGGCATCCGTCAGGAACTGATGCCTGCTGCCTGTTCCTCCCCAGCACATCGAGCCCCCTGGACGCCAGTATCCGGTGGATTATGTCCAGCTGCCTGCTGTCAGTCACGTAGCCTGTGCTTCCCGACAGCTCGTATATTACCTTCTTGGTGACATCGTCCTTGGTCGGTCCGAGCCCCCCGGTGACTATCACAATATCGCTTTTGGCCAGTGCGGAATTGAGAGTGTCGCAGATGGCCTGATGCTCGTCACCTACAGATACCATTTCTCTCACCATTATCCCGGCCTTGCCGAGTTCCTTGGCTATGCCGGCTGAATTCGTGTCCACGACCTGCCCGATAAGGATTTCGTCCCCTATGGTGCAAATACTTGCTTCTGTCATATCTTTCTTTCCCGTAAAGTCTTTGCTATATGTTTGTTTATTCTTTTGACCAGAGCCGGCCCTTCATAAATGAATCCGCTGTATATCTCCACGAGCGAGGCTCCTGCGTCAAGCATCTGCATGGCCTGTTCACCGGACATTATGCCGCCGACTCCTATTATCGGAAGCTTGCCTCCGGATTTGTCGCTTATGTATTTCACGAGAGACAGGCTTTTGGAGAAGAGCGGCGCTCCTGACATTCCGCCGTTTCCTATTTCGTCGATCTTTTCCTGTGGAAGGCTGAGTCCGTCGCGCGTCCTTGTCGTGTTTCCTGCCACGATACCGTCCACTCCTGACATCAGCGAATAATCTATGATCTCGTCAAGCTGCTGCCGAGAGATGTCTGGGGACACCTTGATAAGTACCGGACGGTATTCGTCGAAGTACATCCTCAGGTCAAGGAGCTTGTCCACTATGTCCGACAGGAAGGATACGTCCTGGAGTTCTGATAGTCCGCTTACATTCGGGCACGATATGTTGATCACGAACATGTCCACGAAATCGTACAGCAGGGCGAAGCAGGATTCGTAGTCCTTGGCAGCATCCTCGTTTATGCTCGAAGTATTCTTGGATATGTTGCCCGCCACCAGGACTTCGGGCCGGGTCTTCTTCAGCTGTCCTACGGCATTCTTGACCCCCTTGTTGTTGATGCCCATACGGTTGATGATGGCCCTGTCCTTCACCACGCGGAAGAGCCGGGGCCTTGGATTTCCAGGCTGCGGCTCCGGTGTGAGAGAGCCTATTTCAACGAAGCTGAAACCGAAATTTGCAAGGTCATTGTAGAATTCTCCGTTTTTGTCAAGTCCTCCTGCCAGTCCGACGGGATTCTTGAATTTCAGTCCGAAAACTTCTCTCTCCAGTTCCGGGGCTTCTTTCCGGAAAGACATCCTTACGATAGCCCTGGCGAAAGGGATGTAACGCAGGATCCTCAATGCGAACAATGTAAGGTTGTGGGCAGTTTCAGGATTGAAACTGAATAATATAGGTCGTATTATTCTTTTGTACATGGCCGATGGTTCTATTTTCCGCACAAATATAATACGCCCTGACGGAAAATACACGCAGCCGGGCGATATTTTATCGTCAGATATTATCACAACGTGAATTCGATGAAATGAATGGAATGAATTTCATAGAATTACCTCTATAGAGGACGAAGTCCGGCGTAAGTTCTCCCCTACGCAGGGGAGAATTTAAGAGGGGTGACACGAAAAAGGAAAGGGATTTCGAAGAAATCGTAACGTCAGTTCGACGGAATCTCTGATATTGAACAGAATAATTCGTCGAACTGACGTTATCACAGATATTATCTGCGCGGACCGAATTCCTCGAATGTACCGTTGTCGTAGAAAACGATGATACGCACTGCTTTCCTCTGTCTGCCGCTTTCATCATGCACCGCCCCTGCTGCAAGGATATCTTCAAGGTCTGTGTCCGGGTCCTGCTTGCGCTGCATCTCATCTTCCGCCGATGGTTCTGCGGCAGCTGCATGCCTCTGTCCGGAGTCCTGGAAGTCCGTGCCGAACAACTCCGGCTCCGGGAAAGGGTGTTCCTGTGCCGTGTCATCGGATGCCGTGGCCTGCCTGCCGTCGAACTTGTACATCTTTCCCTTGCCAGTGATCAGCCATTCGATGTTCAGGGCAGGATAATTCCTGATCAGGCTTGCAAAGAAGTCGTAGCCCGGCTTGTTCCTGCCGGACAAAATGTGGGACACACTTGCACGCGCGACATTGATTTTGTCTGCAAATGCAGCCTGGGTGATGTTTTCCGCAGCCAGAAATTGCTCCAAACGCTGATTCATCTTTGTATACTATTTATTCACAAATGTAATAAGAAATTTGGTGACAAATGTAAACATTTATCAAATTACATTTGTTAACAAGAATAGGGGAGAGTATGTAAATAATTGGAGCATTACTTTAGATAACTTTCATATTGTATTGATTATAATAATTATAACTTATAATATCCATTCAATTTTCCGGATTTTTGCCAATTTCCTGCCAGAGAGGGTGTCTTGACCTAAATACATACTTTAGGCAAACGCTGTATAATATTGATTATGCGTATATTAATTATGATTTTTGTTTGGCTGTGAGTAACATTTGTTAATAGTGGAAAAATATATACAAAAATTAATTTCATGAGCCCAAAACGGATATAATAATTTACATTTGTAGTCGATTGTGTTATTTTTATTGAATTACATTTGTAAATCAGTGTCGGCAATTCTTTCCGTCTTCCTAAATTCGCGAGAATTGTGTATTTTCGCGCCGACCATCTCCCGTGTGGAAAAACAGATTTCCTGCGGGATTAATATAGACGACTGTTATGATACCGGAAATACGAATTTCAGACTATGATTACTGCCTGCCTGACGACAGGATCGCCAAGTATCCTCTTCCTCAGCGTGACGCTTCCAGACTTCTTGAATATTCCGGAGGGAAGGTTTCCGAACATGTTTTCAGTGAGATACCTTCTCTTGTCCCGGAAGATTCCATCATGGTCTTCAATGATACCAAGGTCGTGCCTGCGAGGCTTCATTTCCAGCGCGAGACCGGGGCGCATATAGAAATTTTCTGTCTGGAGCCGGTGGAGCCGGCAGAGTACAACATGATTTTCGCCGCTACGGAATCCTGTCGCTGGAAGTGCATAGTCGGCAATGTGAAAAAATGGAAGTCGGGGCTCCTGTCCATGTATAATCCTGAGAATGATATCGAAATTTCCGCACTCGGACTCAGAGCAGGACTTGTGGAGCGGGACGGCGAGGTGTCTGTCGTGGAGTTTTCATGGCAGGGAGGGCTGCCTTTCTCCCGAGTACTGGAAATCTGCGGTACCGTGCCGATTCCCCCATATCTTGACAGGGAATCGGAGGCTGTTGATACGGAGCGCTACCAGACATTGTATGCAAGATACAGGGGTTCTGTAGCCGCTCCGACCGCCGGATTGCATTTTACCGGCAGAGAGCTTGATGCGATCAGGGCAAAGGGTGTGGACATGGAGACGGTGTGCCTGCATGTCGGCGCCGGGACATTTCTTCCTGTCAAGTCAGACTGCATATCCGGACACAGGATGCACAGAGAGCCGTTTGTCGTGAAAAAGTCCCTGATACGTACTCTTGCATCGTCGGGGCGCCATGTTGTGGCCGTGGGGACCACTTCTGTCAGGACATTGGAATCTCTATATTATATAGGTGTAAGCTGCATGGAGAAGGGGCATCCTGAAGATGTGGAGCAGTGGGCTCCGTATGAACGGGAATACCGCTATACTACGTCGGAAGCTCTCTGCGCTTTGGCGGACTGGCTTGATGAAAACGGTCTTGACGAGCTGAAGGCAAGCACCCGCATCATCATTGTCCCGGGCTTCACATTCAGGATCGTTGATATCCTTGTGACGAATTTCCATCAGCCGCAGAGTACACTTCTCCTGCTTATATCGGCGTTTGTCGACGGGGACTGGAAGACGATCTACGACCATGCTATCTCTCACGGTTTCAGGTTCCTGAGCTATGGAGACAGCTCGATATTGTTCCGCTCGGGCGTGGCGCACGGACCGGACATGTTGCAGTCCCTGGGTGATTAGATGTAATATTCCTTCGGATTCACGTTAATTAATATTAACTTTGTCTTATTAATTGTTTCATTTTTTCATTATGATAGACTTATCAGAATTCGAGAGCATCAGCCCGTATACGGACGAGGAGGCGGTGAAGGCTCTGAATATCGTGGCTGAAAATCCGGTTCTTGCAGAAGTGTCGCAGTATTTCTTCCCGGAGGAATCTCCCCAGTATCTGCAGAATATCCTCAAGCAGGTCAGGAGTATTGACGATTTCCAGGTGATGGTGATGTCCAAGGTCATTGACTGGGTGATCGAACATACTGCGCATAATTTTTCTTATGACGGCATAACCAATATCGACAAGGACAGGAAATGCCTGTTCCTGTCAAACCATAGGGACATAATCCTTGATCCGGCGATAACGCAGCTTGTGCTGTACAGGAACGGCTTCCCGCTTACCGAAATTGCCGTAGGCGATAATCTGATCACCAACAAGTTCATCGAATACCTGATTCGGTCCAACAGGATGATAAAGGTAGTGCGCGGGATATCTGCGCGTGAACTGTATCTTTCATCCCAGCTGCTGTCCAAGTATATACGTCTGAATATCACGGAGCAGAAGAGCTCCATATGGCTGGCCCAGAGACAGGGCAGGACCAAGGACGGGGAGGATATCACCGAGCAGGGCCTTCTCAAGATGCTGGATATGAGCGGCACTGCCGATTTCAGGCAGAATTTCGAGGAACTTAACATAATCCCGTTGAGCATATCGTATGAGTATGAGCCGTGCGATGTGCTGAAAGCCCGGGAGCTGCTTATATCGAGGACACAGAAATACGTGAAGGCTCCTGGCGAGGATCTTCACAGCATACTTACAGGCATCAAGCAGCAGAAAGGAAACATACATCTTAATATCGGTACTCGTCTGACTTCCGAGGAGATTGAGACAGCCTCCAAGTGCGACAAGAATGACAGGTATCAGTGGATACGGCATGCTGTAGACCTTCGTGTCATTGAGGGCTACAAGTTGTGGAAGACCAACTATATTGCCTACGACCTTGCCGACCGCGGCTTCAAGTACAGCGAGCATTATTCTCCGGAGGAAGCCGAGGCTTTTGTCGAATATATGGAGCATCAGCTCGACACTGTAGAGAAGACACTGAACCGGGAAGCTTTGAGGGAGATTTTCCTGAAGATCTATGCGAATCCGGTCTATTCCAAGGAACTCCTTGCAGAGAAGCTGGAGCTGCCTGGCTGGAAGCTTCAGTGGGGACGCTGATTTTCATCCGCGTTTTTCCAAACATTTCCGGGGTGTTCTCAGAAAATCAGAGGACACCCCGTTTTTTTTGCATGCATTACTTAACTTCCGTAAGAGAATATCTTCTGACCGAACCGGATAAATAACGTCAGTTCGACGAATTATTCTGTTCAATATCAGAGATTCCGTCGAACTGACGTTACGATTTCTTCGAAA
>CALVDP010000054.1 GCA_944326315.1 uncultured Bacteroidales bacterium
ACAATTGCACTCTGTTCGTCAATGGTTTCGAAGAAAGACGTTTGAGGGTGACCAAAAGTCACTTTTGAGTCACCCTCGTCAGAGTTTTATAATATCGGCGACGGAAGCATTGACATACCCGATCAGATCCGTCGGGCTTATCCGGAACTGCAGGCCGCGCACACCGGCACTCACATATATTGTATCATATTCCAGGGCAGACGAATGGAAAAATGTCGGGAATGGCTTCTTCATGCCCACCGGAGAACATCCGCCCCTGATATAACCGGTGACCCCCAACAGCTCCTTCATCGGGATCAGGTCGCATTTCTTGTTGCCGGACACCTTTGCAGCCGCCTTGAGATCCACCTCAGCATCGCCGGGCACCACACAGACGAAATATCCCGTCCGGTCACCGGACAATACCAGAGTCTTGAACACCTGGTCTATAGGTTCGCCGAGCTGCGAGGCAATATGCGTGGCAGCCAGGTCATTCTCGTCCACTTCGTACGGCACAAGGGTATAAGCTATGCCCGCCTTGTCCAAAAGGCGGGCCGCATTGGTTTTCTCGATCTTGTTGTTCCTTGACATAATCAATGATGTTTCCGTCCGGGCAACTGCTATCTGAGCATGTAGTTCTCGAATCGCTTGACCGTATTGAGCTCAGCTTCCTTGGTCGAAGCGGCAACCACCGTTGTGGTCACGGAGGACTTAGGCTTGGATATTATCCTCACCATATCCGGAGTCACTTCCATTGGTCCGAAATCGGACGGTTTGTAGAAAAGTCCTGCACCGATCGGCACGGGAGACGAAGACACGTCGGCAGGATGTACGCCCCAGGCATAAATGAACCCGTCACCGCATTTCACCGTCTCTCCAGGATGATAGTTGACCCCGGTCAGGAACATGACAGGCTTGCCCGAGAGCTCCGTCGCGGTGATTGTGGCATTCCTGGTCTTCCTGTCCATATCTATTCTGATGGAAATGTCCACGGTATCTTCCTGATACGGCACATCATAGGCTATCATTTCAGCGAAAGAGCCGTTCTTCGTGTCACCTACCCGCGCTGTCCTGCCACCTGTAGCGACAAGCTTCACTTCCCTGCTGCCGTCCCAGAGAGCGATGCCGCCGAGACCAACAGTCTTCCCTACCATGTACTCATCACAGCCGGCACCGTCATTCTCCTGCTGGGACAATGTAGGATACCACTTGTAACGTTCAAGTTCAAGCCCGCGCCCGGACTTTGAGTACACATCTATCGCGCCGCTGTCATTGAAATAAATGCGCAGAGCGAAATGTGTATTCTCCACGGCAGGGCCATGATGCCCCACTTCTCTGTAAAGGTCGGCCTTCTCAGAGACAATTTCGTTCACCTGCACGCTGTCCCTGCGCCAGAAAAGACTTGAGGCGGTCTGGGCATCCGCAAGGCAGCAACTGCCGGCAACTATAAAGATGAGTGTAAGAATCTTCTTCATATCCAATCAATTTAACGGCAACTCGAAAAAAGAGAAATGCACATTGCCGTACTTCCTCTCCTTGACGAAATACGGCTGTCCGGAAAAGCCGAATGTCCCCGGGTGCTCAAGTATGAAATATCCTCCCGGCTTCACCACCCCCGATGAAAAGACCTGCGAAGGGATTGTCTCCAGCCCGGCTATGGCATAAGGCGGGTCAGCGAACACTATGTCGAACTTCTTCCCGCATATTTTCAGGAAGTCGAATACATTGTGACGGACAACGGATATATTGTCAATCCCGAGCCTTCCTGCCTGAGACCTTATGAAAGCGGCATGTGCGGGATTCATCTCCACACACACTATGTCAGCCGCCCCCCTGGAGGCGAACTCGTACGAAATGGAACCGGTGCCTCCGAAAAGATCGAGCACGGCGAGACCCTCGAACTCGTACTCGTTGTCTAGGATATTGAACAGTCCTTCCTTCGCAAAGTCAGTTGTAGGACGTGCTCCGTATCCCTGCGGAGGAGTTATCGCCTTTCCCTTCAGCCTGCCACCTATTATTCTCATATCTGTTCAAATATAGTCCACTGACCTGAAGTACCGGTAGAGAGACATCTCTTCCTCATCCTTCAGCGGGGTCCGGAAAAATATTGTGGTCATTTCCGGATTGAGCTGAAGCTTCTTCATCATCAGGAAAATGAAATATTCAGCAGTGACAAAGTCCGCTGCCTGATAGGAGTTGCACAGGAGCAGGCTGCGGCCCTGGGCAATCACCAGATAGAGGTAGCCGTCGGCAAATGCCGCAATGACCTTGTTATATTCAGTTACGGACTCCAGTG
The DNA here is from genome assembly GCA_944326315.1 of uncultured Bacteroidales bacterium. Classification (GTDB taxonomy): domain Bacteria; phylum Bacteroidota; class Bacteroidia; order Bacteroidales; family UBA932; genus Cryptobacteroides. The sequence goes on from CALVDP010000054.1 coordinate 2,276, forward strand.
CGTGCAGCATATACCATATTTCAGGCAATACCCTCGATTTCTCTCCGTCTGACCTGAGCACCGTCCCCGCGACAGCACTGGAAAGTGTCTCGCCTATGGAATTGGAGTAGAGCAGAACGGACTTCATCCACGGAAGCCTCTCATATTCCACATAATCCGAATCCGCGAGATCCGCCACTTCCGCGAGCATGGACCTGGCCGATACCGGACTGAAAAAATGATCCGGGACAAGGGAGAACTTCGGGGTAAAGACAGACACCGATACCTCTTCATACCTCCTCCGGAAGCAGGGATCGGTAAAAAAACGGTCAGCGCTCATCCAGCCGGATGATACGCTGACACCGTTTGATCCCGTTCTGGAGACATATCCTGACAGAGATATCTGTACCGATATGCTGTCCGCGGTATTATTATTCCCAGTTTCCTGCATTGTTGTTCGGCGCAGTGATGCTTCCCACCTTCAGACCTGAGAAGTCGGCTGTACCGTATTTCTTCTCGTTCCTCTCCTTCTCCGATGCGTCCAGATTTATCCTCAGCTGGTTGTCCATCCCTTTCAGGAGAGACTTGTATGTAAGGCTTGCCTCGAAAAGAGGGACCTTAACACCGGAAACGGTCTTCACTACTGCTGCCATGGCAATGGAATCGCCCTGTGAGAACGGCACGAATGCAAGTGAATCCAGATTGAAGTCCCTGCGTCCCTTGAAGAGGGTGTCCTTCACCGGTATCTCGTTCTCGATCCTGAAGACAAGGCGCTCGCCCTTCCTGTAAAGCTCAAGCATCTGCTCCGGTTTGATTCTCGGATTGCGCTTCTTAAGATTCTCGGTATTAGCCACAGCCACGGAGTCATCGGCAGACCCGAGCTGCATCACCACCTTCATGGAAGAATCGGTGTAGAAAGACTTGAGCGTGTCGAAAGAAGCCGTGAACTTGCCGCACTCTGTCTTGTATGCGTTCTGCAGGGTACGGATATCCTTAAGCCTCTGGATAGCGACCTGTTCGCGTGATTCCTTTTCCTTGTTGAAACGCACAGGCTCCATGACGCTCTCGACAATCAGGTAGGCCAATCCTAGGATGGCAAGCGGGAAGATGAGGTAGACAAGTACCTTTTTGAATATTTTCATATTATTTCAGTGATTTAATTATATTCCGTCGTCATTTCAAATTCCGGACAAAGTTAAAAATTTGATTTATCAAATGCAATATAATTTGTAAATTTGCACCGACTTTGACCGGAAGGGCTGGAACTCCGTCTTACCGGACTGCAAGACATGGTTTTATGACAGGAATAGACAAATCATCCGTGGCACTGATGCTTGAAATGGCCTCCAAGGCCTCAGGAATAACGGTCGTGACGCATACACGGCCTGACGGAGATGCCATGGGGAGTTCTCTCGGACTGCTGAGATTCCTGACCGCGGCCGGGAAAGATGCCGTGATTGTACTGAACGACAGGTATCCGGATTCTCTGTCATTCATGGCCGGGGAGGATGCAGAGTCCATACTCGTATATGAAGATGAGCCGGAAAAGACGGCAGGGACGGTCAGGAAAAGCGACCTTGTCTTCTGCCTGGACATGAACTCCTTCGGCAGGGCAGAAAAGCTGGAAGGGCTGCTCCGGGAAAAGGACTGTCCGAAAATACTCATAGACCATCACCTGAATCCTGACACAGGCAGTTTCGACCTTGTGTTCTCCAAGACTGACATATCCTCCACATCAGAGCTCCTGTACCACATACTGATGGCAGCGCCGGAAACAGGAGGCGACGCCCGGAGACTTCCCGTAAAATGCGCGGAAGCCCTTCTGACAGGAATGACGACGGACACCAACAATTTCTCAAATTCAGTGTTCCCGTCCACCTTCAGGATGGCTTCTGACCTGCTCGGGGCCGGCATAGACAGGAATGCGATAGTGGCGGCACTGTACTGCAACTACCGTGAGAACAGGTACCGTCTGACGGGCAGGCTGCTGTACGAGAATATGGTCATAACTGCAGAAGGTGTGGCATACATGATACTGGACAAGGCCATGGCAGCCGAGTATGACATACGGGAAGGAGAGACGGAAGGGATAGTGAACATACCGCTTGGCATAAAAAATGTCAGGATGAGCATTCTGCTCAAGGAAGACGAGGACAGGTTCAGGGTATCCGTCAGGTCCAAGGAGGGAGTTTCAGCCAACAGATGCGCCTCGATGTATTTCAACGGAGGCGGCCACGAGCTTGCTGCAGGCGGGAAGCTGCTCAAGGGGAAAGACATCCCTGACGGCACTGTAAGGGAAGCCGCTGAATATGTCGAGACGAGGACAAGGGAATTCCTTGGCGGCAAATAGATGTATCGGGATTTATGGGAAAAGTATTGAAATATGCGATCGCAGTCATGATTGCGGCCTGCGCCCTGACAGGATGCAGGAAACAAGAGCTGGAGACCACGTATTCCTCGCAGGAGGAAAGCATCGACTCGTTCATATCCGGACTGACATCTCAGAATCCGGCGCCGCGCGTCGTGCGCAACGGAGGTTCCAACAGGGTCGTGCTTACGGAAGGTACGGGAGACGTGCTGCAGCCTGGCGGCACAGTGTCCTTCTATTATGCCGGGTACACATTCAGCGGAAGCGCGCCGTCGGCATCCAATCTTTTCGCCACCAACAGGGAGGAGACCGCTACAGAGAGCGGATGGACATTGACGTCTCCGGACTACAACATACTGACTGTCAGACTGGACGAGAGTTCCGGACTTATAGACGGACTCATGTCCGGGCTTGAGGGCGTGCGTGGAGGCGAGATATGCTACATCGTGTTCTCGGGGAAACACGGCTTCGGCAACGAAATCGTAGGCAGTATCCCCGCCAATTCGGCCCTGATATACCAGATATGGGTGGAAAGCCTGACCAACGACTGACCGGCATCCGCCGCCAACCTGGAAAAAATTTTATTCAAAGTCGAATTATTCAGTATTTTTGCACGAGAAAACTTTTGAAAATGAATTTCAGATTTCCGTTTATCGCACTGGCGGCCTCCGTTCTGGCGGCAGGATGCGCAGTGGAAGAGAATACAATACCGAACCAGGACGAGCAGATGTACCTGGGAGCATGGCTGGAAACGCATTATCCTGATGCGGTCCTGTCCGGAATCGGTACATACATCCTTAAGGACTCGCCTTCAGGAAGCGGCGATGCAGTGGCCGTACCCTGCTATGCGAGGGTGACATACACCGTCAGGGACATTGACGGGAACATAACATCCACATCGGATTCCACCATAGCGAAGCAGACAGGTGACTTCAACAAGTCATACTACTACGGACCGCGTGTGTGGTACGTCCAGGAAAACTCCCTGCACAAGGGTATTGAAGACATGATACTGGGTATGAAGGAGGAAGATGAAAGGACTGCCCTGATACCCGGCTGGACACAGACGTACAACCGCTACGGAAGCGAGGAAGAATATCTCAGGGAGGTGACAGGGAACAGCCACCTGATATACACGGTCAAGATAAACGAGGTCGTGCCCGACATCATGAAGTGGCAGATAGACACCATCGAGAACTATTACGCAGCTACATGGCCAGGCGAAAAGCCGGATTCCCTCTACTACGGATTCTATTACAGGACATCCCCTGAAGCCCCGGGTGCGGGAGAAAAGGAAGACCTGCACAAGGACACTACAGTCTACATCAACTACACCGGGAAACTGCTCAACGGACAGGTGTTCGACACGACGATAGAGAGGGTCGCCAAGGACAACAACATATTCTCGTCATCCCGGACCTACGGCCCGATGGAAGTGCAGATGGCGGAAGATTCCACATCAATACAGTTGGACGGGAACGATGTCATCGCAGGTTTCGCGCGTACAATATGGCAGATGAAGCCTATGGAGAAGGGCACAGGGCTGTTCTACTCGGCATTCGGCTACGGCACATCCGGAAGCGGCTCCGCCATACCGGAATATGCGCCGCTTGTATTCGAAATTGAGCTTGTGGAAAATCCTGACGGGGAGGATAGCGAACAATGACAGAGACCAAGGCAGCAGTCCCATTGGAGCTTGGGACGGAAAAGATTGGAAAACTCCTTATGAAATATGCCGGACCTGCCATCATAGCGATGACAGCGTCTTCACTCTACAACATGATCGACAGCATCTTCATCGGTCATGGCGTGGGTCCTCTCGCAATTTCCGGACTGGCGGTCACGTTTCCCCTGATGAATCTGTCCGCCGCTTTCGGTTCGCTTGTCGGTGTGGGTGCGAGCACGATAATGTCCGTACTGCTCGGACAGAAAAACTATGAGGTGGCCAACAAGGTCCTCGGGAACGTAGTGGTGCTGAACATGATCATCGGACTGGTATTCATGAGTGCGGCACTTACCTTCCTCGACCCCATCCTTTACTTCTTCGGTGCCAGCGAGAATACGATAGGCTATGCCCGTGAATACATGCAGGTCATACTGTATGGCAATGTCGTCACACATCTCTACCTCGGACTGAACAATCTGCTCAGAGCGTCTGGCAATCCTAAAATGGCGATGCTGCTGACTATCATGACAGTGATACTCAACGCAGTACTTGCCCCGATCTTCATTTTCTGGATTGGCATGGGCATAAGAGGGGCCGCGCTTGCCACTGTCATAGCACAGCTTGCGGCACTTGTCATAATAATCAGGTATTTCAGCAACCAGGACAGGCTCCTGCATTTCCGCAAGGGAATATTCCGGATGGACGTAAGAATAGCGAGAGATTCGCTGTCGATAGGCCTTGCTCCCTTCCTCATGAACTCCGCCGCATGCCTGGTGACCCTTTTCATAAACCAGCAGCTGAAAAGCTACAGCGGCGACCTGGCCATAGGTGCGTACGGCATCGTCAACAGGATCTCGTTCCTGTTCATAATGATCAACATGGGCCTCAACCAGGGCATGCAGCCTATTGCCGGATACAACTATGGGGCAAGGAAATATTCAAGAGTCAAGGAAGTGTACGGCAAGACAGTGAAATACGCCACGGTAGTCGCCCTCAGCGGCTTCATCGTGTCAATAGCTGTCCCTCATGCAGCCGTATCAGTATTCACTTCAGATGACGAGCTTATCGAACTCGCGGCAAAGGGGCTTGTGCTCATCAATCTCATGCTGCCTCTTGTAGGCTTCCAGATGGTGACTTCCAACCTGTTCCAGTGCCTCGGCATGATAAACAAGTCAATAATCCTTTCGATGTCAAGGCAGCTCCTGTTCCTGCTGCCCCTGCTCTACATCATGCCGATGTTCCTGGGTGCAAAAGGAGTGTGGATATCATTCCCTATCGCAGACTTCCTGGCATCTCTCGTGACATTCATCATGCTGCTGGGGCTGATGAAGAAACTCCGGAAGCTGAATGACGGCGATGACCCGACAATCCTCGGAAGCAAACTATAGAAGCAAAACGTTATGGACAGCAAGATAATAATCAATGTGGGCCGGCAGTTCGGCAGCGGAGGCAAGCTGGTGGCACTCGAACTTGGAAAGATGCTCGGCATCAAAGTTTATGACAACGAACTCATAACCAAGGCTGCGGAATCAAGCGGTTTCAGTCCGGAAGTGTTCAAGGTCAAGGACGAAAAACGGAATCTTTTCCCCGTGTCGTCTTTCTTCGCCACGCCGTTCGGCTCTCCGAAGAACTTCATAAACGGAGAGAACCTCTTCCAGATCCAGAGCTCCGTCATAAGGGAGATTGCAGAAAAAGAATCTGCTGTGATAGTAGGACGCTGCGCAGACTACATCCTGAGGGACATGGACTGCACCATCGACGTATTCATCACGGCACCACTGGAAGACCGTATCAGAAGGGTCCAGGAAAGGACGGACATGAGCAGGGACAAGGTAGAGGACATGATAACAAGGACAGACCGCAAGAGGGAGACGTATTACAATTACTACACTTTCGGCAACTGGGGCGTGGCGTCCAACTATGACCTGTGCATAGATTCGTCCATACTCGGCATAGAAGGTACAGCTTCATACATAATAGAATTCGCCCGCAGGAAAGGCATCTTGCAGAAGGAGGCGAAATGAGCAGGAAGAAGCTTATCATCCTTTCACCGGTACTGTTCTGCGTCGTAATGGCTGCGGTCCTGCTGCCGCTGTCTTCGTCATCAAAAGACAAGAGGAAGCCTGCAGCGGATGAGACCGTGGAGATGTTCTGCCTGAATGACAGCCTCACCAACAGGCTTTCGGCATTCAGTTCTCTGGAAGACATGGACGACAGGATAGACATGTTCCTGAAACAATGGGAAATAAAAGGAGCATCGCTTGCCATAATGAGGAACGACTCCCTCCTTTATGTCAAGGGATACGGATATGCCGATGAGGAAAAAGGAGAAAGGATGACACCGGGTAATATCCTCAGGATGGCATCGGTGTCCAAACTCATTACTGCGGCCGGCATCATGGTACTCCAGGAAAGAGGACTCGTATCCCTGCGCGACACGGTGTTCGGGGAGCACGGGATACTGAATGATTCCATATTCACGGCGGCAATCAGGGAAAAGGCCAAATACAACATCACTGTCGAGCATCTTCTCCGCCACAAGGCCGGCTTCACGAACAGCCGCGGAGACCCCATGTTCTCCACTCAGGACATAATCCGCCAGTTCAGGCTTGACTGCGCCCCTGATCATGAGACACTGGTGAAATGTGTGCTGTCGCGGCCTCTCGGATACCAGCCCGGGACCTCCCAGAGATATTCCAATTTCGGTTATCTTCTCCTGTCCATGATCATCGAGAAAGTCAGCGGAGAAGACTACGAGACATTCATACAGGAAAATGTACTGCACCCGGCCGGCTGCTATGACATGCATATAGCCAACAACTATTATGAAGACAAATACCCTGATGAGGTAAGATATTACATGCACGCCGGATCAGAACTGCATGAAGAGTACAATCTCAGCGGAAGGATGGTCGAAAGGTGTTACGGGGCGAATGACATTCACGGACTGTCAGGCGCAGGGGCATGGTGCGGCTCTCCGGCCGAACTTTGCAGATTCGTGGCGTCGATAGACGGCAGGCCTGAAGTCAAGGACATAATATCGGAAGAAAGCGTCGCCGCCATGACAGAGTATTTCGACCCGCAGACATACTCCCTGGGCTGGAACGACACAAAGCCCACAGGAGAATGGACCAGGACAGGTACACTCGGCGGCACAAGCGCCCTCGTGAAATATTTTCCTGACGGCGAATGCTGGGTGATGATTACCAACACCAGTACATGGAAAGGCCCCGGCTTCACAAGATACACCGAGGCCCTGTTCAGAAAATGCAGGGAACTCTACAGCAGTTCGCTCCCTGAAAGAAACCTGTTCTCCGACATCTCGGGATCGTAATACTTCACCTTGGTCTCGCCGGAAAGCACTGAATACCCGTTCTCTGCAAGAGAATCCATCTCGTTTCCTCCCGGATAGACAGCTACAGGCGCGATGAAGGAGACCCTGCGTGAGATCTTCTCCATCAATGCTTCATTGTGTGCTATACCTCCGGTCAGTATGATGACGTCGACCTTGCCGCATACATCGGCGGAAAGGCCTGCAATGTATTTTGCAATGCTGAGACAGAAACCCTCAAGGAAAAGCCTTGCGTAACCGTCTCCGGCATCGGCTTTGGCGACGATGGCCTTGAAATCGTTCGTGCCGAAATACGCCACAGCGCCACCGTTGCCGACAAGCTTCTTCTTGACCTCGTCCCTGGTGTACCTGCCGCTGAAACACATGTCCACAAGAGGGAATGCAGGGACAGTACCGGCGCGCTCCGTGCTCAATGGACCGTCACCACCGTGAGCGTCATTGGTGTCTATTATACGTCCTCCGCGGTGCAGGGTCACGGAAGTACCGCCTCCAATATGCGCCACGATGGCTGTCACGTCTCCAGGCTTCCTGCCGTTGGCCAATGCATAATGCCTTACCACGGCCCTTGAATTCAAGGCATGGCACAGAGGCCTCCTGCTGAATTCCGGTATGCCTCCTATCTTGGCTTCAGGCAGCATCTCGTCAGCCATCGGAGGATCCGCCATATACGCCTTGCAGATGTCCGGAATACCGGCCTCCTTCCTCGCGTCATTCACAAGCACAGCGATATCGCAGGCAAGAAGACCTGCCAGATTGCATGCATGGACCCCGTTCCGGCAAGCCCTGAGTGCATCCTCCAGTATTTCCGTTATCTCATAGACACCCGTCTCCATCGGTGTCACCAGACCCGACCTGGCCATGACCAAGTCTATGTCGACAAGCCGGATCCCCTTGGACAAAAGGAACTCTGTAATGGTAACGAGCCTCATATGGCCCTGATCCATTACAGAGTTATATCTGGATAATTTTTCCGTGCTGTGGAAGATGTTTTCCTCAAACACCTTCGTGCCGGAATCATAGTATCCAATCTTGGTCGAGGTCGATCCGGTATTTATTGCCAAAATCCTACCCGCCATCACATTACTATTTTGCAGACATTGCGGCGATAGCTATGGAATTGAGCTTGGTATCTATACTGTCGGCACGGCTTGAAAGTACGCAAGGCACCTTGGCGCCGACAACCATACCAGCCTGCTTGACACCGGCAGCCAGCTTGGAGTTCGTCTTGTAGAATACGTTGGCAGACTCGATGTTCGGGAAAAGGAGGCAGTCCGCATCCCCGGCTACAGGGCTGACAAGATGCTTGATCTCCACTGATTCCGGATCTATGGCCACATCAAGTGCAAGAGGTCCGTCAGCTACGCAGCCCTTGATTTCGCCACGGTCCACCTTCTTGGCAAGGATAGCGGCCTCGGCGCAGGCAGGCATCTTCTCAAGCATCTGCTCGGTGGCAGCAAGAATAGCCACCTTAGGGCAGGCAATACCCATGGCATGTGCCGTATTCACGAGATAGCCGAGTATGGCTTTCTTCTGAGACAGGTCAGGAAGAGGAATGACAGCCATGTCTCCAAGTATGATAAGCTTGTGGTAATTCGGATTCTGGATTACGGACACATGGCTGAGGACAGCCTTTGGAGGAAGAAGGCCTGTCTCCTTGTTCAGGATTGCACGCATGAACTTGTCAGTGCTGCAAAGCCCCTTCATAAGGATATCGCCCATTCCCTGGTTCACCATTGACACAGCCTGTGCCACTGCAGGAAGCTCTGAAGGATTGTGGACTATGGTAAATTTCCCCATGTCAATGTTTTCCTTCTCGCACTGCTCCCTGATGAGATTCTCGTCACCGACAAGCGTGGCTTCTATCATCCCGAGTTCGACAGCCTTGGCTGCGGCCGATATTGTATGGCCGTCAACACCCCAGGCTGCAATCATTCTCTTTTTGGCTCCTCTGCCGGCAAGTTCGGCGAAGATATCTTCAAATTTTGTAAACATCGCTATGTGTTGTTTATTGATTGTTCTCTGTTACGATATGCATTGTGTCCTGTGCAATCACAAGCTCCTCATTGGTAGTGATCACAGCCACCTTGACCTTGGAATCAGGAAGCGATATCAGGGTATCCTTACCTGTTGCCACGTTGGCCTCATAGTCGAATTTCAGGCCGAGATACGAAAGATTCTCGCAAACTCTGCGGCGAAGACGGCTGTTGTTCTCCCCGATTCCTCCGGTGAAGACTATAAGGTCCACGCCGTTCATCACAGCCGTGTATGCACCGATATATTTGGTGATGTCGTACACCAGTTTCTTGAGGGTCAGCTTGGCCTTCCTGTCACCCGCATTGGCTGCGTCGTTCAGGTCACGGGCGTCTGAAGATATGCATGAAAGCCCGAGGAAGCCGCTCTTCTTGTTGAGCACCGTATTCACTTCCTCAGCGGTAAGATTCTCCTTTTCCTGTATGTAGGTCACGATCTCAGGGTCAATGCACCCGCACCTCGTACCCATGATTATACCCTCAAGAGGGGTGAAGCCCATGGATGTGTCGATGGATTTCCCGTTGGCGATGGCCGTGATGGAACTGCCGTTGCCGAGATGGCAGGTGATTATCTTGGAATTTTCCAGATCCAGTCCAGTAAACCTCGCGCCCTTGGCAGACACATACTTGTGGCTCGTGCCGTGGAATCCGTACCTGCGGATACGGTATTTTTCATAATATTCATACGGAAGCGCATACATGTACGCGTATGAAGGCATTGTCTGATGGAAGGCGGTATCGAACACGGCAACCTGCGGAACAGTCGGCAGCACTTCAGATACAGCCTTGATTCCCAAAAGGTTCGCAGGATTATGCAACGGTGCCAGATCTGCACATTTCTCAATCTCTGCAATCACGCTTTCGTCGACAAGCTTGCTGCAGAAGAATTCCTCTCCCCCGTGCACGACACGATGGCCTACCGCCTCTATGTCCTCAAGCGTGGAAAGCGCGCCGTACTCCTTGTCCAGAAGCGCATCCAGCACAACCTTGATGCCTACCGTATGGTCCGGAATAGGCATTTCCCTGACATATTTCTCTTTACCGGTAGTCTGATGCTTGATGCAGCCGGCATCCATTCCGATTCTTTCGACAAGACCTTTTGCCATAAGGTCGAAAACTTCATCGTCCTTCATATCGAGAAGCTGATACTTCAGGGATGAACTTCCACAATTCAATACAAGGATAATCATATTATAACGTTTGTCCGACGAATTGTTATACTTCGAACCGGGGATTTCGTCGGACTACGTTATGGATTTCTCCGGAATCCGGATCCATCCCAATCCCCAGTCACTTCGTGACAGCCCCTTTCCAAGGGATGTCACCATCTTTCTCTCCCTCTCCGGGAAATCGTCGCAGAACTATCTGTCCTGCTCCGACAAGGTCATTCTCCGAAATTCTCTACATTCATTTCATCGAATTAACATTATCTGTAAAAATAAATTGTAATCTGTCGCGATTTTTCTGATATCAGCACAAAGTTATAAAAATAATGACTACTTTCGCAAAGATTCATAACAAGAAAAATTTTTCTTGCTGTTCAAATTTTCAGAAAATGGTAGAGGGGAAAGAGTCTGTGCTGTATGCATTGCCATTCTGTGCCGGTACCGTTACCGGAATTTTTCTGTGCGGACATGAAGTATTCTACTCCGGAGTCCCGTATTCCACGGCCATGGTCTCCGTCTCGGCAAGCGCCGGGCTGGCTGCCGCATCCGTATCAGGGGCAGGAGGAATGTCCAGGGAGACAAGGACGATCCTGGTCATCGCAGCCGTCTTCTTCTGCGGCATGTTCTGCTGGTCCAGCCACAGCATCATCGGCTTTTCTGACAACGGGCATGAAGGAAGAGGCATCATAGCCTCAGCATCCGCTCCGGCCGCGACATGGCTCAAGTCCGGTATAGATTCGCTGCCTCTGAGGGACTATGGCAGCAACGCGCTCATCAAGGCCCTCGTCACAGGGGACCAGTCGGATGTACCTGCCGATGTCAAAGCCGCTTTCAGGGACAGCGGGGCCTCGCACATTCTTGCGCTTTCAGGGATGCACCTGGCCATTATCTATCTGATATTGACGAAAATACTGTCGGTTCTCGGACAGTCCCGCAAGGCCGATATCGTAAGATTCGTGACGATAATCTGCTCTACGCTTTTCTACTCGGTGATGACCGGATCGTCGCCGTCAATCATCAGGGCCTTCCTTTTCATCCTCCTGCGTGAGACCGCTATCCTGACGGGACGGAAGACACGTCCGGTGAATATCCTGTGCTTCGCCCTGACTGTGCAGTGCGCGCTTGATCCGGGTGTCATCACTTCTGCCAGTTTCCAGCTTTCCTACCTTGCCATGTGCGGAATCTATTTCGTGTATCCTGTTTTGCGCGATCTCTACCCTGCCCCGGTCCCTGTCCTGAAAAAAGTGTGGGACAGCGCGGCCATGTCCATATCCTGCCAGGCCTTCACGGGGCCTCTTGCCTGGCTGCTGTTCGGCTCCGCCCCTGTCTACTTCATCATCACCAACCTGATAGCCGTACCGATAACATCCGCACTGATGCCGGTAGCACTCGTGGCTGTTTTCCTTTACAGGATGGATATATGCCCGGATATTCTGCTCCGTGCCATTGACTTCAGCACCGAGCTTGTCATCAGATGCCTCGAAATCATCTGCACCCTCCCGTAATGTTCCCGGAATATTTGCACTATTTTGTTATATTTAACGTGAATTCGATGAATTTTAATTATTGAAAATCATCGAACTACCGCTGAGGAGCAGGACGTTAGTCCTGCGACGGGCCCCCGGCGAGGGGGCGGTAGGGGGTGGCGCCCCTTGGAAAGGGGCTGTCGCCACAGCGACTGGGGTTTAAGAAAATTGGATTTCGAAGAAATCGTAACGTCAGTTCGACGGAATCTCTGATATTGAACAGAATAATTCGTCGAACTGACGTTA
>CALVDP010000055.1 GCA_944326315.1 uncultured Bacteroidales bacterium
TATGTATTCATCGCCCTTGTGATACCTTATATACTTACGGGGATGTATTTCACCATCATGGAGAAGAACAGGACCATCCGTCTGATGAACAGCAGCCATGTGGTTTCCGACGAGACGCTGTCCCCCAGGGGAGAGGACAAGATCACCCTCTTCGACAACAGCGGGGCGTTGCGGCTTGCCGTCAGGATATCGAACCTGTATTTCATCGAATCTGACGACAACTATATCAAGGTGTGGTATTCGGATGCGAAAGGCGACATGAAGACCTATATGATGAGATGCCGGCTCAAGACGGTGGAGCAGAGCTTCACGGGAACATCCCTGGTGCGCTGCCACCGCAAGTACATAGTGAACCTCGGGAAAGTCAAGGTCCTTAGAAAGGAGAAGGACGGCTACTGGCTTGACCTTGATTCAGATTCCATACAGCCGCTTGCAGTCTCCAAGACCTATACCGGCACCGTGCTTGAGAAATTCCGGAAGGAAAGACCGGACAAGGTGGCTTCCGGGGACTCCGGAGAAGACTGAGACTATCCCTGCCTGTGCTTTCTTCTTGACGAACGCAGCCTTGACGAAGCCTGCACCATGGCTTCATCCAGGAGGATGTTCCTGGATGCGAGCATGTCAAGTATGACGGTAATAATCGGGAACACCGCCGTGAAAGAGAAGATCATGTCGTTTCTGTGGGTGAAATAGTCCACCCCGAGCCAAATCTGGAAAGCCAGCATCACAATGGCCGATATCACGCACAGCCTCATCTGTATCATCCTGAACTTGAACGCGGCCAGGCAGATGCACTGCACGATGAACAGAGCTGTGATGAAGATCATGTATTCGACTTTGTCGCTGTACATTATGTTCTCCGTCCCGCCGTCAGGCGTGACTATCTTCGCTACATTGCAGAAGAAAAGCGAGCCGGTAAGGATCGCCGCTATCGCAAGGTATAATGTCTGTACTCTTTGCCACATGTTGCCGTGAATTTGGTTTGACGCCTGCAAAAATAGGAAAAATCATCAGAAAAAACTATATTTGGAGACAAAGGCGGAACATCCCGGCATCTGCACCCCGCATGTAAATGTCTGCAGGACCGGCGGCAGTTGCGCGATGTCAAACAAAAATAATGTGACCATGATAGCAGAATCGGAACTTATAATCAATGATGACGGGTCTGTATTCCATCTTCATCTCAGACCTGAGGAACTTGCGGACAACGTGATACTGGTAGGTGATCCCGGGCGAGTGGACATTGTGTCTGAATATCTGGAGGACAAAGAGTTCCGGCATCAGTCCCGCGAATTCGTGTCCGTGACCGGAAAATACCGCGGAAAGAGACTTACGGTATTGTCTACTGGAATAGGTACAGACAATATCGATATTGTCATGAACGAGCTTGACGCCCTTGCCAACATAGACTTTTCCACCAGGGAGATACGTTCTGAGAAAAAGTCCCTGAACATTCTGAGAATAGGGACTTCCGGAGCTATCCAGCCGGATATCCCGCTCGGGTCATTCGTATTCTCACATGTGTCTGTCGGCTGTGACGGCCTGCTGAACTGGTACGCTGACAGGGACAGCATTGCCATGCTTGACATTGAAGAAGCGTTCAAGGCACATACGGGATGGGACAGGCATCTTCCTGATCCGTATTTCGTGAAGGCGGGACATGATATGGTGTCACGTTTCGAGGACTGCACGATAAAGGGCATGACGATAGCCGCCTCAGGCTTCTACGGACCACAGGGCCGTGTGCTCCGCATGCCGCTTGCCATGCCTGACATGCTTGACACCTTCGCTTCTTTCCGTTTCGGAGGATGGAAGATCACGAATTTCGAGATGGAAGGATCGGCCATAGCCGGTATTGCCGCTCACCTTGGACACAACGCCGGCACTGTCTGCTGCATTATCGCCAACAGATACCTGAAATCCAGCAATCCTGACTATAAGCCTCAGGTGCGCAAGCTGATCGAGCTCTCACTTGACAGGCTTTCCCGCTGATCCGATGCGCTGTAGACGGCAGGAGGGTGAACCCCAAAGTGACTTTTGGCCACCCTCAAACGTCTTTCTACGAAAGACTGTGACCTATCTCTTTCGCTATTGGCCTCCGTACAGTTCCTTGCGGGACTGGCTTCCCACCCTGGCTATCCCTGGGTCGTCCACTGTCATGTCCACAATATAGTCAAGTCCTTTCATGACATTGTCTTCCAGGAATTTGAACTGGTAGACGGTGCTGTCGTCCATGATGGAGGCTATTTCATGTCCGCATCCCGAATATCTCAGGATATTGTAGCTGAATCCGTATCTGGCAAATCTTCCGGCAATCTTGTCTGATCCGAAGAAACCGAGGTTGAAGAAGCGTATCTGCCTGTAATTCACGATCTTGTCGTCAGTTCCATGGAAGAGTATGGTCGGGGCCGGTCTTTCCTTGTATTTGAGTTTGCCGTTCCTTGACAGGATGCCGCCGGCGAATGACATGATGCCGGCATACCTGAAGCCGTCAGGGAGCTCCGCCGCATAATGTGTGTCGTTCGAGAGTTCGTAATCGGCCTGCAATACTGTTATCGCTCCGGCAGACGAACCGCTTGCAACGATGTTCTCCGGGTCAATTCCCAGGGACTCTGCATTCTCTATGATGAATGATGTCGCCGAGAACAGGTCTTCCACGGCCATGTGGATGGCTTTGTCCAGGATATTGACCTGAGCTATCCCCATTTTCTTTACTCCTGTCAGCCCGAGCCTGTAGTCGATGGTGACTATCCTGTAGCCGTTGTCTGTCATTTGTTTGTACCAGGGGGTGTAATACGGCTCATCCCGTCTCCCTGTAATGAAACCACCCCCGAAGACGAAAATTATGGTCGGCTTCTCCTTGCCGTCTATCTCCGTTTCGCTTCCTTCCGCAGGCTCGTACACATCCATGAACAGTTCACAACTGTCTTTCTGTGCGAACATGTATGTTGCGTCAGGAAGGATGGCAGGCCCGGATCCCGGATTCCCTGCAGATGCGGCCATCGATATTGCCAGGGCTGCGGCCGCGAAAATGTTTCTTGTCTTCATTATCGATGTTTTTACAGGTCTGATTTATCTGTTCACATTCCCGGGCCATGAAAGTATTGCCCTGCATAGTTCGTCCGGGCTGCCGCACAACATGTCCGGGCCGCAGGCTTCAAGTTCCTGCCTGCTTCTGAAGCCCCAGCAGACACCTGCAGTCACGACCCCGGCGTTTCTTCCCGTCTCCATGTCCACGTCAGAATCTCCTGCATAGAATACTTCCTCTCTCCGGATCTCTCCGTATGACTTCTCGATCTCTCTTACGATGCCCGGGTCCGGCTTTATCGGCATGCCGTCTCTCTGTCCGAGCACCCGGATGAACTTCCTGTCTCCGAAAAATCTTTCCACGAGGGCTTCTGTTCCCTCCTGGTATTTGTTCGAGGCCACGGCAAGGGCGATACCGTTCTTTTCAAGTGTCCCGAGCATTTCCGGTATCCCGGGATACGGCCTTGAGAAGTCGGTCTTGTGTTCATTATAATAAGGTATGAAGAAACTTTTCATCTTCATTACCGTTTCATCGTCTCTCCGGTCCTCCGGCAGTGCGCCTCTGAAGAGGTTGTAGATTCCGCGTCCGACAAGCATGTTGTATTCCTTCAGGTCCCTTTCCGGGCACCCGCAGGCTTTCAATGCATGGTTGCAAGACCTGCCCAGGTCCTCTATCGTATTGAGAAGAGTTCCGTCGAGGTCGAAAATCGCAAGTTTTATTTTAGCTTGTGCCATAGTCTGGTACATTTGAACTTTAACTTTGCATCATAATCAGGAAAACGATAAAACCAATATAGTCATGAAAAATACAGAAATTACCCTTGATGCCATCGGGACTCTCATTTCTTCCGACCAGTCTTTCTGCAATCTCCTTGACCTTGTGAAGGAGCTGGACCTTGAAGTCACTTCTGTCAGCATTTCATAGAGATGCGTGTACCGTGTCCGTCCTTGCCGGGCACGATGCTGAGCCTTGCGGCATTCTTGCCGCCCGTCTTGCCTTCCGGTATCTTGCCGGAGATGATGAACTCTGCGACAGGGTCTTCTATGTATTCCCTGACCGCGCGCTTGAGCGGACGTGCCCCGTATTTGGGATCATACCCGTTTTCAAGCACAAGCTTCCTTGCCGCTGCCGTGATGACAAGCCGGTATCCTGCCGTCGCCACCCTTTTTCTGAGGTCTTGCAGGCAAATGTCAAGAATATTGTCCACGTCTTCTTTTGACAGTGGCCTGAAAAAGATCTGTTCATCGATCCTGTTCAGGAACTCAGGCGGGAACAGTTTCCTGACGGCTTTTTCCAGGATGTCTTTCTTCCTGTTCTCCATGGCGGCAGGCGATGTCTGGAACCCGAGTCCACGGCCGAACTCATCTATTTCACGGCTTCCTGCGTTTGAAGTCATGATGATGATGGTATTCCTGAAGTCCACTGTCCTTCCGTTGCTGTCAGTGAGCCGCCCCTCATCGAGGACCTGGAGCAGCAGGTTGAAAATATCCGGATGTGCTTTCTCTATTTCATCAAGAAGCACTACTGAATACGGTTTCCTGCGGACCTGCTCGCTGAGCTGCCCCCCGTCTCCGAAGCCTACATAGCCTGGAGGCGCGCCTATCAGTCTGGATGCGGTGAACTTTTCCATGTATTCGCTCATGTCGATCCTGACCAGGTTGTCTTCGGAGCCGAAAAGGTATTCGGCAAGTGATTTTGCAAGCTGCGTCTTGCCTACTCCCGTAGGACCGTAGAACAGGAAAGTGCCGACAGGCCGGTGCGGATCCTTTATCCCGGCGCGGTTCCGTCGTATAGCCTTGGCTACTTTGGATATGGCTTCATCCTGTCCGATGACCTTTCCTTTCAGGTTTTCTTCGATCCTGAGCAGTCTGGCCCTTTCCGATTCCGCCACTTTGGAGACAGGGATGCCTGTCATTGTGGAGATTACGGATGCAATGTCTTCCACTGTCACATGCGGAAGCTTTCCGGGCTTCTGGTCCGTATGCCGCAGCCGCACCGACGCTCCGGCTTCGTCCATGACGTCGATGGCCTTGTCGGGAAGGCATCTGTCGGTAATATAGCGGTCGGAAAACCTTGCACAAGCCTCAATCGCTTCATCAGTGTAATTCACGAAATGGAAGAATTCGTATTTCATCTGAAGGTTCTTCAGTATCTCGACCGTCTCTTCCACAGTGGCTGGCTCCACCGTTATCTTCTGGAATCTCCGGTCAAGGGCACCGTCCTTTTCCACTATTTTCCGGAATTCATCAATAGTCGTGGCTCCGATGCAGTGAATCTCGCCACGTGCGAGCGCCGGCTTGAGGATGTTGGCTGCGTCAAGGCTGCCTCCAGTCCCTCCTGCTCCCACTATCGTATGGAATTCGTCAATGAAAAGGATGATATCCTGGTTTCCGCTTGCTTCCTTTATTATTTCCTTGAGCCTTTTCTCAAAATCGCCGCGGAATCTTGTCCCTGCCACGACAGACGCTATGTCGAGAGATATTATCCGTTTCCCGGCCAGCGCTGGAGAAGCGTCACCTGCGGCTATGCGCATCGCTATCCCTTCCACAATGGCTGATTTTCCTACGCCGGGATCGCCTACAAGCATCGGATTGTTCTTCTTCCTTCTTCCGAGTATCTGTATTACCCTCCAGGTCTCTGCTTCCCTTCCTGTTACCGGGTCCAGCTTTCCTTCTTTGGCGGCTTCGGTAAGGTCGTATCCGTATTTTGCAAGGGCACTTTCCGCTTCCTGTTCCCCTTGTCCTGCTTCCTGGTGCTTCTGCTCGTCCTGGCCCTCTTCCTCGATATTCCATTTCCTGACATTGCCGTCAAGTACGCCGGCAGCTTCCATGTAGTTTCTCGCACACACATAGTCGATGCCTTTGTCAAGAAGCCATGTGATTCCGAAGCCTCCCGCAGTGTTTTTCAGCAGGGCCAGGAGCAGATGTTCCGGACGGACAATATCCGACATGCTTTTGGTGGCTTCGAGAATGGACATGCTCAGTGTGTTGTAGGCTCCTCTTGACAGTGATACCTTTTCAAATTCCGAGAAAGGTATGTATTTCTCGGTGCGGATATTCCCGTCAATTGCCTGTTTCATGGCCTCCAGGTCTATCCCGAGTCCTGTAAGGGTACCTGCAGCCTCGTTGTCCTTATGTCTGATGAGCCCGAGCAGCAGATGGTCGGGCGAGATGCCGTAGCTTCCCGTTCTCATCGCCTCATCCCGGGCGAAGTTCATTATAATATTAAGTTCTTTCGATATCTTGATTTCCATATATATGCCTTGTCTGTTACAGATGTCCTGGCCCAAACCACTGGAACAATAAAATGTATCCTACAAAAATACGCAGAAGCCGAGAGCAATACAAGTTTACTTGTAATTGCCGAGGCGCCACTGTATAAATGACGAAGTCAAATATACTTAAATTTTGACAAAAACGATAACCTGACATTTTCAGACATTTTCAGAGACATTTTCAGAAAAAATTTCAGAAAAAATGCCGGACAGGGGTGTCATCCATGAAAGGCCGGCAGAAACGGACGGGAAATGGACGAGGTCGTTTCTGACTTTCTGACTTTCGACTTTTCGACTTTTTTCGACTTGATAATCTCGGACTCTGTTGTGAGGGAAAACCGAAATTTTTGTTATCTTTGCATGTTTATGTTAAAGTCATACAGACTGTAATTCGGCATTACTCCGGAAATGACGGGTCGAGGCGTCCGGACGAAAGGTGCCGTTTATATTGAAAAACAGGAGATTTATATGGATAATGAAGTGAATCCTAACGGGACGGAAGTGTCAGGGGGCAGGATCGAGACGGTGAATATCGACAGGCAGATGAGGAGTTCGTATATAGACTACTCCATGTCTGTGATCGTGTCGAGGGCATTGCCTGACGTGAGGGACGGAATGAAGCCAGTGCACCGTCGGGTGCTTTATGGTATGACAGGGCTCGGACTGAGCTATTCGGGGCAGACAAAGAAATCGGCAAGAATAGTCGGCGAGGTCCTCGGTAAATACCATCCGCACGGTGACAGCAGCGTGTATGATGCCATGGTGAGAATGGCCCAGAACTGGAGCATGAGGTATCCGCTTGTGTTCGGACAGGGAAACTTCGGCTCAATGGACGGCGATTCCCCTGCGGCCATGCGTTATACGGAAGCCAAGCTTGAAAAACTTGCGGAAGAGGTGATGGCCGACATCGACAAGGATACGGTGGACTTCCAGAACAACTTCGACGACACCCTTCAGGAACCTACCGTACTTCCTACGAAAGCGCCTCTGCTTCTGTTGAACGGGTCATCCGGAATTGCCGTAGGTATGGCCACAAACATGGCTCCTCACAATCTCGGCGAGACATGTGACGCCATCTGCGCCTATATCGACAATCCGGAAATCACTACGGAAGAACTGATGCACTATATCAAGGGGCCTGATTTCCCGACAGGGGGTATTATCCAGGGACACCAGGGCATCCGGGATGCATTCGAGACAGGGCGTGGAAGGATTGTCATACGGTCCAGGACCGAGATTGAGGTGAGTGATTCCGGAAGGGAGACCATCGTCGTGACCGAGATACCGTATATGGTGAACAAGCGCGAGCTGATCGAAAAGATAGTCGAGCTGGTGGAGAACAAGAAGGTGGACGGCATCGTATAT
This sequence comes from uncultured Bacteroidales bacterium, assembly GCA_944326315.1. Lineage (GTDB taxonomy): Bacteria > Bacteroidota > Bacteroidia > Bacteroidales > UBA932 > Cryptobacteroides. The sequence continues at coordinate 7,668 of CALVDP010000055.1, forward strand.
GTGAACGACGAGACCACAAGGAAGGGCATGCGTATAGTAATCAAGCTTAAGATCGGCGCCAATTCCAATGTGGTCCTGAATACGCTGTTCAAGTACACCCCGCTGCAGTCCAGCTTCTCGGTGAACAATGTGGCCCTTGTGCACGGCAGGCCGAGGACATTGAGCCTTAAGGATATGATCAAGTATTTCGTGCAGCACAGGCATGATGTCGTGGTGCGCAGGACGAAATTTGATTTGGACAAGGCAAGGAAGCGTGCCCATATCCTGGAAGGCCTTCTAAAGGCTCTTGACGTGATAGACGAGATCATCAGCATAATACGCGCCTCTCGCTCTGTGGACCAGGCCAAGACCGAGCTTATGGAACGTTTCGCGTTCACGGAAGCCCAGGCCACTGCCATTGTGGAGATGAGACTCAGACAGCTGACAGGTCTCGAAAGGGAGAAACTGCAGTCCGAATTTGACGAACTGATGAAGTTCATAAATTATTGCGAGGAGGTTCTCGGAAGCTATGAGAAACAGATGGGAGTCATCAAGGACGAACTGCAGGAGCTCAAGAACAAATACGGGGATCCTCGCCGGACCGAGATAGCCTTGTCTGCCGAAGAATTCAATCCGGAGGATTTCTATCCGGACGAGGACGTGGTCATCACGATTTCGCATCTCGGCTATATCAAGAGGACTCCGCTTGCGGAATACAGGACCCAGAACAGGGGCGGTGTCGGCATGAAGGGAAGCGCTACCCGTGACGAGGACTTCATAGAATATATCTATGTGGCCAACATGCACAGCACCATGCTGCTTTTCACCAAGAACGGAAGATGCTTCTGGCTCAAGGTGTACGAGATCCCGGAGGGTACTAAGACTTCCAAGGGACGCGCCATCCAGAATGTCATAAACATAGAGCCGGACGATACCGTGAAGGCATTCATCAATGTCAGAAACCTCAAGGATGAGGATTATATCAACAACAATTATATAGTCCTTGTCACTAGGAAGGGAATCATCAAGAAAACACTGCTTGAGGCTTATTCCCGCCCGAGGACCAATGGCGTGAACGCCATAACAGTGCGTGACGGGGACGAACTGCTGGAGGCTTCCATGACCAACGGCAGATGCCAGATTCTCCTTGCAGGCAGGAACGGCAACTGCGCAAGGTTCAATGAGGAGGATGCAAGGCCTCTCGGAAGGACGGCGTCAGGTGTCAAGGGTATTAACATAGGCGATGATGATGAAGTCATAGGCATGATATGCCATGATCCTGAGGCTGAAGATGCGGAAAGGCATACAATCCTTGTTGTCAGCGAGAACGGCTATGGCAAGCGTTCCGACTATGACGAGTACAGGATCACCCACCGCGGAAGCAAGGGAGTCAAGACCCTGAACATCACGGAGAAGACAGGTAAGCTTGTGGCAATCAAGGATGTCACTGATGACAATGACCTCATGATCATCAACAGGTCCGGCCTGACCATCAGGATGAATGTTTCCGACATCAGGGTGGCCGGAAGGGCCACACAGGGTGTGCGCCTCATCAATATCAAGGACGGGGACTCCATTGCGGCTGTCTCTGCTGTCAACGGGAACGGAGATGAAGTGGAAGCTCCGGCAGAAGGCGGCGGACAGACTTCCGCAGATCCGGCGCCGAACGATGCTGCCGGTACGGTGACTGAATAGCAACCAATGAAATCAATTATAAACATCAAGTTATGAAACGTATTTTTATGGCATTGGCTGTCATGCTTACAATCCAGATGGCCGATGCACAGGTTAAGGCACCTGCAGAAGCAAAGAAGGCTGTCGAGACAGCTGCAGCGGCTACAGAGAACCCCAAGAAGGCTGCCAAGCCTGCTACATGGCTCAGACTTGCCGATGCTTATATGGATGCATACAATGCACCTATGGGCAACGGATGGATCGGAGCCAACAAGCAGGAGCTGACATTCCTTATGGGCAACGAGAAGCCGACTTCTACACAAACAGTCACCTTGGCAGGTGAAAGCTACACCAAGGAGACTTATTCCACGATGAACTATTACTTCAATGCAAACCAGCAGCTCGCCATAATCGAGGTGACTGCTCCTGTATATGAAGACGCCCTTGACCAGGCGCTGTCCGCCTATATCAAGGCAGAAGAAGTGGATGCAAAGGGAAGCAAGGCCAAGGACATCACGACCGGCATCAAGAATATTTCCGCAAAATATGTCGAGCAGGGTATGAACAGCTATCTGTTCGGAGACCTCAAGTCTGCGAGCACTTATTTCGAGAAGGCTGTGAATGCATCGGAATCGGCACCGGATCCTGTCATAGACACCATGGCCGTATACAATGCCGGCTTTACTGCATGGATGACACAGGATTATGCACGTGCGGAATCATTCTTCAAGAAATGTCTGGATCTCGGCTATGTGGAGGACGGAGAAGTATATGCCAAGCTGGCTGACATCTATTCCAACCTTGACAAGAAAGACGAGGCCAAGTCCACACTTGAAGAGGGCTTCAAGGCATATCCTCAGAACCAGAGCATCATCATCGGCCTCATAAACTATTATATAGAGAGCGGAGAACAGCCTGATGAGCTCTTTGCCCTTCTGGACGTCGCCAAGAAGAACGAGCCGAACAATGCCTCACTCTATTATGTAGAGGGCGATATCCACAACAAACTCGGACACAAGGAGGAAGCCATCGCAGCCTACAAGAAGTCAAATGAGATCAATCCTGACTACGAGTTCGGACTCATCGGCATAGGTATCCTCTATTACAATGAGGCTCTTGAACTTCAGGAGAAGGCTTCTACCGAGTTTGACCAGGCCAAGTATGATGCTATAATGTTAGACTTCGAGGCAGCACTGAAGAATGCCATCGAGCCGTTTGAGAAGGCTTTCAGCATCACCAAGGACAATGATATCAAGGTCAGCATCGCAGAATATCTGAAGAATATCTATTACAGATTTCGCGACCAGGGACCTGAGTATCAGGAAGGATATCAGAAATATTCTTCTATAGTTGAGAACGGTCTTTAGTCCTGGAAAGCTTAGGACAGGCAGCATGTGCCGCGGGCACTGAAATCCTGTCTGTCTGCGGATGATTCCGGAAAAAAGAAAAAAGAGGGGTGACCAAAAATTGACTTTTGGTTACCCCTCTCTTTTTCTACGAAAGACAGTATCGGTGCGGCTTTATTTTCCGGCCTTGTCGAAGGCTTTGACTATTTTGTTCACTAGCGGATGCCGCACAATATCATCATTCCCGAAGAATATACAGCTCACTCCCTTTATGTCCTTGATCAGCTCTATGCCTTTCATCAGCCCGGATTCCCTCTTGTCCGGCAGATCTATCTGGCTGGCATCCCCGGTGACGATGAATTTGGCATCACATCCCATTCTGGTCAGGAACATTTTCAATTGTCCCAGGTTCGTATTCTGGGCTTCGTCCAGGATAACGCACGCCTTGTCAAGAGTCCTTCCCCTCATGTAGGCGAGAGGGGCGATCTGTACGATGCCTTCCGCCATGAAGTCATTCAGTTTCTTCGCAGGAATCATATCCCCGAGTGCATCATACAGCGGTTGCAGATACGGGTCCAGCTTGTCCTTGAGGTCTCCTGGCAGGAAGCCCAGCCTTTCGCCTGCCTCTACAGCCGGGCGGGTCAGGATAATACGCTTTATTTCCCTGTGTTTCAACGCTCTCACCGCAAGGGCTATGGCTATGTATGTCTTTCCGGTCCCTGCCGGTCCGATGGCGAATATAAGGTCGTTCTCAAAGTATGCCTTGACCATTTCCTCCTGAGTCTTGTTCCTTGCCCTTACAGGTTTGCCGTCAAGCCCGTGGACAATTACCGAATCCCCGGCCGGGATTGTCCGGACTGTCGTATTGTCTCCTTCGAACAGGTCTTCAACATCATAGGGGGTCAGGTTGCGCTTGTGCATCCTTCTTTGTATCAGCAGATCCAGTTTTTCTGAAAATTTCTCGCAGTCGCTTTCCGAACCTTCGAGGAAAATCTCTTCGCCCCGGGCTGCCACCTTGAGTTGCGGGAACCATCCGCACAGGGCTTCCAACACCCTGTTCCCGGCTCCGTATATTTCTACCGGGTCTACATTTTCGAGTTTTACAGTCTTCTTCATTACTCCTCTTGTCTTGTTATGCGGCATCAGTCTTCAATGCCTGTGATTTTCTTGATCTTGTAATATGTTGAAAGCATCTTGTCGTATTCATACTGCATTGTCCAGCAGTCCTTTCTGCCGATATAGTCTTTCACCTTGACCGTGCGGTGGCTGTCAGACAGTCTTCCTGGCAGGGATGTCCACAGGAAAGTGTATTCAGGAGACAGGTCTGTCACGTCGCCGCAGCCGTTCCTGGCGATTCTGACCTCCAGCATCAGCCCGATCTGTGTATGCTCCGCGCTCATGTTCGATATCGAATTTCCGAGCGAATATATCACATGGACAGGATGCCCGTCTTTCCCGTCATACATGAGGCCGGTATCCTGCACGACATGAGGATGTGTGCCCACTATCAGATCCACCCCGAGACCTGCCATCCACTCCGCAAGCTCCTCCTGACTGCGGGAATGCGACGTCCTGTATTCCTCACCCCAATGCGGCAGCGCAATGATGAGCCCGGCTCCGAGACGCTCTGCCTTTGCCACAGCCTTGCTTATTTTCTCTTTTTCGATATAGTTCGTTCCGGGGAAATCCTTCACTGGAGGAATATTTGTGCCATAAGTGAAATTGATCAGCGCTATCCTGAGTCCGTCTGCCTCCACTATCAGGGGAAAGACCATATTGTTGTCCTCGGCATCCTTTGCGCTGCCTGCCACCCTGGTCCCGTATTCCCGGCCGATTCTGCCGTATGTGTCAAGGGTCCTGACGAGGCCTTTCCCGCCTTTGTCCAGGATGTGGTTGTTGGCTGTAAGGAATACATCTATACCGCATCCGGCCATGTATTCTGCATATTCATCTGGGGCACTGAATGCCGGATAGCCGGTGTATGGTTTCCCGGCAAGGGTGAATTCCATGTTGGCCACAGCAATGTCAGCTTTCCCGATATCCTCACTTATCCCGCTGAAACATGCGGAGAAATCGAAACTGCCGTCTGGTCGGGAAGCATTCTGTATCTGAGCCTTGTGCAGCATTACGTCACCTATGAACATTATTGTAAGCGTGTCGTGCCGCCTGGAAGCCGGATGCTCGGAGAAAGAGTGTTCCAGCACTGCCATGTCATTTATGGAAGGTGTGGAGATCCCATGCGGAATCTGTCCGTATGCAGCGGGGATGGAGACAAGAATTCCAGACAAAAAGGCTGAGGCAGACAGCACGAATCCCTTGCTCAGCAAGCCTGATATGCCGGTTTCAGTCAAGAGAGCCATGATGCCGCCGGATGTCCGTTCATTTGTCTGTCTTTTCCGTCGTATGGAATTCATATAATGTCACGTTCTCGATGCCAAGACGTATCCTGAGCCAGTTTGTAAGACGGGATTTCTCGTCATTGTCAAGCGGTTCCGCCGTGGTCACTACGGCAAGCAGCCCGTCATTCTTCCTGAAGTCACCGGAATTGACCTTGGCGCCACGTGCAATGAAGATGGACTGGATGGACGGATACTGGTTGACAGCCTCGCGGGCGACCTGCTCGTACGGGATATCGCTTGCATGGAGCATTTTCAGTTCATCCTCCAGTTTCTTTATCTCGGCTTCGCGCCTGGTGATCTCATTGTCGGTCCGTTCATATATGCCTTTGAGTATTTCAGCCTCGTCCGTCCCTTCCACAAGTGCATGTTCCTTAATGATGACCTGTTCCGGACGCAGCCCGTATTCCTTGGCCGATTCCAGAAGATTGTTCTTCTCCGAGGCGGAAAGCGGCTCTCCTGTGAAATATACCTCGACGCGGGATCCTTTCCTGTGCTCCACCTTATAGTCCATTATGTAGCCGGAGTACAGGTTCTTGTTGGTGTTTATGAATTCGGCCACGTTCTCGTTGAACCTGTTCTCACGCACCATCACTATGGCTGACCAGATGCTCGGGACGACCACTATTACCGTGATTATCGTGATGAACCTCCTGGCTCTCCTGCCCGCCTTCTCGTCCTTGTATTCGTATTGCTCGAATTTCATGTACTTGACCGTGAGGTATGTGGCCAGTATGATGAATATGCAGTTGATCGTGAAGAGGTACAGCGCACCGAGGAAATACATCAGGTTGCCGCTTGCGAGTCCGAAGCCCGCGGTGCAGAGCGGAGGCATCAGGGCCGTGGCTATGGCTACGCCGGAGAACACTGTCCCTTTCTCTTTCCGCGCGAGTTCGAATATGCCGGCAAATCCGCCGAACAGTGCAATGAGCACATCGTAGATGGTCGGGTTTGTCCTTGCAAGCAATTCCGTAGGGTTTGAGAGGTTCAGCGGGGTGATCAGAAAGTACAGGAAAGAGGCCACAATACTTATGGACATCATCACAAGGATATTCTTGAGAGATGCCTTCAGCAGCCCCGTGTCATTGATGCCGAGTCCGAGCCCTATGCCGAAGATCGGTCCTAACAGCGGGGATATGAGCATCGCGCCGATGATGACCGGGATCGAGTTGACATTCAGCCCGACAGATGCAATGACGATGGAGAATCCGAGAATCCACACATTGGGACCCCGGAAATAAATGCTGTTCCTGATGGCCTTTTCCGCCTCTGACGTGTCTATATGCTCCGAAAGGTTGGTGATTGACCTGACCTGCACCATCAAATTGTTCCAGAAAGACATTGCCTGATTTCAATTATATGAGATACAAATATACTCAGAAGCCGAGAGCAATGCAAGTTTACTTGCAATTGCCGAGGCGCCACTGTATAAATGACGAAGTCAAATATACTCAGAAGCCGAGAGCAATGCAAACAAACTTGTTTGATTTGCATTGC
>CALVDP010000056.1 GCA_944326315.1 uncultured Bacteroidales bacterium
ACATTTTATTGTACGGGGTAAGATATTGTTGTCTATTGACTACAAAATACATAATAAAAGAAAAAGAAGAATGGCTCAAGCCATTCTTCGATAAATTTAAGGCGAAACCTAAAATAAATTTGGATTTAACTTAGAATTCACCCTCTTTAAGAGGGGTGACACGAAAAAGGAAAGGGATTTCGAAGAAATCGTAACGTCAGTTCGACGGAATCTCTGATATTGAACAGAATAATTCGTCGAACTGACGTTATTTTACATGAAATATACGGACTTGGACCGGTTTTTACTCAGGGCTCAGGGACCGGACTTGCCAAAAAGCGGGACGGCAAGCCTGATCCGGCTCATCGTCCCGCTTTGTATTTATCCGGCAGCAGAATTGTCATTCATTGTTGGCATTGGTCAGAGTCTTGCCGCCGTATTGCCCGGTCAGGGCTTCAAGGAAGCTTACGACCTTCCCGCAATCCTCCTCCGGTATCTCCTTCCCTACCTGGAAGCGCGCCATCTTCGTGACAGCCTCGTCAAGCGTAGCGACACTTCCATCGTGATAGTACGGCCATGTCAAAGCCACGTTGCGGAGTCCCGGTGTCTTGAAACGGTAACGGTCGCGTTCCACGCCGGTCTGGGCCCAACGTCCGTTGTCCCCGTCCGTAAGTCCTGACTTCAAGGTCAGGTCCCTGTCCTCGAAATAATTGTCTCTCTGCCCCATCAGCTCGTATGAGAGTCCGCCCATATTGACACCTGCATGACAGGTGGCGCAGTTGTATTCCTTGAAAAGGGCATATCCCTCAGCCTGGGCGGCAGTCAGCGCGTCCTTGTCACCCTTAAGATAGCGGTCGAAAGGCGAGTTTGGCGTCACAAGTGTCTTCTCGAATTCGGCTATGGCATCGGTGATTGTCTCCTGGCTCAGCCCTTCCGGATATACGGCATTGAACTTCTTCACGAACGCCTTGTCCTTGGCAAGCCTTGCCACAATCTCGTCAAATGACTTGCAGCCCATCTCCACAGGATTCAATGGAGGTCCTCCCGCCTGCTCGGCAAGTGTGGCGGCACGTCCGTCCCAGAACTGGACGAAATTGAAGCATGAGTTGTAGACTGTCGGAGCATTCACGCCGCCGAACTGTCCTCCGATACCTTCAGAATAGCGTTTGTTGTCCACTCCGCCTGTAGCCAGGTCATGGCAGGTCGCACATGATACGGTCCCGTCTGCAGAAAGTCTCGTATCGTGATACAGCAGATCACCGAGAGCGGCTTTCGCGGCATCGTACGACACGCTGTCAGGGACAGGACGCACAGGCTCTGCCACAAATTCCGGTGCGGCAAGCGGATTCGGATAAAACTCGGCACGCAGACCCTTGACAGCTGCAATTGCCGCTGCTTCCTTGGCACGCGTGACGGATGAGCCCCAATGTATGAGATAATACTGGGCAAGAGGCATCGAGCCGTCGGAAAGGCTTCTCTCCACTTTGGCAAGATCAACCTCGGACGGGGCTGTACCGTTCCTCAAGGCATCCTCGAACGGAACTATGTCAAAAACGGCATATCCGTCCTCAATATGTTTCCCTATGAGAGACTTGGCGACAGGCCAGCCGGCATAGAAAGGCAGTTTAGGGTCGGCAGAATGGCATTCCGCACATCCGCCGTCCTCAAGGATACGGAGAAGCTGCTCATTCCCGGCAAGTTCTGCCGGAGGAGCGATGTTCACAGCCCGGTATATGACAGCCAGGACGGCTATCACCACCACAACGGCAAGCAGAATTTTGGAACTTTTCTTCATTGCTTAATATATTTTAAACTTTTGTTTACAATCACGCTGCGCCTCGGCATAAGCGTATAAATTCGTTTCTGCTCTCGGCTTGCAGTTTATTTTATACTTCGTCTACAATCACGCTGCGCCTCGGGGCAAACTCTCGGCTTGCAGTTTAATCTTCGAACGGTATCCGGGCGATATGTGTCCCGGAATTGCAAATATCGGCATTTTTTGCATTCATTGTCAGTAAACATGCATGCTTTCCTGTGCGGAAGGAAGCCAGTTGACACCATACCAGCACATCTGCAATCCTGCAAATACCGCAAGCACAAGTATATAGGCCATCCGATAGCGGGATCCGCCATACAGGCGCAGATGAATATATGCAAGGCAGAAGAACCACGTGACCGCAGCCCATGTCTCCTTCGGGTCCCAGCTCCAGTATAATCCCCAGGCCGACTTGGCCCATATCGCCCCGCTGAGCATCCCGAATGTCAGGAATGCCGTGCCGATATACATCAGACGGTCCGTCGTCTCAAGATATTTGCCGGTATTTCCTGCGAGGCCGGCAACGGCAAGTATTGCGGAACATCCGACAAGCGAATAGGAAAACATGTATACGGTGACGTGCGGCACGAACCATGAGCTCTGCAGTGCCGGCATCAATGTCCTGTCATGTATTTCTGGCATGAATATGTTCATGGATATGAATACTGCGGCAAGGACCGCGGAATAGAACAGAATCCAACGGTATCTCCACCTGGCATAGACAAGAAGTCCCGACACGGCCATGAAGAATGAATACCAAAGTCTTGTCTCACCCAGGGTACGCATCGGTGGCCGCTGCAGTCCGGCCCAGAAAAGCACGATGAAGACCGCGTAGACAAGAAGCCCTCCGGCCGTCATTGCAATGGCTGTCCGGTACCTGTCTTTCCAGGCCGCAAGCGCCCCGCACAGCCATAAGACAAGCGCTGCCGATGCAAAATATATGAACGATTCCCAGCCTGTCATCATCATTTCCTCCCGCTTCCTGCAGCCGCACTACGTTCGTGCATTGCCTTTCCACTTTCTGCACTCCTGCCGGCCGGACCCTGCAGGAACAGCAGGAGGCAGCCTGAAAGAAGCATCAGTATTCCGGTGAATTCCACATATTTCCATGGCTGTCTCACTATCTGAAGTATGCAGTTCTCCTTACCGGTGACATTCCCGTCAAAATTGCCGACACCGGACAGATAAAGGTCATCCTGCCATGACAGCCGGTGAGGATGGTTGACCCTCAGCAGGAAATCCTTGTTCTCGTCTACGGTAATGGCGGCCTCATAACTCCTCGGCACCCCGCCTGCATACGAATCTATATAGAATCCTGTCAGCCTGATGTCATAGTCAAGGGCAATGACACGTCCATCGGCGTCCACGGCTTCGCGTGCAGGTTCGCCTATAGATGCCACAGTACGCCATTCTTCAGTATCCTGGCTGCCGAAAAAGCCTGCGGCAATGGCCAGGAAGACTCCGGCATGATTCAGGAAGAAGCGCAGCCTGAACGGTCTTTTGCCGGACATTCCTCTGAGTATCACGAGATAGAGATGTGAAAGCAAACCGAAAACAGCGGCCACGAACCACCAGGAAACAGTATATTTCTCGCTTGAAAGCCCCTGTATGATGCATGCAGCGGTGAAAACGCCAAGCAGGACAAATGTGGATTTCCTGGAAAGGAGCGTCGAGACAAGCCAGGAATTCCTTTTCTCCCTGAAAAGCACCCAGAGCACGGCCATCCACAGCAACATGACAGCCGCATTGGCCGGGAATACGAAAAAGCCGTGGGGAAAATCCCCTGCGACAAGCTGGCAGACCATAGACAAGAGAAAATAGCCGGCCCAGAATACATATATACCAAATTCTGCCATCCAGTATCCTTTAACCGGAGGCGAAAATATACATTATTTGCGAGTAAACCTTGCATATGGACGAAAATATTGATTCCCAATCACGCTGAATCCGCATATATGCAATAAAAGTGACATTAATCCGGACAGTTGAGTATCTTTGCCGGAGGACGGAATACAATCATTATATGGGACACAACAACATGAAAAAGAAGCTCCTGCTTGCGGCACTCAATATCGCGGCTGCCGCAGCAATCGGGATAATTGTAGGAATCTATGTAAAATACGGGAGAAACGGCACCTCCGGACAAGACTCCGGGGAGACTCTGTATGGAAAGATAGAAGCGATTGCAGGCCAATCAGATGCAAGGATAGGTTTTGCTGCGGTCTTCCATGACGGCAGCATGATGGTATATTCCAACGCCGAAGCGGGGGAAGACAGCACCGCAGCCGGGACCGGGATGCCGGCCGGGGCATATCCCATGCTCAGTGTCATGAAATTCCATCAGGCACTGGCAGTATGCGGATGGCTGAAGGAATGGGGCATCCCGCTCACTGAGAAGATACATGTGGGACCTGAGAATCTGGAACAGGATACCTGGAGCCCTCTCAGGGATGCACATCCTGACGGCGGGGATTTCTCATGGAAAGAGCTTCTCGAATACACACTGATACAGAGCGACAACAACGCCTGCGATATCCTTTTCGCGCGTACTGGAGGTCCGGCATATACGGACTCATACGTAAGGGCATCGGGAGCACGTGGCTTCAGCATAGAATGTACCGAAGCCATGATGCATGAGAATCTGCAGGACTGCTACCGCAACTGGAGCACGCCGGAATCGGCCGCCCTGCTGATGGATAAGTTCTACAAGTCCCGTAACAATGACGTGTACTCACGCTTTATATGGGAGACGATGTCCGGATGCAAGACCGGGCAGGACAGGATACCGCGGTACATTTCAGAGAAGGCGGCAGCTGTCGCCCACAAAACAGGCACAGGGGACATGACTCCGGACGGAAGGATAATGGCTATAAACGACATCGGCACCGTCGTGCTTCCTGACGGCAGGCATTTCAGCATGGCGGTATTCGTCAATGACGCCGGATGCAGCGCGCAGGAATGTGCCGGGATAATCGCCGGGATTGCCGGAGCCGTATATGATTTCTGTGAGGATTCCGACTCTTCAGGAGAACAGCGGCGCCAATGAGTGGCTGGGTCAGATAGTTTAAGTTGTCTTTCGCAGAAAGACATTCGGGGGCACCCCTAAGTCACTTTTGGGTCGTTTATCCCTCATGCACTTACAGGATCTGCGTTATCAGAGGGATGCTTATGATTGACAGCAATGTGGATATGAGTATGCCCTGCACCATGACGGTCTCATCCTTGCCGTACTGCAGGCAGAACATGGCTCCGTAGGTACCCACCGGCATTGCGGCAAGTACCGTATTGATGCCGAGTATGTCATCGCTGAAGCCTATCATGCGGGTCAGGTAATAGATGACGACCGGCAGGACCAGCAGGCGCAGCACCGAGATGCCCCAGATAAGCTTTCCGGAAAAGATCTTCCTGAGATCCATCTGCGCCATGGAAGTGCCTATCACAAGCAGCGCGGCTGGTACGGTGATGTTCCCCAGCAAAGTCAGAGGTGTCACCACCAGGTCCGGAAGCCACTTGATGTCAAATACCACGATCAGGATGGAGACATAGCATGCTATCATCGCAGGACTGACGAACACCTTCCAGCTCAGGTCGAGACCGCCCGGCCCTCCCTGGATCATTTTCTTCCCGAGTGAAAAAGCGAGAATCGTGAAAGGGATGTTAAGGAGGCTTGCATAAAATATGGCGTACTGCCCGAATATGGAGGCGACAATCGGATATCCGATGAAGCCGACGTTGCCGAATGTAAGCATGAAACCATATATCCCCTGCATGTCACGGTCCCTGGACATGAGTCTTGACAGGAGCGTGGCCACAGCCACGAAAAACGCGTATGTCACACAGCCGATGGCAAGTACCGGCAATATGAGACTCTTGTCAGGCGTGATGTCTCCAAGTACCGATGATACGATAAGGCACGGGCTGGAAATGTTGATCACGAACACGGAGAGCTGCTGTGAAAAACGTCCGTCTATCATCTTAAGTCTTGCCGCCCCGAATCCCACAAGGATAAGGATGAAAAGTGCGGCCATCTGCGTAATGATTGTCAGCATATAGTACTACTTGTCCAAATTTTCGGGGCACAAAAATAGTGGATTATTCCAATTCCGCGAATTTTTTTTCAAATATGTCGCGCAAATATGTCTGGCGGTACGGGAGGATTGCTAACTTTGCAGGATCCGGACAATGGACGGCACAGGCATCAGTGAAAGTCTGCCGGAAGTATTTCAAGATGAACTGGAAAGGAAAGAAAATCAAAGACTTCAAGGAACTTGGCGCCATGATTTCGGATACGGTGCCGGAAACGGAAGTAAAAGGCGGCCGGCCTTCAGATGACACCATGCCGGATAAGAGGCGGAAGGCCCGGGAATGCACGGATGCCGGACACGGACAGGCGCTGTCGAAAGGCATGAGGGTGAGGATGATGGATTCCCGGCAGGACGGCACAATCATTTCTGCGGGACGGAAAGTCACCATCGGGCTTGACGACGGTATGGTCATCGAAGTGGAATACGGCACTTTCGTCCCGGCTGACATTGGGGAGGACAGACTTCTCGGGGCATCAGCCGCACGGGCGGACGGCAAGAAAGACAAGACGGAGACACAGGTTGCGGGTACAGGGAAGCATGGAAACCGGAATTATCTGGAAATTGACCTGCACATGGAATCTCTTCCGGAAGGGAAGCACATACCGCAGAGCCACAAGCTTGAATACCAGATGGAGATATTCAGGAAAACCGTACGGGAAAACCTGAGGCACCGGGGCATGAAGATCAAATTCATCCATGGCGTGGGAGACGGCATCCTCAGGAACTGCATTGAAAGGGAAATGGAGGAAGTGTTCGCCGGCAGATGCTCATGGACATCTTCTCCGGCCGTTACTGTCGTGACAGTGCGCTGACCCTACAGCTGTCTTCCGGCAAGAAAGGCTTCCGCCCTTGTCCTGACGTTTTCTCTAAGTGCATCATCATAAAGTGTCAGTTCAAGCAGATGGTAATTGCCTTTCGGGAATAGTTCCCCGAGAGAAGGATGATAGTATTTGTCACTGTCAAGTCCATTGACAAGCAGCACATTATACTCTGTATCCACGAAGACCGACACGCTGTCATCCACCTCCGCAGGTTCCGGTCCGCAGCTCCAGTTCAGAGGATTGATGCATATTTCGGAACCGGCAAGACCTGGATTGATGGACGCCGGAGACTCCACTGAATTATAACATATTGCCACACCTGTATCATCTGCGCGCCCAGCAGGCCTGACACAGCGGCTTTCCATATCGTCCGGAGTGACCTTGTACCCTATTATATATGCAGCCACCATACGGTCAAGCTCATCATCGTCCAGAGACTTCAGAAGTTCCAGCACACATTTTGCGCCCTGGCTGAAACCGGCCAGGAAAAACGGCCTCCCGTTGTTCCAGTTCTCCATATAATACCGGAATGCTCCGAAAACATCATCCATGGCATACGGGAAACGTGCATCTGCAATATCTTCCGACACCCACGAATCCAACGTGATCTGCCGGTAATACGGGGAATAGAAATCCGCGTATCTTCCGAATATCTCCCTCGCAAGCGTATTGGAAGGCAGCATTGCCCCGATATGGTCACTGTTATACACATCTGCGAAATGACATGTCCTGCCAAGGCTGTCCGTCCAGTCCCAAACACAGGTAGGAAGGATGTAGAAGACATCGGCACCTGTATCGCAAACGGCTTCTGTCCTGTACCACATCTGATCTTCGGAATAGTCAGGTGCGTCCGGCATAAGCGGAATATCGGATACAGTGCCCCGGCAGCCGGATACCGGCAGCAGAATGGCAAGCAGGTAAAGTATTTTCTTCATGATATCAGAGATGTCAAAACTGTTTTCAACGCAAGTCTGATGTCCGGATACAGGCAATCCCGACATCGCTTGCCTGATTGTCCGGGACAAAATTAACTATATTTAACGTCAGTTCGAAGAATTATTCTGTTCAATATCAGAGATTCCGTCGAACTGACGTTACGATTTCTTCGAAATCCCTTTCCTTTTTCTTTCCTTCTTTGTGTCACCCCACTTAAAGACGTTCCGGACTTCGTTCTCTATAGAGGTAACACGATTTTTTCTTTTCGTAGAATTCACGTTATATTTACGGGCGGAGATTTTTTGCGGGGAAATCTGCACTTGTGCAGCAGAATGGCACAATCAAGGATTATCTTTGCAATCAAATATGGCACAGACATGAAGATAATACATACAAGCGACTGGCACATAGGCCAGATTTTCAATGAATACGACCGTACCGGAGAACATCTGGCGTTCTTCAGGCGGCTTGAAGAGACCGTTGCTGAGGAAAGGCCAGATGCGCTTCTTGTCTGCGGGGATATTTTCCACAATCCCCTGCCGTCAGCCCAAAGCCAGAACATATACACGGAGGCAGTACTTTCTCTGAAGAAAGCCTGTCCCGGAATGACAATCGTCATTACCGCAGGCAACCACGACAGCGGCTCCAGGCTGGAAGTCTACAGGAAGCTGTGGGACCTGGCCGGTGTCAAGGTCACAGGCTGTCTGTCAAGGTCGGCGGGCAAGATCCTGTACCGGGACCATATCATCCGGATTCCATCCGTATCTGACCCTGGCGAGACTGCCGGCTTTGTAATAGCCCTGCCTTACATCTACAGACAGAACTACCCTGCTCCGGAGGAAGATGAAGGCATCCCTGAAGGTGAAGATGCAACGGCTGCCAGGCAACGGAGTTTCTACAACAGGCTCATGGCCGTTGCGGACAAGGAGAACACCGAAGGGCTTCCTACAGTCATGATGGCACACATGGCTGTCACCGGATGCGACATCACGGGGCACGACGAACCTATAGGCGGGATGGAATATGTCCCTTACAGTGTCTTTCCGGAAGGATGTGACTATCTGGCACTCGGGCACATACACCGGCCACAGACGATCAGGGCCTCCGGACATGCGGGCACAAGGCCCGTCGCAAGATACAGCGGCTCCCCTATCCCGCTTAATTTCGATGAAGATTACGGCCACAGCATATCGGTGGTAGAAATGGAAAGACAAGGGGATATAAAAATCAGAGAAGTGGAGATTCCTTGCAGCATTCCGGTCCTGACATTGCCAGAAATGCCGGTCCCGTTCGAGGAAGCTCTCCAGGCATTGAGAGACTTTCCGGATGACAGACCGGCTTATATCCGTCTTAATGTGCTCATCAGGGACTTCCTTCCGCAGAACGCCGTGTTCAAGGCTGTCGCGGCGGCACAGGGGAAGGCATGCAGATACTGTAGTATGAAGGTCACAAGGACCGGAAAGGAAGACAAAGGCAGGTCAGCCGGCATGACGGCGGATGAAATCAGAAGCCTGGGACCGGTCGATGTGGCCAGGCTCTACTACAGGAACAGGTTCGGCTGCGAAATGGACGGCAGTCAGGAACAGATGCTTGAGGAAATCATAGGTGAAATCAGGAAAGAAGACGAAAAGGAGTGATTTATGGAACTGCATACACTGACCATAGACAATATCGCATCCATCAGGCATGCCGAGATAGACTTCACGGCACAGCCGCTTGCAGGAGAACCGGTATTCCTTATCTGCGGCGAGACAGGGGCAGGCAAAAGCACCATCCTGGATGCAATATGTCTTGCCCTGTACAATGAGGCGCCGCGCCTTGCTTCGGCCAAGGCGGAAAAGATAACCGACGATGCCATACCTGCGGAAAAACGCTCGGAAAGCGACAGCATCACCATTGGCGACACCAGGCAGTTCCTGAGAAAAGGGGCCGGAGAAGGATCGTCCGTACTGACATTCTCCGGAGCGGACGGACAGGAGTACAAGGCTGCCTGGAGTGTAAGCCGGGCTTACGGCAAGGCTGACGGCAAACTGAAGGAAGTGTCGTGGACCCTCGAATGGGGAGACAACATGCTGTGTGCAAAGAA
The DNA here is from genome assembly GCA_944326315.1 of uncultured Bacteroidales bacterium. Taxonomy (GTDB): domain Bacteria; phylum Bacteroidota; class Bacteroidia; order Bacteroidales; family UBA932; genus Cryptobacteroides. The sequence goes on from CALVDP010000056.1 coordinate 9,724, forward strand.
AGAGGTGAGGGCAAAGATCGAGGCTGTCACAGGGATGACATTCAACCAGTACTGCAGGACGACAATGCTTGCCCAGGGTGAGTTTTCGAAATTCCTGAAAAGCCCGGAAAATGAAAAGGCCGACATCCTGGAAAAGCTCACCAGGACGGATATCTATGCCAGGATAGGGATGAAAATAGCCAGAAAGACGAAAGAGGAAAAAGAACGATATCTCTTTCAACAGCAGATGGTCAAGACGATCAGTGTCATGACGCCTGAAGAGAAAGCCGGGCTGCAGGAAAAGAAGGTTGAGCTCAGGTCACGTCTTGAAGAGGAAAGCCGGATCAAGAAGGAATATGATGAAAAGCTGAAATACATTGAGGAGAAAGCGGGACTGGAACAGGAACTCGTGAAATATATCAAGGAGCGGGACACTAACGGGAATGAATTTCTTTCACTTTCTGAAGATATCAGGACCCGGAAAGCGGAGATTGCAGGGAAGACATCTTCTGCAGAACAACTGAAAAAGGCACTTGAAGCAGCGAGCAAGGATGAAGAAATGTTCGCTTCAGTCAAATCCATCAAGTCAAATCTAAGCCAGGTGCTCGTTGATACGGCAAGCAAAAAGAAACTCAAAGACAAGATAGCACAGAACCTGAAATCTGTCAGCATGGCGAAAAAACAGGTCGAGGAAAAGAATTCCGGGATTGATAGCATGACGGACGGAAGGGATAAGATCAAGGCAGAAATAGCGGGACTGGACAAAATCATAAAGGAGAAGGACAAGAACCGAATTCTGGAAGAGAATATCGAGGCCGAGAAGAAGAAAAACGCCATCAGGGAAGCCGGATCGGCAGTCAGGGACTATCTGGAGAAAGTCTCCGGACTGGAAGCAGAAAAGAAAGAGCTGGACAGACTGGGGAAAACCATGGAAAAGTCACAGGCGGACTGGGAAGAAAAGAAAAAAATCTCTGATGCAGCCGCAAGAAAATATGAAGACGCGGAAAGGCTTTTTAACAAAATGAAAGAATCCGCAGAAGACTGGGCCAGAATGACAAGGAGCCGGCTTCAGGCCGGAGATATATGTCCCGTATGCGGACAGACAGTGACATCCGTACTCTCTGATGAGGCATTCGATGCCATGCTCAAGCCTGTGGCAGACAGATATACGGAAGCAGAAAGGGTGAAGAATGCATCCAGACAGGATACGGACAATGCCGAAATAGCGTTCCGCAGCAGTTCTGAAACATTCAGGGAAGAGGAACGGCGTATAAGTGACATGACATCGAAGGTGCAGGAAAGCAGAAGGAAGGCTGAAGAGCAATGTGTGGGTTTTGCCGTATCGCCTGACGAAGAGGGCCTTCTGGAAAGACTTCGTATCCTGTGGAATGACGCGGACCGCAAAAGCAAGGAGCTGAAATCCGGACTGGATGAAATCACCGGGCTTGAAAAGAAGAAAGACGCCCTCCAGGCAGAAGCAGACCGGATAGACAAGGAAATAAGATCATCCGCCAATGAGGCAGAGAAGCTCAGGTCCCGAACGGGTGAGCTGGAGAAGGAGTCGGTCAAGCTTCTTGAAAGGGAAAATGCCCTGGAGGAATCCGTGAAATCCCTGATGAAGCGTACTGGAGAACTGATCAGCCGTAAAGACTGGAATGAAAGGTTCGCAGAAAATCCGGAAGGCTTCATCAGAGGACTGGAAGAGGAGGCGGCTTCCTATTTCAAAGGAAAGGAAATGCTGGCGAAACAGGTGGAGGAAATACAGTCACTGTCAGGCATAATTTCACGGGCGGAGGCAGTCCGCAGCCGTATTGCACCGAACTATGACGCTGTCACTGTTTCATCTGCCCCGGCCGTATCCGTGCGCGTGGACTGGAACAGGCTGGAACAGATTTGGACCGATCTGTTGTACAAGACAGGTATCACAGACAAGAGCATAAAGCTTACCGAAAATAAAATCAGAGATATCGGGCAGATGCTTGAAAAGATGCTTGACAAGAATGACAGCCCTGAAGAGCTGAAGAAAAAATCCGCTGCATCGGAGAAAGCTGTCAATACGCTCAACCAGGAAATCGGCAAGATTGAAATGATGCTTAATAAAGACATGGAAAATCAGGAAAAAGCCGACGAAGAGAAGAAGAAAGCGTCAGTGTATGAAGAAGAATACAGGAAATGGGAGAGTCTCGGAGTGATATTCGGGGACGCCGAAGGAAAGAAATTCAAGAAGATAGCCCAAAGTTTCATACTCTCAGACCTGATACGGAATGCGAACACCTATCTCTCACGCCTGTCAGAACGCTATGTCCTGGACAACCAAAACGGCTCCCTTACAATCACTGTAAGGGACATGTATCAGGGCGGGGCCGAGCGATCCGTGAACACACTTTCCGGAGGTGAGACATTCCTGGTCTCGCTATCCCTTGCCCTCGGACTGTCATCATTGTCCAAAAACACGATGCAGGTAGGGACGCTTTTCATCGATGAAGGATTCGGCACACTCAGCGAAGACTATCTCAATACAGTGATGGAAGCTCTTGAGAACCTTCACCAGACTGGCGGCAAGAAAGTCGGCATCATCAGCCATGTGGAGGCCCTGAGAGACAGGATACCTGTCAAGATCATGGTCACACGCCAGGGTAACGGGACAAGCCGTGTGGAAGTACGCAGGGACTGAGCGTACGGCATACGGGGAACAGCCTGTCTCAAGCGGAGTCTCACCCCATGCACTGGAGAAATGCCGCCACGTCACCCCACACCTCTTCCTTGCCTGTCTCGTTCAATATCTCATGGCGCATTCCAGAATACAGTCTGCTGCTGACATCCCGGTAGCCGGCTTTCCGCATTGCGGATACAGCCTTTGCAAAGTGTTTGCTGTCGATAAGGCACGGATCCTCGGAGCCTGAGATGAACAATACCGGCAAATCCGGATTCGACATGGCCCAGTGCGTGGTGTCATAGGCATCCTGCATCAGAGAGAACAGATTAATAAATCCGTCCGCAGTGAACTGGAAATTGCATAAGGGATCCCTGTCATATCGGGAGACGATTTCCGGATCAGAACAGATCCAGGCATGCTGGGATACCGTCTTGCCGAAATTTCGGTTGAATGATCCGAAAGCAAGGCCCTGGATCAGCGACGGACGGTGCCTGTCCCCTGCAAAAAACGCATATATGCGGGCAAGTACCTTGGCAAGCCCGGCTCCGCTGTTGTAGCTCGGGCTTCCGCACACGACAAGGGCATCGATGGCATCGTCATGACGTTTCGTGAATGACCTTACGGCCATAGAACCCATGCTGTGGCCGAAAAGAGCCAGGGGCTTTCCCGGAAATTCTTTCCGGGCCAATTCATTCACCGCCCTGATGTCATCTATCATGGCGAGGTAGCCGCCTTCGTAGAAATAGCCGAGGTCTTCCTTGGAACGGACAGATTCACCGTGTCCCCTGTGATCATGTATAATCCCTGCATATCCCTGTGATGCAAGGTATTCCATGAACGGCACATACCGCTCCTTGTGTTCGCACATCCCATGCACGAGTTGTACGACGCCGCGGACTCCGGTCTCAGGCACACAGACCAGTATGCCTATCTCGAGGCCGTCAGAAGGAGATATCATCCTGTCCCTGCGGAAGGTGCATCCGCCATGCATATCCTTATCCATATCAAGATTTTCCATTTATCTTTTCTGTACTTTCCACTATCCTGTCCAGCACTTCCCTGTCTGCCGGGAGCCAGCCCAGCGCCCCCAATCCGGATGGAGGGAACCATCCTGAAGCCTCATGCTCCTTGAGTA
>CALVDP010000057.1 GCA_944326315.1 uncultured Bacteroidales bacterium
ATGGCTATTGAGGCAGCAAAGAAAGCCCTCGACGATGCCGGCATGAAAGCCGAAGAACTTGATTTCATCATCTGCTCCAATGTTGTCAACGAATACGTGACACCGTCATTGAGCTGTATAATACAAGGAGGTATAGGTGCTTCCTGCCCATGCATCGACATCAATTGCGCATGCGCGGGATTCATATATGCTCTCGACCTGGCAGAGGCCTACAGCAAGGCAGGCAAGGTGAGGAACGTGCTGATCGTATGCGCAGAAGAGCCTACCAGGATGACAAGCTGGAAGGACAGGAACGTGTGCGTCCTTTTCGGAGACGGTGCAGGTGCCGCAGTGCTTACGGAAGGAAACAATATCAGGGGCACCAAGCTTTCCGCTGCAAGCGCCACTGACAAGCTCTACCAGATCCGTACGCTTGAGCCGACACCATACGTCACAAAGGAGGAGACGAGCATTCCGCTCCAGATGAAAGGCCAGGATGTGTTCAAGTTTGCGGTCAAGGCTTCCAGCGGGGATATCAAGTACCTGCTCAACGAGCTCGGGCTGAAGCCGGACGATATTGACAAGTACCTGCTCCACCAGGCCAACATCAGGATAATAAACGCCATCAAGGACCAGCTGGAACAGCCGGACGAGAAATTCCCTCACAATGTGGAAAGCCACGGGAACTCATCTTCGGCAAGTTGCCCGATCCTTCTGGACGAATGCAACAGGAACGGCATCATCAAGAAAGGCGACCTCATTGCACTGAGCGCTTTCGGAGCCGGATTCATTTCAGGCGCCGCAGTCATGGAATGGTAATGTTCCTGAAATAATATGTACTAAAAACCAGACTTAATGATTAAAAGCAGACTATGTGACATCCTCGGCATCCGCTACCCGCTGATTCAGGGAGGGATGGCCTGGATAGCCGACGCATCTCTCGCATCGGCGGTTTCAAATGCCGGCGGGCTCGGACTCATATCTTCCATCAATGCCGGGACAGAAGCTGTCCGCAACGAGATCAGGAAGTGCAAGGAGCTTACGGACAAGCCTTTCGGAGTAAATATCATGCTCCAGGCTCCGAATGCCGCAGAAATCGCCTCCATGGTAGTAGAGGAAGGCGTGAAGATTCTTACCACCGGTGCAGGTTCTCCTGCGCCTTACATGGAAATGTGGAAAGCCGCAGACATCAAGGTAATACCTGTAATAGCCTCTGTAGCACTGGCACTCAAGGTGCAGGCGATGGGCGCTACGGCAATAGTGGCCGAAGGTGCCGAGTCAGGCGGGCACGTAGGGGAAATCCACACAATGGCCCTTATCCCGCAGGTAGTTGACGCCGTAGACATCCCGGTAATAGCGGCCGGAGGCATCTGCGACGGCAGAGGAGCGGCTGCGGCCTTCATTTTCGGAGCGGAAGGGGTGCAGGTAGGCACACGCTTCATCGTAGCCGATGAATGTACCGTAAGCCAGTATTACAAGGATCAGGTGCTTAAGGCCACCGACATTTCCACCATCGTTACCGGGAAGACACTCGGACACCCGGTAAGATCTCTTAAGACCGTATTTTCCAAGACATTCGCCAAGATGGAGGCAGATCCGGCCGTCAAGCCTGAAGAAATTCTTGCTTTCGGTACAGGCGCACTCCGCAAGGCGGTCAAGGACGGTGACGCAAACGGCAGTTTCATGGCCGGAGAATGTGCAGGCATGGTGAAGAAGGCCGAGCCGGCCAGAGCCATTGTCGAAGACATCATGGAAGGAGCCGAAAACATTCTGGCGCATGCGTCCGACCTTGTGAAATGACGGAATATTTTATAACTTAGGCACATTATTGACACATAAAAAGAAAAGAGATGGATAAAAGAGTAGTAGTGACAGGAATGGGAGTCATCTCACCTGTCGGAAACAATGTTGCGGATTTCTGGAAGAATCTGCTGGACGGGGTATGCGGTATTGATTTCATAAAGGCATTCCCTACAGAAGACCTGCCGGTCAAGATTGCCGGAGAGGTCAAGGATTTCAATCCTGCAGAGCATGGCATCGAACCGGCTTTCGCAAGGAAACAGGACAAGTTCACTGTCTACGCGGTAGCTGCCGCCAATGAAGCGATGAAACAGTCCGGGCTCAATTCCAGTGAAGACGGCAACATCGATCCGTTCAGGCTCGGCGTCTATGTAGGATCCGGTATCGGAGGCTTCACCACCCAGTACAGGGAGACTGAAAAGATGATCAAGGACGGGGCCAAATGGATATCACCGCTCTTCATCCCTACAATGATCTCCAACATTGCTACAGGCAACGTCGCCATCAGGAACAAGGCGTGCGGTCCTAGCCTCGACATCGTGACAGCATGCGCCACTTCTACTCATGCGATAGGTGAGGCCTACAGGGCGATCAAGCACGGATATGCCGATGCCATCATCGCAGGCGGTTCCGAAGCTGCCACAATTCCGCTCGGAATAGCCGGCTTCGCGAATGCAAAGGCCCTCTCAAGGGCAGAAGACCCTAAATATGCTTCACTTCCGTTCAATCTCAACCGCGGAGGCTTCGTGATGGCAGAAGGTGCAGGAATGGTTGTCCTCGAGGAATACGAACACGCAAAGGCCAGAGGCGCACAGATCTTCGCCGAAGTGGTGGGCTACGGCAACACCAATGACGCATATCATGTGACTGCGCCGAGACCGGAAGGAATCACCCAGGCAAAGGCCATTGAAATGGCGCTTAAGGAAGCCGGATACAATGACAAGGATGTCCTCTATATCAATGCACACGGTACAGGGACACACCTCAACGACGCATCCGAGACAGCAGCCTTCAAGCTTGCAATGGGAGAAGAAAATGCACGCAAGGCACATATCAGCTCGACCAAGTCAATGACAGGACACATGCTGGGTGCGGCCGGAGCAGTGGAGGCCATTGCAAGTATCCTCACACTCAAGAACGGCATCATTCCTCCGACCATCAACCTGGATACTCCGGATCCGGAATGTGACCTCGACTATACACCGAACAAGGCTGTGAAGGCAGACATTACGCTTGCCATCTCAGACTCTCTCGGCTTCGGCGGACACAATGGATGCGTGGCATTCCGCAAGGCTGAATAAATAATCACACTACTGAAATCTAAACCTCTTTTGCAATGAATAGAGAAGAACTCAAGGAATACCTGCCGCACAGGGAGCCGATGCTTCTTGTTGACGAGATTGAAATAGATGAAGAAGGCGTGGCACACGCCAAGTACAAGATCAGGGAAGACGAATTCTTCTGCAGGGGACATTTCCCTGGAAATCCGATTGTACCTGGAGTGATCCAGTGCGAGATCATGGCGCAGAGCTGCGTTCTCCTCGTGAAGGATGAAGTCAAGGGCAAGACGACGCTCTACACCGGCATCAACAACGTCAAATTCAAGAACATTGTCAGGCCGGGAGACGTGTGCGAAATCACGGCAAAGCTCACTGGAAGGAGAGGCAACATCTTCTTCACGGAAGCTTCGCTGAAAGTGAACGGAAAACTCTGCTGCCGCGGAGACCTTTCCTTCGCCCTGGCGTAAAGCAAGGTATATCCCGGACAAAGACGGGCAGCAGGCTCCGCAGGATACAGTAAAGGGGGAAGTCAAAATCAGACTCGCCCCCTTTTTATTCGTACTCCTGATGGAGTCCGGTTCCAAATATTCAATTCTCAAAGAGGAAAAATTCCTTTTCCTTGTTTTTCAGTGAGGTCACCGGCTATTCTTCCACCTCGCATCCTCTGAAATAGAAATCCGAGGCAGCCTTCTCTTTTGAGAAACAATAATAAGTGATCTCCGCCTGGGAACATACTTCACCGCCATACATGATCCTGGCATCAAGAATTACGAAATTGTGCCGGACTTCCTTTATGCGGGAGCGCACTTCTATCCTGATATCCGGTCCGGTAGGGACAGGCTTGCGGTATCTGATCTCCATCCTGGTAGTCATGCCGGAAGTCTGCATCTTCCTGGCAATGACCCACATTGCAATCTCGTCCATAATCGTGGACTGGATACCTCCATGCAGTGTATGAAGCCAGCCCTGATAGTCATCGGACGGATTCCAGAAGGAAACCACCTCGTCGCCGTCCTCGTAGAATTCCATTTTAAGGCCGTACTTGTTCGACGGAGCACAGCCGAAACAATTATAGCCCTGATCTTCAAGGCCATGCCATGGGTTAATGATCTTTTTCATCTGTCAGTCACTTTAACGTCAGTTCGACGAATTATTCTGTTCAATATCAGAGATTCCGTCGAACTGACGTTACGATTTCTTCGAAATCCCTTTCCTTTTTCGTGTCACCCCTCTTAAATTCTCCCCTGCGTAGGGGAGAACTTACGCCGGACTTCGTCCTCTATAGAGGTAATTCTATGAAATTCATTCCATTTATTTCATCGAATTCACGTTACTTTATCAAGAAAAACATATAATCCATCACGTCCCGTCCTGAAGTCTGCAGCAAGACCGGAATTCTCAGCGTCTCCAGACAAGACGGAGCAATCATCCGACACAAGGACACACCTGATGCCGGCCCGGGCCGCGGCGGCAGCCCCTGTCATCGTATCTTCCACGGCAAGCGCATAATGTCCGGAGACTCCGGCAAGAGAGAGAGCCCTGAGATAAGGTTCCGGATCCGGTTTGCCGCGATGTACGTCATCAGAAGACACTGTACCGGCAAAATATCCGCGCAGTCCGTAATGGTCCATAACCATGTCCACCTGCCTGCGGGAAGAATTGCTGACAAGTATGGCAGGGACTCCCCTTCCCTTCAGCATCGCCAGCACATCAGGAATGCCAGGATATATTGAAGTCATGCTCTCCAGGCAGTCAGAATAGATACAGTCCACATCATTCAATATCTTTTCCGACAATTCCGTGGAAAATATACCCATCTTCCCGAGAATGAGGGTGACAGCCTCTTCAGTCGTAAGGTCCCGGCTTCCTGGAACGTCTGCCAGGGACGTGTCAAGGCCGAAGCATGACTGCATCATGGCCGTAACATGATTCCACAGTGCGGAACTGTCCAGGACCACGCCGTCCATGTCGAAAAACACACTTCTGAAAACCGTCTCCACCGTATGTATCAAGGACGTCAATGCATCCGTCTTATTCCCAGAAACCGAAGAAATGATGCACCGGCCCGTGGCCATGGCCTATCTGATATGCGGCCCCTGCCTCTATGGCCTTCGCTATATATTCCTTGGCACAACTCACCGCATCATCCAGAGGCTTCCCGTGCGCAAGGAAGGCTGCCACAGCAGAAGAAAGGGTACATCCGGTACCATGAGTGTTGACCGTATGGATTCTTGCGGATTTAAGCTCCAGTATCTGCCCGGATTCGGCATTGTAGAATATATCCACCAGATCCTCATCGGAAAGGTGTCCTGCCTTGAGCAATACCGAGACCTTGCCGTCCACAGACAGTCTGCGAGCGCATTCCGGGAGCTCCGACTGGGATGTGATCTTCCTCCCGAGCAGAATCTCCGCTTCAGGAATATTCGGGGTGATCACCCTTGCAGCCGGTATCAGCACCGTCTTTAATGTCTCAACGGCATCAGGCTCCAGCAACGGGTCACCCGATGTGGCCACCATCACAGGATCAAGCACTATGTTGCGTATGCCATACGGATCAAGGGTTTCCTTCACAGCGATGACCAGCTCCGCAGAGTGAAGCATGCCGATCTTGACGGCATCAGCCCCGATATCATCTATGACAGACCTTATCTGACCCTTCACGAAGTCGACAGGTATCGGATGGACACCTGTCACACCGGCCGTATTCTCGTCTACTACCGCGACCACTGCCGTGGCACCATAACACCCGCAGGCGGAAAAAGTCTTCAGGTCTGCCTGAAGTCCGGCTCCTCCGCTCGGATCGCTTCCTGCAATGGAAAGCGCGACTCTGTATTTTTTCATATTTTCCATGTCTCCATATTGTATGCACTGTCCCAGAACATCCATTCAAGTCTGACTCCGTCTACAAAAGCCTTTGTCATCCCGTCTCTGACAAGGGACGATGTTCCGGCGGCAAAAGAATTACACAATGCCTCAAGCCTGCGCACAGGCAAGTCAAAACCTTCTCCTCCATAAACTGATATCCAGTCCTTGTATGGGTTTTCCTCAAGGTCAGCATGTCCGTATATGAATTTTCCGGTCATCGCATATACAGAAAAGCAAGGCAGCACCGAAGCCAGCGCTATCTCAAGAGGCTCCGCTACAGCCTGGCGCCACAGGCGGGATGATGACAGCATGCATGCCGGAGACGGCCTGCAGGTGGAGTATTTTCCGTCAGGATCATAACGGGCGTGCAGACTCTGCTCGGAATCAAGGTTTTCCGTTGCATATCCCAGGAACAGACCGGTGGTCTCCGGATCCTGAAAGCGGGACGCAAGGTACGACATGACCCTGACATATTCCTTCAGATAAATTCCGTCCTGGGCGATATAGTACATGAACTTCTCCCGCGGAAGCTCGCCTGAAGCCAGTTCAAGTATGAAAGGATGGCTGACAATCTTCCTGAATACGGGAGCTGCAGCATCCCATGCCGTTTCACTCCATTCCATTCTTTTCCTCAAGTATTGGTTTCTGATACCGGCAGATACGTCGTGCAAGCCGGACAGGACGTCTTGCCAGGGACTCAGAGCCTTGTGCCGCAAATAGCTACATAGTCCCCTCGGTCATAGCCAGGGACAGGCTCCTCTACCGAATTGTCCGAATACAATGGATGCCTCGTAAGGGTCTGGGCATACTCGAAATCACCGAATCCCGCATTCCTCATGGCTTCCACCTTCTCTGCAGTCGTACGCCAGCATGCCTTGGACGCAAGCTCGATAGGATAAGGATTCTTCGGATATATCCCCTTCAGCAAAGGGTGGTCCCACGTTCCGACAGCCTTGGCAAGGTTGTACAGAATACCGTAAGAGCTTTCCTTCGGGATGTCAATGAGAATGATCTTGCCGCCTTTCTTCAGAGAGGCGAAACTTGTGCGGAGTGCCTTGTCCAGGTCCGTGATGTACCCGGGGCAGCCGTTATACAGGATGGCATCGTATTCCTCCGGCCTCACACGGCAGTCTTCAGCCGTAGCCACCTCCACTTCAAGCCCTCTTGCCACAGCAATGGCTGCCATGTCGGAAGACGGCTCGACACCGTCCCTGATATCAATACCGTAGTCATTACGCAATATCTGTTCGAAAAGGCCGCTGCCGCATCCTATAGAGAGGATCTTCTGTCCCTTCCTGAGGAAATAAGCGACAAGGGCCGCCTCAGAATTCAGGACATTGCGGTTGTCGAGAAACCATGAATCGTATTTCTCGGCATAACTGTCAAATCCGCTTTCCATTTGTAACTTCTTGTTTTGTGATGATTTACTCCGCAGCAGCCTTGAGACGCTCGGCGTTCTCGGCTATCTGGAGCTGGTCTATGACCTCCTGAATCTCTCCGTCCATGAATACCGGCAGATTGTACATGGTATAGTTTATCCTGTGGTCAGTCACTCTCGACTGCGGATAATTGTATGTACGTATCTTGGCGGAACGGTCTCCGGTGGATACCATGGTCTTCCTCTTGGCGGAAATCTCGTTCAGATATTTCTCGTACTCCATATTATAGAGCCTCGTACGGAGTTCTGCGAGGGCCTTGTCGAAATTCTTCAGCTGAGACTTTTCATCCTGGCACTGGACCACGATGCCTGAAGGGATATGGGTGAGCCTGATAGCGGAATAGGTCGTGTTCACCGACTGGCCTCCGGGACCTGACGAGCAGAATGTGTCCTTACGGATATCATTCATGTTAAGCTCAATGTCGAATTCGTCCGCTTCAGGAAGCACAGCCACGGATGCAGCTGACGTATGCACCCTGCCCTGCGTCTCGGTCTGAGGGACACGCTGCACGCGATGCACTCCAGACTCGTATTTGAGGGTACCGTACACATGGTCGCCCGATATCTTGCAAACCACTTCCTTGAAACCGCCTGCTGCGCCTTCCGACTGGCTGGTCACCTCCAGCTTCCAGCCTTTCTTCTCGGCGTATTTGGAATACATTCTGAAGAGGTCGCCGGCGAAAATGGCAGCCTCGTCGCCACCTGTACCGCCGCGTATCTCCAGTATTGCATTCTTGCTGTCCTGGGGATCGGCAGGAATAAGGAGAAGCTTGATATTCTCTTCCATTGCCGGAATCTTCTGTTCTATGGCGGCTATCTCTTCCTTGGCCATCTCCCTGAGCTCCTCATCCTTCTCCTCTGCAAGTATCTCCTTGGCAGTATCGTAATCCTCCATCATCTTCTTGTATTCATTCCCTGCCTTGATTATCGGAGCGAGTTCCTTGAATTCCTTGTTCAGCTGCACGTACTTCTTCATATCCGAAATCACTTCCGGATCGGAAAGCTGCGACTGAAGCGTCTCATATTTTTCCTGAAGGCCCATGACCTTCTCTAACAATGTGTTTTCTGACATATATGCGTCTGTTCAATATTCTTTTTCTGCCGGGTAATGCCGTTTCTGCCTGATGACTCTGCGGCTATTCTATTGACTTGAGATAACACCGTCTGCGCATGTACAGCTCATGCTCGTATTTCTCCCACACGAAAGATGCGGAATTGGTGTCTATCTGCGGATTGGTTATGGCCCATTTCACGCCTGACTCGCGGTACTTTCTCGCCATTATGTTGTGATATACGGCAGACACGCCGGTATTCTGCCACTTAGGGGCGGCACCGTTGATCATAAGGTCGATGGTGTCGAACTTCTTCAGGGCTTTCAGGAAATGGATCCACCCGAACGGGAACATCGATCCTTTCGCCTTCTGCAATGCCTTCGATATGGACGGGAAAGATATGCCGAAGGCGGCTATCTCCCTGTTCTCGTCAAGAAGGAAGCAGCACAGTCTCTTGTCGAGAAGCCCTATGGTCTGGTCAGCCTCGTCCCGGATCTCGTCGTCCGTGAAAGGTATGAAGTTGTACACGTTCTCGGAAAAGCTTTCGTTGTAGATCCTGAAGAATTCCTTCACCAGTGCCTTGTCATGCTTCAGAGTGTCGATATCCCCCTCAGTAAGCTTGTATCGCGACATCAGCCTGTCCGCGACAGCCACCATCTTGTCCGGAAGCATCTGGTCAGCCTTGAGCCTGTACTGCACCCAGTCACACTCTTTCTCATAGCCGAGGGCTGTCAGCAGGTCATTATAATAAGGGTAATTGTAAAGGCAGTTGAACGGAGGTATGTTCTCGTAGCCTTCCACCAGCATTCCCTGCTTCCCGAGGGTATTGTAATACAGAGGGCCGTGCACTTCGGTCATGCCGTTCTCCCTGGCCCATTGCTCCGCCGTACCGAGCAGAAGCCTGGCCACCTCGATGTCGTTGATTGTATCGAACCACCCGAAACGAGCCCTTTTCTTGCCGTACCTTTCGTTGTATCTCGGATTTATCATTCCGCAGATACGGCCCACAACCTTTCCGCCGTCCGTCACCATCCACATCTTGTGCGAGCAATATTCAAGCGACGGGGCTGCTGTCAGGGACTTTTTCTGGTCGGAAAACAGCGCCGGAACATACTGAGGGCAATCCTTGTATAAATCATTCGGGAACTTGATGAACTTCTTCAGATCCCTGGCAGAAACTACCTCAACAACCTTATATACAGCCATAGAACAAATTACAACAAATCAACAATCTCTTCTACAATCCTGCAAAGATAACAAAAATCAAAAAATGTCAAAATCCGAGAAGGGTATCTATGGCCGCCTGGGCACAGGCGCACCCGAATACCGCAGGAAGATACGATATGGTGCCTGCATTGGATTTCTTGTTCTTCTCGTCACAGTCCACTATGGCAGCCCTGTCAGGCAGTTCTTCCGAGAAAACGGCCTTGAGGCCTTTCCTGATCCCCATGCGTCTGAGTCTCTTCCTGACAATGAATGCAAGCGGGCAGTTGAATGTCCGGGATATGTCAGCAATCCTGATCTTCGTGGCATCCCTTTTGGCACCCGCCCCCATGGATGACACCATAGGTATGCCGCGTTCCATGCAATATTTGATAAGGGCAAGCTTGGGTGCCACAGTATCTATGGCATCCACGACGAAATCGACACTATAGCCGCCCAAAATATCATCCACCTTGCCGGCGTCGATGTACTCTTCCCTGAGTGTAAGGTCAATACCTGGATTTATGTCTTTCAGCCGCTCGGCAAGCACTTCGCACTTCGGCCTGCCTACAGTGGAATCAAGGGCAAGCAGCTGGCGGTTCTTGTTGGTCACCGACACGACGTCACTGTCAATGATGATCATGTGCCCTACTCCGGCACGAGCTATCATCTCGGCCGCAAAGCCGCCTACTCCTCCGGCTCCGGCTACCGCCACGGTAGAGGCTTCAAGTCTTGCCAGACCGTCCCTGCCGATAAGCAGTTCCGTCCTTTCTCTCCAGTCAGGTACGGAATTTCCTTCAAGGACATCCATTTCAAAGTCCCTTTGACTTGGCCTCGTCCCAGATGGCATCCATCTCGGCAAGTGTCATGTCCTTCAGGTTCTTTCCCTGCCTGATGGTATGCTCTTCAAGATATGTGAACCTCTGTCTGAACTTGTGGCAGGTGCGTTCGAGAGCGGTATCGGGATTCAACCCGTACAGCCTGGCAGCGTTCACTATCGCGAAAAGATAGTCTCCGAGCTCGCCTTCGGCTCTTTCCATGGCAGCCTGTGCCGAAGTCCGGTCATCACCGGCAGCCTCCATGGACTCAAGCTCTGCCCTGAATTCGCCGAGCTCCTCCGACACCTTGTCCCAGACCTGGCTCTTCTCTTCCCAGTCAAAGCCCACTCCCCTTGCCTTGTCCTGCATCCTGTATGCCTTCAGAAGAGGAGGCAGCGTCTCCGGCACACCGGAAAGTACACGCTTGTTGCCGTCCTTTTCCTTGAGCTTGAGCTGCTCCCAGTTTCTGACAACCTCCGCTGCATCAGCCACCTGAGCCGAGGAAAACACATGCGGATGCCTGTACACAAGCTTGTCACACAGGTGATTTATCACATCCACGATATCATAGGTCCCGTTCTCCTCCCCTATCTTGGCATAGAAGAGGACATGGAGAAAGACATCCCCGAGCTCCTTGGATATGTTCGCGTCATCTTTCTTCAGTATCGCGTCGCTCAGTTCATAGGTCTCCTCTATGGTCTGAGGCCTGAGGGACTCCGTTGTCTGTGCCCTGTCCCATGGGCATTTCACCCGGAGCTCGTCAAGGATATCAAGGATTCTCCCGAAGGCTTCGAGCTTTTCCTGTCTGCTTTTCATATCAATAGGATTTTATCGGCTGCAAATTTACAACATCGCCGCCAATTTCCATCATTTCCGCAGGAAAAGCGTCGCCGGGGAAATAATCCGGCCGTCAGCGGAATTTTCTTCTTTTATATCATGATTTTGTCTAAATTTGAAGCCGCAGAAACAAAAACGGACTTATACAATTGAAAATTCCCCAATTTGACTGGTCATGAGAAAAGAAATCCATTATGTGTCAGCCGATGAGGCTGTGAAAGCAGTGAAGTCAGGAGACCATGTGCACCTGAGCAGCGTCGCAAGTGCTCCGAGACTGCTTATTGAAGCACTGTGCAGAAGAGGAGAAGCCGGAGAGCTGAAAGATGTGAAGATACACCATCTGCACACTGAAGGTCCGGCCCCTTATACCGACCCCAAATTCGAAGGCATCTTCTTCCACCAGGGCTTCTTCATAGGAGCCAATGTACGCAAAAGCGTGCAGGAAGGATACTCGGACTACATACCGGTATTCCTCGGGGAGACGCAGAAGCTGTACCGATGCGGGGCGCTGCCGTGCGATGTGGCCATGATACAGGTATGTCCTCCGGACAAGCACGGATATGTATCGCTCGGCACATCCGTAGACGCCACACTTGCAGCCCTGGAATGTGCCAAGACAGTCATAGCCGTTGTCAACCCCAATGTACCGCGTGCATGGGGGCAGGCCATGATCCCTATGGACAGGATAGACATATTCGTGGAAGACGACAGTCCGCTCGTCCCGAGCCATTTCAGCCAGCCGGACGAGATAGAGACTGCGATAGGAAAACACTGCGCCGCGCTGATTGAAGACGGCTCATGCCTGCAGATGGGCATAGGGGCCATCCCGAATGCAGTACTGGCACAGCTCGGCGGGCACAAGCACCTCGGGATACATACGGAAATGTTCGCCGACGGCGTCCTCGGTCTTGTAGACAAAGGAGTCATTGACGGTTCCGAGAAAGTGACGGACAAAGGCAAGATAGTGGCTACATTCCTGCTCGGATCCAAGGAATGCTATGACTTCATCGATGACAACCCTATGGTGGCAATGATGGACGTCGGATACACGAACGACCCTTATGTAATATCACGGAATCCTCGGATGATAGCCATCAATTCGGCTGTCCAGATAGACCTGACGGGACAGATCTGCGCGGATTCGATAGGCACGAAGTTCTATTCGGGAGTAGGAGGACAGATAGATTTCGTGTACGGGGCATCATTGTCCAAAGGAGGCAAGGCCATCATAGCCATGCCGTCCCGCACGAAGAAAGGAGTATCCAAGATAGCTCCGGTAATAATGTCCGGAGCCGGCATAGTGACGACAAGGGCGCATGTACACTGGGTGGTGACGGAATACGGTGCAGTCGACCTCTACGGCAAGTCCATGCAGGAGAGGGCACGTCTGCTTACAAGCATCGCTCATCCGGATGACAGGGAAATGCTGGAAAAGGCAGCCTACGAAAGATTCGGCCCGCACTACCACGCGATGTAGCCCGGCAGCCATGACTACCAGACGTGGCTGGGTCAAAAGTCCCGAAGGGACCGCGACTGGGAGTCGCACAACCGACGACAAACCGAATGGAATACCAAATTTATTTGGATATTCCTGAGGTGCG
>CALVDP010000058.1 GCA_944326315.1 uncultured Bacteroidales bacterium
TTCGAAGAAATCGTAACGTCAGTTCGACGGAATCTCTGATATTGAACAGAATAATTCGTCGAACTGACGTTAAATATTCCCTAAAGGGCAGTCCGGGCATTTTTATAAAAAAACGTGAGTTCGATGAATTTTAATTATTGAAAATCATCGAACTACCGCTGAGGAGCAGGACGCAAGTCCTGCGACGGGCCCCCGGCGAGGGGGCGGTAGGGGGTGGCGCCCCTTGGAAAGGGGCTGTCGCCACAGCGACTGGGGTTTAAGAAAATTGGATTTCGCAGAAATCCTTAACGACTGTTCGACGAATTCCTTGGTCCTGAGCAACCTAAATTCGTCGAACTGACGTTAAAAAACAAAAATAGGTATGAAATGTTTTTCGCAAAAAACATATTTGATGTAAAAGTGTTTTACGCAGAAAACACTTTTAGCCGGAACGGAAATTTGCAGTAACTTTGCAGGCGACGGAGGTATTGTCATGAAATTCGCAAACGGGAAAAGATACAATTCATTTGCAGGATATTACAGGAAAAAATACGGGGAGCGTCTGCAGAAGATCGTCATTGATGCCGGATTCACCTGCCCGAACAGGGACGGGACTGTCGGCAGGGGAGGCTGTACCTATTGCGACAACGCGGCTTTCCATCCCGGCTACAGCACCCCGGGGAAGACATTGAGGCAGCAGATGGACGAAGGTATAGAATTCCATCGCGTAAGATACCGCAATACCGGGCATTATCTTGCATATTTCCAGTCATATTCAAATACATACGCCCCTGTCGGGAAGCTTCGCAGCCTGTATCTTGAAGCGTTGGAGCACCCTGATGTGGCCGGCATTGTCATCGGTACCCGCCCCGACTGCGTCGATGAGGAGAAACTGGACATGATAGCTGCGCTGAAAGACGGGACACTTACTCCAGGCTGGAACAGGACAGTGGGCGGCAGGCGGATTGGAGCCCCGTTGGTGACAGTGGAATACGGGATTGAATCGTGTTATGACCGGACATTGGAGAGGATACATCGCGGGCATGATTTCGGATGTGCTGAAAGGGCGGTGAGGATGACTGCTGACCGCGGGATAGATACGGGTGCGCATTTCATTCTCGGACTTCCTGGAGAAACCCGGAACATGCTTCTTGACCAAACATCCCTTATCAACTCCATGCCGCTGCATTCGGTGAAATTCCATCAGTTGCAGATTGTCAGGGGGACAGCCATGGAACACGAATTCGCCGTAAATCCGGACGATTTCCTGCGTTTCAGTCTTGATGAATATCTGGATTTCGTCATTGACATCCTTGAACGTCTGCGCCCGGATCTTTATATAGAACGCGTCGCCGGAGAGGTGCCTCCAAGATTTGTGAATGAGACTCCATGGGGACTTGTCCGGAATTTCGAGGTGCTGCGCATGCTTGACAAGCGTCTTGAAGAGAGGAATACTTGCCAGGGTCGTCTCTTTGAAAAGGCGCGATAGTGATGGCTGATGATTATAGATTCTTGACAATTGTTAAAAATCATTATCTTTGCAGAATATAAAATATTCGAGATGCAGACATTTACCAACTACGAGATTCCCGAAGGCCTGACCTTCGATGATGTTTTGCTGATTCCGGCACGTTCAGAGGTGCTCCCAAGAGAGGTAGACGTCACTACCTGGTTTTCAAGAGATATCAGACTGCAGACTCCTATCGTTTCGGCGGCTATGGATACAGTGACTGAAGCGGAGCTTGCAATAGCCATGGCCCGCGCCGGCGGTATCGGTGTCATACACAAGAATATGACCATCGAGCAGCAGATGAAGCAGGTGGAGAGGGTGAAACGTGCAGAGAACGGGATGATAGACGATCCGTTCACCATAAGCCCGGAAGCCACGGTCGGGGATGCACTCGGGATGATGGCCCAGCACCATATCGGCGGGATTCCTGTAGTTGACGCGAACAAGCATCTGATAGGTATCGTTACCAACAGGGATCTGCGCTTCCAGGACAATATGAAGCTGCCTATCTCTCAGGTGATGACATCCGAGAATCTTGTGACCGCCCCGGCAGGCATAAGCATGGCAGAGGCAACAGCCCTCGTGAGGAAATACAAGGTGGAGAAGCTTCCGGTAGTGGACAAGGACGGAAAGCTTGAAGGACTCATCACATACAAGGACCTGATGAAGCTGAAGGACAATCCTATCGCTTCCAAGGATTCGAAGGGAAGACTGCTTGTGGCGGCCGCAGTAGGTGTCAAGTCCGATACCATAGACAGGATAGAGATGCTCACCCATGCAGGCGCCGATGCCGTAGTCGTGGATACCGCGCACGGACATTCCGTAGGCGTGCTGAATGTGATAAAGAAAGCTTGCGAGGCCCTTCCTGACATACAGATCGTGGCAGGGAACGTGGCCACTGCCGAAGGAGCCAAGGCACTTGCCGATGCCGGGGTCAGTGCAGTGAAAGTCGGTATCGGTCCGGGCTCTATCTGCACGACACGTGTCATCGCAGGCGTCGGGATGCCTCAGCTTTCTGCAGTGATGATGGCCTCGAATGCACTCAAGGGTACGGGAGTGCCGGTGATTGCCGACGGTGGCATAAGATATTCCGGAGATATTGTCAAGGCTCTTGCTGCCGGTGCGAGCACCATAATGGCAGGCTCTCTCTTCGCCGGTGTCGAGGAATCCCCAGGTGAGACAATCATACTCAATGGACGTAAGTTCAAGTCATACAGGGGAATGGGCTCTCTTGAAGCCATGCAGCAGGGCTCCAAGGACAGGTATTTCCAGGATATGGAGGACGACATCAAGAAGCTTGTTCCGGAAGGCATTGTGGCACAGGTCCCTTACAAGGGCACTCTGTCAGAAGTGGTTTACCAGCTTGTTGGCGGACTTCGCGCCGGAATGGGATATTGCGGAGCAGGCAACATAGAAGCCCTCAGGTACGCTAAATTTGTAAGAATCACTCATGCCGGATTCGTGGAGGGACATCCTCATGATGTCACCATCACGAGGGAGTCTCCGAACTATTCAAGATAGGACAGGATGAAAACCTGGATTTCATCTTTCCTGGTTGTGATTTTCGCCTTGCCGATGATTTCATCGTGTAAGGCGTTTTCGTCGCTTTTCGATGACGACAACAAGGTCATAGCCAAGGTCGGGCAGCACAAGCTGAGCCGCAGCGAGGTGGAATCCCTGGTCCCGCCCGGCACATCGCACGAGGACAGTCTGAAGCTGGTGATGCAGTATATCAATTCATGGGCATCGGACCTTGTGTATGCCGACATTGCCGAGGCGCAGCTGTCAAAACAGGAGAAGGATGTGTCCAGAGAGCTGGAAGAATACCGCAAGGCCCTCCTGAAGTACAGATACGAACAGCGCTATGTCAACGAAAGGCTTGACACGAATGTCTCCTTGTCTGAGATAGCGGCATATTACGATACCCACAAGCAGAAGTTCATCGCCGAGGTCCCGATGGTCAAGGCGAGATTCATGAGGATTTCCGCCGATTCCCCGAATGTCGAGCTTATTAAGAAAAATATGCCTTCTGACAATGTCGAGGATATGGTATATGTCGACAGCCTGGCCTACTCGTCGGCGGACAGGTATACGGACTACGGCGGCAGATGGGTAAGCATTGTGGAGCTGGCTGGAGATTTCGGTACGGACTACCCAAGTCTGATGGCACGGATGCGGAATTCTTTTATCCAGGTGAAGGATCCCGACTATGACAAGCTGGATATTGCCTACATATCAGATATGGTGGAGGAAGGGGATCCGCTTCCGCTGGAATATTGCGAGGCGGAGATCAGAGGTATCCTTATAGGCATAAGAAGACACCAGCTGGTCACTGATCTGGAACAGGACTTGCTTGAAGACGCCCGGGAAAAAGGAAAATTTGTGATTTACTGATGCTCATCCTCTTGGACGGGCCTGAAAAATAATTTGCGATGAAAAGATTTACAGTGCTTGCCGCTGCCTTGGCCTTCATGGCCGTTCAGATGCCGGTGTCCGCGCAGACATATCCGGACGGAGTCATAGACAAGACAGTGGCTGTGGTCGGAAACGAGATGATCTCCATCTCCCAGATAGAGGCGGAGGTCCAGATGATGCGGGCGCAGGGGATGGCTTCCGACAGGAATATCCGCTGTGAGCTTCTGGAGCAGATGATGACCGCCAAGTTGTTCCTGATACAGGCCAGGATAGACTCGCTGACGGTCAACAACGACATGGTGGAGTCGGAGCTGCGCAGCCGGGTGGACAATATCAGGACCCAGCTCGGAGGTGACGAGAATGTCGAGAAATATTTCGGCAAGCCTCTTTACAAGCTCCGTCAGGAGTGGAGGAAGACTCTCCAGGACCAGAGCCTTACACAGCAGATGCAGCAGAACGTGGCTGCTTCCGTGCCGGACATGACACCATACGATGTCCAGAAATACATCGAGGCGACAGACTCACTCGACCTGCCTGTAGTACCGATAAAGTACCAGTTGAGCCAGATATGCATTTATCCTGACAGGGAGGCGGCCAATCTTGCCGTCAAGGAGAGACTTCTGGCGATCCGTGAGAGGATAATGAACGGTGAGAAGTTCGCTGTCCTGGCCAGGATATATTCCCAGGATCCCGGCAGCGCAATGAGAGGCGGAGAACTCGGTATGGCATCGAAGTCGGTTTTCTGGCCGGCGTTTTCCGATGCGGCCATGTCCCTCAAGCCAGGCATCGTATCCCAGATAGTGGAGACACCCGACGGATTTCATATCATAGAAGTCCTTGAGAAGAAAGGGGACATGTTCAATGCCAGGCATATCCTGATGAAACCAGAATATACTGCTGAAGACAGGACCAAGGCATTCGCCACGCTTGACAGTCTCAAGACGGAGCTCCAGAACGGTGCGGTGTCATTTGATCTGGCGGCAAGATTCTATTCCCAGGACCCGTCTACAAGGACCAACGGAGGCCAGATGGCTGACCCTTCTACAGGATCTTCATACTTCGAGATCGACCAGTTGAAGCCGGAAGACTACAATGCCATCAAGGACCTGAAGGAAGGTGAGATATCCGCTCCGTTCGAATCCAGGGACAATGAAGGCCGGTCCGGCAATACAGTGTATAAGATAATCAAGGTGGACAAGATACTGCCCGCTCACACGGCCTCATTCACAGAGGATTACACCCTGCTGGCTGAACAGGCCGAGAACGAGCGCGCAATGAAGGCCATTGACGATTTCATTAAGGAGAAGATCAAGGATACCTATATTGTAATAGACCCGATATTCAAGGATTGTCCGTTCAGTCACGAAGAATGGCTGGACAAGATCCGGACTGAAGAATAGGACATGCGGAAGATTTTCGGCATCGCACTCACCATAGTGGCGGCTGTGCTGTCCTGCCAGGGCGTACGTGCCCAGGAGCAGACAGAGGAGCCGGAGGACAGCCTTGTGCGTCTGCTGAGCGGCAAGAGCGCCCAGTTGCTGGAAATCAACGGCATGAGTTACAGGAAGATTGTCGGCCCGGCCCGCTTCTTCCACAACAATACATACATGCTCTGCGACACTGCTCTGTGGAATGTGGATACGAAAGTGATAGATGCCATAGGCAATGTCAGGATCATCCAGGACCAGACCGAATTGCAGAGCGAGAAGATGAAGTATTTCATCGATACCAACCTTGCAGAGTTCCGCGGGAATGTGGTGCAGCTGCAGGACAAGGACAACAATACATTGAGGACCAAATTCCTGGATTACAATACCAAGGACAGTGTGGCGGTCTTTTTCAGAGGCGGCTCGATGCGGGACAAGGACGGCCAGATCATAGAAAGCCAGACAGGAACATATGATTCCAAGATCAAGACATTCGATTTCGCCACCGATGTCAATATGTTCACGGACTCCATCTTCATCAAGACCAATACATTGAAATACCAGTCCGAAAAATCCCTCGCCACATTCGGGACAGGCACCAACGCATGGAAGGAAGACAACATGCTTTCCTCCGAACACGGCTGGTATGACAGGGGGCGCGAACAGTTCTTTTTCAGCAGGAATGTCCATCTTATGTCAGATACCCAGGAGGCATGGTGCGATTCCCTGTATTTCAACAGGAACACGTCCGACATCCGGATGTATGGCAATGTGCAGCTGACGGATACGACGCGGAACGTATATGGACTTGCCGGCAAGCTTGATTATGTGGATTCCATCTCTACGGTGACACTCACAAGGGATCCGGCTGTAATTACGATTACGGAAGAGAAAGAGAAGAAGGATACTATATATTTCGGAGCCGATACCCTTATCCATTATACCCGGAAAATGTTCGAGATCGATTCTCTGACGATAGCTGAAGCCGCGACAAGGAAGACCAATCTCAATATAGATCCTGTGTCTGAATTCCGCAGGAAGGCGGCGGAAGAGGCTGCAAAGAAAGCGGCGGAGGAAGCGGCCAACGATCCCAACAAGAAAGCCCAGATGGAAGCACAGAAGCGTATGGCAGAAAAGGCAAGGGCAGATTCAATCGCTGCGGCCCAGGCTGCGGAAGCCGCACTTGCAGCAGCTGCAGCTGCAGAGGTCCCGGCACTGCCGGATTCCCTTATGTCTGCGGATTCTGTCTTCCTTGCCGATTCCCTTACCCGTATCGATTCTCTTGCTGTCCGTGATTCCCTGACGTTCCCGGATTCGCTTGCAGTGGCGGATTCTGTCGCATTGACCGATTCGCTTGCAGTGGCGGATTCCATTGCCGCTGTTGAGCCGGATACCACCAAGATCGGTTTTGTCGTGGCGCTGAGGAATGTCAAGATATACAGGAAAACGATGCAGGTGGTTTGTGATTCTCTCCTGTACTCGGACCTGGATTCCCTCGCCCGCCTGTTCAAGGAGCCTGCCATCTGGAACGAAATCACGCAGCAGTATAATGCAGACAGCATATCTGTAGTGGTGAGGAATAATGCCATGGAGAAGGCGAGCCTGATGTCCAATGCATTTATCCACATTGAAGAAGACACTACCCATTATGACCAGATCAAGGGTGCCGAGATGATGGCATACTTCAACAAGGACGGAGAACTGTCCCGTTTCGATGCCCTCGGAGGGTCGTCCGCCTTGTTCTACATAGAGGAGAACGATACTCTTGCCACTGTCAACAAGAAAGATTCCAAGATGTTGTCAGCCATTTTCAAGGATGGTAATATCAACAGGATATATTATTTCGACACGGCAGTGAGCGATGCATATCCTGTGGTCCAGATGAGTGAGGAAGACCGGAAACTGAAGGGCTTCAACTGGACTCCGGGGAGGCGTCCGCAGGACAGATATGCTGTGACATCCCTGGATCTCAAGCCTTCGGAGCGTTCCAGGTATAATGCAAGGCCGAGGGCAAGATATGTCCAGACAAACCTTTATTTCCCGGGATATATAGACGATATCTATCTTCAGATTTCAATCAGGGATTCCCTCAATTATGTCCGGTCTGTCGAGAAACAGAGACAGGAACGCCTCGATGAACAGCGTCAGCAGGAGATCAAGGACTCGATGGCCATAGCCAGACTTGATTCCCTTGAGGCGGTCAAGGCTGATTCCCTGGCATTGCAGGACAGTATCAAGGCAGTCTCCGATTCCCTTGCGCTTGCTGACAGTCTGGCAAAGGCCGATTCAATTGCCGCCATGAATGATCCGTCGAAGATTCTCACCAAGGAGCAGATCAAGGAGAAGAAGAAGGCGGAACGCGAGCAGAAGAAGAAAGAGCGTAAGGCAGCCAGGGAGGCGAGATGGGAAGCGTTGGACAGGGCAGACGCGGAGAAGGCTCAGGCCAGGATAGACCGCAAGGCCGAAAAACAGAGAGAGAAGAAACGCAGGGCGCTCAGGCAGGCGCAGGACCGGGCCCGGCAGGATTCTCAGATGCTGGAAAGATATATCGAGAAATATGAAAGGCGTCTCGACAGGAAGGAGAAGAAGTCCTGACTTCCTGTTTTCCCCGTTTTTTGTTGATAAAATTGTTGATAATTAAAATATTATCCTTATATTTGCAGCCCCAAAGTTTGGGGAAAGGATACATAAATTAAAGATTAACAATCATTTATGCCTACAATTCAACAATTAGTTCGCAAAGGGCGCGAGGTTATCGAGATCAAGAGCAAGTCTCGCGCGTTGGATGCATGTCCTCAGAGAAGGGGCGTATGCGTGCGTGTGTACACTACCACACCTAAGAAACCTAACTCAGCAATGCGTAAGGTTGCCCGTGTACGTCTTACCAACTCAAAAGAGGTCAATGCCTACATCCCGGGCGAAGGACACAACCTCCAGGAGCACTCTATCGTGCTTGTAAGGGGTGGCCGTGTCAAGGACCTTCCGGGTGTACGTTACCACATCCTTAGAGGAGCTTTGGATACCGCAGGCGTCGAGGGAAGGACTCAGTCACGTTCTCTCTACGGAGCCAAGAGACCGAAGAAATCTAAGAAGTAATCAAATTTCACCTATTTTAATTTTTCAAGACAATGAGAAAAGCGAAGCCTAAGAAGAGGATTCTACTTCCAGATCCAAAGTATCACGATGTGATGGTTACACGTTTCGTGAACAATCTTATGTTGCAGGGGAAGAAGAGTATCGCGTATTCTATTTTTTACGATGCCATTGACATGGTAGGCGAGAAGATGAAAGATTCTGACAAGGCTCCTCTAGATATTTGGAGGAAAGCTCTCGAAAATGTGACTCCTCAGGTTGAGGTCAAGAGCCGCAGGATCGGTGGAGCGAACTTCCAGGTGCCTACCGAGGTACGTCCGGAGAGGAAGATTTCACTTTCAATGAAGAATATGATCATATTCGCCCGCAAGCGTTCCGGCCACTCGATGGCAGAAAAACTTTGTGCCGAGATCATCGCAGCATACAATTGCGAGGGTGCGGCATTCAAGAGAAAAGAAGATATGCATAGGATGGCAGAGGCCAACAAGGCATTTGCCCACTTCCGTTTCTAATCCCCTTTTTTAAGTTAAGAACAAATGGCAAGAGATCTTAAATTTACCAGGAATATCGGTATTATGGCTCACATTGATGCCGGTAAGACTACTACTTCAGAGCGTATCCTCTACTATACTGGGAAGACCCACAAGATAGGAGAGGTACATGAAGGTGCCGCTACCATGGACTGGATGGTCCAGGAGCAGGAGCGTGGTATTACCATTACTTCGGCAGCAACTACCGCTTTCTGGCATTACAAGGGGGATACTTATCAGATTAACTTGATTGATACTCCGGGCCACGTGGACTTCACCGTTGAGGTGGAGCGTTCACTCCGTGTGCTTGACGGTACTATCGCCACTTTCTGTGCGGTAGGCCGTGTCCAGCCGCAGTCCGAGACTGTATGGCGTCAGGCTGACAAGTACGGTGTCCCGAAGATCGCGTATGTAAACAAGATGGACCGTGTAGGCGCGGACTTCCTGGCTGTGGTCGAGGAGATCAAGGAAAAGCTGGGCGCAAGGGCAGTACCTATCTGCCTGCCTATCGGTGCGGAAGACAAGTTCCAGGGTATTGTCGACCTTATCGCGAACAAGGCCCTTATCTATGACAGCGGTGAAGAGCTCGTGAACTACCAGGTGACTGATGTGCCTGAAGACATGAAGGCTGAGGTCGCCATGTGGAGGGAGAAGCTCGTGGAAGCTGCTGCCGAGTATGACGAATCCCTGATGGAGAAATTCTTCGAGGATCCGGATTCCATCTCGGAAGATGAAATAGTGGCTGCACTGAGGAAGGCTACCATCGACATGTCTATCGTACCTGCGTGCTGCGGGTCATCTTTCAAGAACAAGGGTGTGCAGTTCCTGCTCGATGCAGTGATGCGCTATCTTCCGTCTCCGCTTGACAAGGGCGCAGTCAAGGGTGTGAACCCAAGGACTGGCGACGAGGAAGACCGCAAGCCGGATGCCAAGGAGCCGTTCTGCGCATTGGTGTTCAAAATCGCAACAGACCCGTTTGTCGGCCGTCTGGCATTCCTGAGGGCTTATTCAGGCCGTCTGGATGCAGGTTCATATGTACTCAACACCAGGTCAGACAAGAAAGAGCGTGTCGCACGTCTTTACCAGATGCATTCCAACAAGCAGAATCCTATAGAGTTCGTTGAAGCCGGAGATATCTGTGCTGCAGTCGGATTCAAGGATCTCCGTACCGGTGATACCATCTGCGCGGAAGACCATCCGATCACTCTTGAGTCTATGGAATTCCCTGATCCGGTGATCGGACTTGCAGTGGAGCCTAAGACCCAGAAAGATCTTGACAAGCTCGGAATTGCCCTTGCGAAGCTTGCAGAGGAGGATCCGACATTCACTGTCAAGACAGATCATGAGACCGGCCAGACTGTGATCAGCGGTATGGGTGAGCTTCATCTTGATATCATCGTGGACCGTCTTCGCCGTGAATTCGGTGTCGAGATCAACCAGGGTGCACCACAGGTGAACTACAAGGAGGCCATCACAGCTACTGTACAGCACCGTGAGGTATTCAAGAAGCAGACCGGCGGTCGCGGTAAGTTCGCCGACATCATTGTAGAGATCGGACCTGCCGACGAAGGTGTTACCGGACTCCAGTTCATCGATGAGGTGAAAGGCGGTAATGTGCCTAAGGAGTTCATTCCGTCTGTCGAGAAAGGCTTCAAGTCTGCAATGGCCAACGGTGTTCTTGCCGGCTACGAAGTGCCTTCCCTCAAGGTTACCCTGAAGGACGGATCATTCCACCCTGTGGACTCTGACCAGCTTTCATTCGAGATTTGTGCCCGCCAGGCATTCCGTCACGCCTGCCCTAAGGCAAAGCCAGTACTTCTTGAGCCGATCATGTCTCTCGAAGTCGTGACACCGGAAGACTATATGGGTGATATTGTCGGAGACCTGAACCGCCGTCGCGGACAGATCAACGCCATGGACTCTACTACCGGCGGAGCCAGGATCGTGAAGGCTTTCGTTCCTCTTGCAGAGCAGTTCGGTTATGTGACTATTCTGAGGACAATTTCGTCAGGACGTGCTACCAGCACCATGTCATTTGACCATTATGCCGAAGTACCTGCAAATCTCGCCAAGGAGATTGTCGAGAAGAGCGGCTACAAGAATACTGACGAGGACGAATAATAGAGAAAGTTTAATCTGTTGATAATTATTGATATGAGCCAAAAGATAAGAATTAAACTCAAATCATTCGATCATATGCTGGTGGACAAGTCTGCCAAGAAGATCGTTGATACAGTGGCTTCTACCGGAGCTCGTGTGAATGGTCCTATTCCACTTCCTACCGACAAGAAGATCTTCACTGTGAACCGCTCGACTTTCGTAAACAAGAAGTCCCGCGAACAATTCGAGCTCAACTCATTCTGCCGTCTGCTTGACATCTATGATTCAACACAGAAGACAGTGGATGCCCTTATGAAGCTTGAGCTTCCAAGCGGTGTTGAAGTTGAGATCAAGGTCTGACTTGTAGTCTGCCGTAGGCTTATCCCAGGCTGTTGCAGTATTTGATATGTGCAGGTGCGGATTTCTTATGGTAGATTAAAAAATAATTACTATATTTGCGGAGTTGTCCGGGAACTCCGGACAATCCGCAATTAAAAAGTTCTTTTACGAAGTTTATTTTGTGTCAGCTTCGAGGCGTCCAAGATCCGAAGGAAGGAGTTTACTTTCGTAAATGACATACAGAGGATTCGCCGGACAACGATGAAGATGGCCGAAAGAATGAAAGACGAAGTTTATTTTGCGTCAACTTCGAGGCGTCCAAGATCCGAAGGAAGGAGTTTACTTCCGTAAATGACAGACTGAGGATTCGCT
This sequence comes from uncultured Bacteroidales bacterium, assembly GCA_944326315.1. GTDB lineage: Bacteria > Bacteroidota > Bacteroidia > Bacteroidales > UBA932 > Cryptobacteroides. The sequence goes on from CALVDP010000058.1 coordinate 11,766, forward strand.
GGACAACGATGAAGATGGCCGAAAGAATGAAAGACGAAGTTTATTTTGCGTCAGCTTCGAGGCGTCCAAGATCCGAAGGAAGGAGTTTACTTCCGTAAATGACAGACAGAGGATTCGCCGGACAACGATGAAGATGGCCGAAAGAAACGAGTATATGGTCCCATAGCTCAGTTGGTTAGTAGCACCTGACTCATAATCAGGGGGTCCTTGGTTCAAGCCCAAGTGGGACCACGGAAACGGTCTGGAAAGACCTTTATGATAAAGCACTTGCGATTACCGCAGGTGCTTTTTTCGTGTTTGGATGTCTTTTAAGGTCTGTCTTGTAATGGCATTTGAGGGCGGTCTGACGGATTTATGTTAGCAGATATGTTAGCAAAATCTTATGTTAACTACTTCTGTAGAAGTAATTTGCTTAAAATATCGTCCAAAAAAGGACAACACGTATCCTTTAATGCTTCGACTGACGAAATCTGGAAAGAGAAAGTATGTATCGTCGGGCATATCTGTAAAGGAAAAGGACTGGGACAGGGAGGTCATTTATCTGCCTTGCTTCATGAGCAGTGACAGCAGTAAGAAAAGGAATTAACTTATCCCATTACAGATAAATCCATATTAAATTAGTTTGAAATTATACGGGAGGGCAGCATAAATTCTCCCTTTCTTGTATCTGGGGGTGGTTTCCAGATAAGGTGGAAGTTGAATTGGAGAGGACTGTCTTTAGATATACCCGTTCTGATTATCCAAAAAAGTTCAGAATAGAGTTGGGAAAAGATTTGGAAACTATGTCTTTAATTATGTCGATACTTCTTTAAATATATAGATTCCAAATCCAGAAAAAAGACTATATTTGTCCTGACGGACATTTATAGGACTGCACCTCGGCAAAACATATTTCATTTGCTCTGCTCTCGGTTTGTGCCTATATTTGCGAAAGACAATAAACACAGGAGGTTGGTATGGCAACATATACTATAACGGTCAATGAGAGGACAAAGGCGGGTAAAAGCCTTGTCAATTATCTTAAGTCTCTTG
>CALVDP010000059.1 GCA_944326315.1 uncultured Bacteroidales bacterium
GGTCCCTTCGGGACTTTTGACCCAGCCTCCTTACGCCGGACTTCGTCCTCTATAGAGGTAATTCTCTGAAATTCATTCCATTCATTTCATCGAATTCACGTTATTTAACGTCAGTCTGACAAATCTGTTCATTCTTGTCCCGGTATCCAGGCATCACTGCAGCTGCCTGGCCTTCCCTGCATCGGCATTCTTGAATATCTGCCAGTACGAGACAGGCATCATCAGCACGATAAGTATTATTGACAGCATGGTACCGAAACATATTACCACTCCCATCGGCAGCCACAGGGCATCTCCGCTTATTATCATGGGCAGGACACCCAGTGCCGTAGTGCACGATGTTAGGAATATAGGCCTCATCCTGCGCTTGCCGGCTTCTTCGGCAGCCGTCTTGACATCAAGTCCGTGACGGAATCTGAGCTCTTCGGCGTACTCGAACATTATTATGCCGTTCCGGACAATGATTCCGACAAGACTAATAAGGCCGAGTACGGATGTAAGGCCGAAATCAAGCTTGAAAAGCCACATTCCGAAAAATGCCCCGAACAGACACAACGTACTCATTATAAGCGTAAGAAAAGCAAGTGAAGCCTTCTTGAAGTGCACAAGCATGAAGAAGAAAAGGACAGCCACCGCACAGATGAAGCTCAGAAGGATCTCCGGCGCCACAGTCTTGTTCATGGAACTCAGGCCGCCGTATGATACTGTCACCCCTTCCGGCAGATACGGCTCTATCTCCGACTTAACGTAGGCCTTGATTTTCTTCATGGCCACAGGCTGGCTGCATCCGAATTTCATGTCCGCACCGATAGTCACGGATTCTTCACCGGCAGTTCTCGCAAATGTCTCCTGTGACCATTCCGGGGTAATTTCAGCCACCTGCCTCAGAGGCACAGACACTCCGGGCATGGCCGCCGGTACAATCTGATTGGCCAGGACATCATAGTCCATGTCCGGACCGGAAGCGGTGCTGTAGAGATTTACAGGGAGCTTCTTGTCCCCTTCCCACAATGTCGCAATGGTCTGCCCGTTGAACGCCCCCGCAAGTGAAAGAGACATCATTGTCTTGTTCACTCCCAGACGGGCCGCCTCCTCAGGGTCCAGTGTGACATTGACTGACGACACATAATCATCACAGTCACTGTGTATCCATTTCAGGATGTCATCAAGGGAGTACATGTAATTCTTGATCTTCTCCGCTATCGGGACAAGCGTTTCCTGGTCCGGGCCTTTCAGCACCACGGCTACAGGCGACGTCACAGCCTGATAGTCCATCTGCTTGAATCTGATCAGAGCACGCGGGAAGAAATGTTCATACCTGGATTCATATTCCTTGAGGATAGCTTCCGTGGCAAGATTGGATGTCGTGTTGACAATGAACTGTGCATAATTCGATCCCGGCAGCTGGGGCGCATACGTGGCATGGAACCGTGGTGACGATGTCCCGACAAAGGCCGTCACAGACTTGACCCTCCGGTCCGCAAGCAGGATTTTCTGGAGAGAATCGCTGACTGCCTGTGTCTGGGACAGCCCGGCGTTCCCGTCAAGATATATCTCCACGGCGAAGCAGTCCCTCGCCGCCATAGGCATCATCTGCACATTGAGTTGTGTGAACATCAGGATGCCGAGCCCCACTGCGACCGCGCCGGTCAGCAATGTAAGCTTGGGATGACGGAAACAGATGGCCTGAAGCCACTCGTATCCGTTCTGCATCGCGTCGAAAAACCTTGACTGCAGCCTGGCGAACCAGCCCGTGCTCTCGGAACGCGCCGTCCTGATATACCTGACTTCAAGAGACGGCACTACAAGCATCGCATATATCAGTGAAATGCTCAGGGCTATCGCCACGACCCACGGAAAAGTGGTGACGAAATCCCCGAGATATCCCGTAATGATACCCTTTATCGGGAAAAACATCGCACAAATGGCAAACGTAGCCATGAACATAGGCATGAAAAGCTCCTTGGCACTGGCAGCGGCGGCATCCACCTGCGGCATACCCTTGGCCAGATTGCCCATGTACCCGTCCATAGTGATGATGGAATCATCCACTATCATCCCCAGGACGACAATCAGCGCCGCAAGAGAGACCGTATTCAGGTCAATCCCGGTAATGAACATTACGGCAAGCGCAAGAGCGGTGCATACAGGGACTCCCGAACTGGCTATCAACGCGGACTTGATCGGGAAAAGCATCAGCATCACCAGTATGACCACAAGCATGGATATCACGAGGTCACGCAGGAACGACAGCACGGAATTGCCCACAACCTTCGGCTGGTCGGTAATCCTGCTGATGGTAACACTCTCAGGCAGGGTCTCTGAAAAGGCATCGAGCACCTTGTTCACTTTCGCGCCAAAAGCCACGATATCATTGTCCAGGCGTTTCTCCACGGAAAGCACCACTGCAGACCTGCCGTTATAGTTCACCAGTGACGACGGCTCCTTGTACTGTCTGTGCACTTCGGCGACATCACCCAGGCGGACCACATTACCCGCCGGATCAGAGTAGATGATATGTTCGGCCACCTCCTGTTCCGAAGCGAGAGGGCTTGTGATATGGATCGGGGAATTCACGTAGCCGGTACTGAATGTGCCGCCCGGAACCTGCAGTCCAGCGGTCTGGTAGTCTATAAGGAGAGATGCCGGACTTATGCCGTAGGAAGAAAGCCTGTCCATGTCCACATCGACCGCAATCTCCTCCGTCTGGGCGCCGATTATGGAGACAGCTGCCATTTCAGGAATCTCAAGCAGTCTGGAACGCAGGTCCTCCGCATAGTCCAGAAGTTCGGAATAGCCCTTGTCCGGCGATTCTATGGCTATCAGGAGCGAAGACACCGAACTGAAATCATCAAGTACTGTGACAGCCAGAACTCCAGGAGGCAGTGTCATCCTGGAGGACTCAAGCTTCAGCTTGATCTTGGACCAGGCCTCGTCCTTCTTTCTGGCCGGGACAGTAAGGTCCACGAATATATAACAGACCCCGTCTCTGGAATAGGAATACGTGTTCTCCCTGCTAACCTCTGTAAACGAGAAGAGAATATCTTCGAGCGGTCTGGTCAACTGGTCTTCGACCTGTGAGGCTGAAGCCCCGGGATATATCCCTGCCACAAGGCCCTGCTTGATCTCGAAAGAAGGGAACTCATCCTTCTTGATGAAGAAAAGTCCCACGACACCCACCGCGACAAAACTGGCCACAATAATATAAATCAGCTTCTTGTGGGCTATGAAACTCCTGATTATATTGGCCGGGTCCCTTTTCATCATTCCACAATTCTGACTTTCAAACCGGTGCAGACCTTCTGCACGCCTTCTACTATGACCTTGTCTCCGACAGAAAGTCCTTCCGTGATGATGACTCCCTTGCCGGAAAAACCTCCGGGCACCACATATATCTTGTCTGCCGTACCGTCATCGGAGACTGTCCACACATACCGACCGGACACATCCGATCTTATCACTGAGGCCGGGACGACCACCCCCTCGCCCCGTCCGCTGTCCATACGGACCTTGACCACCATTCCAGACATCAGGCCGTCCACCTCACGTACCGGGACAGCCGTACACATGTAGGTGTGGGAAAGCGGGGATGCAGTCATTCCCTTCACCTTGACTGCAGCTGCTGCATCATCCACCCCGAGAGCAGGGACGGAAAATGACACCGCTGTGCCCTTGTCAATTTCCGACAGTTCCTTTTCCGGCACAGGAAAATCTATTTCCACGGACGACAGGTCAAGGATAAGGGCAATCCTGTCTACCGCATCAAGCTCCTCACCTTCCGTCACCAGAACATCTCCGATCACTCCGGAGAACGGAGCCTTGACCTTGCAATCTTCAAGAGCGGCATCTGCCGCTGCAGCCGAAGCACGTGCCTGCGCGAGCCTTGTCTCCGCCTCGACCATCTTGACGTCCGCCATACTGCCGCTTTCGTGCACCTTGCGGGCCCTTTCATATCCGTCTTCGGCCTGCTTCAGGGTCGAATGTGCAATCTCCCATGACGAAATGACAGTCTGGGACTCCACCTCAGCTATCACGTCGCCGGCATTGACAAAATCCCCCTTGGCCACATGCAGCCCGGCAAGCCTGCCTGGATAACGGCAGGATACATAAGCCGACCTGGAAGCGGAAGCCGTACCCACATAATTTCTGGAGCCGGCATTTGCCACCTCTCCGATTTCCATGACCCTGACAGGGATATCATGTTTCCCTCCGCCATCCTGGGAAGGCCTGCCGGAACAGGAAACGAAAGCCAGAGCCACAGCCACCAAAATCCAGTTTCTCATAATTTCCACAATATATAATCAGTCACATCAACATGCCTGCAGGCAACAGGCGCAGTCTTGTCCTTAATTGCGGGACGCGGCAGTGTCACGCGACGCAGTCAAATATACAAAATTCTGACCGTACCGTCAACATATCCACGCCCAAACAGCCTCCAGGTCATATAGATGATGATTTGTAACATGCGGATGTTACATTTCGTCCCATATTTTTTATATTAAAAGTGAGAAGTTGTGACAAACAGTCAGAACATTGTTACATGACAACAGGCCCGGAAAAGAGCATCGTGCCATATTTGCATCGTTGAAACCACACAACCCACACACTGACTATGACCGGCATTGCAAATACGGATTTCAGGAAAAGACAAGAGGATCTCATTTCGGAAAAGTACTGCGAAATGAGGGATTTTCTGCTTTCCTACATAAGGAAACGCATCGGAGACCCGACCGAAGCTGAAGACCTGCTTCAGGAAACATTCATCCGCCTGTTGGAATACAGGACCGTAATCTCCGAACATACGGCAGAACGTCTCATATTCAGGATTGCACGAAACCTTGTGACAGACTGGTACCGCAGGAACGCACTCTCCGTGAAGGCCCGGGAATATTTCGCCGGATGCGGAAGAGCAGCCCACACATGCAAGACGGAAGACGATGTGAGAATGCGGGAGATGCTTTCGGCGGAACAGGCGTCAATCAGGAAAATGGGACGTCGCAAAGGGGAAATATACCTTATGTACATACATGACGGGAAGACAAGCAAAGATATTTCAGAAATACTCGGGCTGAGCAGGAGAACAGTGGAAAACCACATTTTCGCGGCAAGGACCATTGTCAGGGAAGAATTCAGGAAAGCACTGTAAAGACCACGGCAGACAAGACCACGGCAGGAAAAACAAACACTATATAATAATAACAACGATATGAGCAATTCTTTAAGACGTTTTTTGCAGACAGCCCTGCTTGCAGCAGCCATTCTGCTGAGAACAGGGACGGCCTCGGCCCAGGACGGTATCTCGGGATACGTCATCGACAACGAGGGCTACCCTGTCATCGGAGCTGCTGTCATCATTGACGGGACTTCGACCGGTACTACCACAGGTATCGACGGCGAATTCACCCTTGACATGGCGGAAGGTACTGCCATCACCGTGACATGTATCGGATATTCCGATGTCAGGACGACATTCACTCCGGGCATGAAAATAACGATGCAGATAGAATCCACGCTCCTCGACGATGTGGTCGTAGTGGCGTACGGCGTACAGAAGAAAGAGACCCTCACAGGGGCCATATCCGTAGTAAAGGACGAGATGCTGCAGGAAAAGGGAGCATTGTCAAGCCCTCTGCAGGCGATGCAGGGCCAGATTCCCGGTGTAATCATCACAAGGCAGTCTTCGGCTCCTGGAGATGAGAGCTGGGGCATGAGCCTCCGTGGCGCAGTCTCCACCAATTCATCCGAACCGCTTGTCATCATTGACGGTGTAGCATACGAGAGCATCAATGACATGAGGCTGCTCAACCCGTCTGACATAGCATCCATGTCCTTCCTCAAGGACGGTGCCGCAGCCATCTACGGTTCGCGTGCGGCCGGAGGTGTAGTGCTCATCACCACCAAGAAAGGTCAGGAAGGCCGTGCCAAGGTCGAATATTCCGGTTCCTACACGCTCAAGACAGTAGGGCGCATGCCTGAACTGATGACACTCGACGAATGGGCCGATGCAGTGATGACGACATTGTCCGATGACACCGGCCACAACTGGTACAGATACGCCCAGCTCGCCAAACAGTACAAAGGCTACTACATCGACCTCGATCATACCATCAGCCCGTTCGGACAGAGCGGCTTCACCGATGTCGCGGATTTCGTGTTCGATGATTCGGTGAACTGGCTGAACTCACTCTTCGGAAACGCCCATTCCACCACACATGACCTGAGCGTGTCGGGAGGTTCGGAAAAAATTTCATACCGCGTATCTCTCGGTTACCTCTACGACGGGTCTCCGCTTCAGTACGGGAACAACAATAACCAGAGGTACAATCTCCGCGTAAACAATACATTCCAGATCACGGACTGGCTCAAGCTCGACTCATCAATAGGCTACAACAGGCAGGAACAGGTGGCTCCGACCAATCTCGGCTCCATACTCACCGTAAACATGCCTATGCCCGGCCTGCCGCTTACGACCATGGACGGAAAGCCTTACGCATGGGGAACATGGGCGTCTCCGGTAGCCGTAGCGGAAGAAGGCGGTGACAACAAACTCTCCGTATCAGCCCTCAACATCAGCGAGTCCCTGACCGCCAACATAACGGAATGGCTCGATCTGAACGTCAATCTCGGCTACAACACCAGCACAGCGTTCCGCGACCAGGTGTCCAATTCCGTCACATACTACAACTACACAGGCACCAGGGAAGTGCTCACTACCCCGACTGCGGCCGAATCCTATTATCAGCAGACAGGGTCGAGAACCGACTTCTATTCGGCTTCCGCATACCTGAACGGACATCATACATTCGCGGATGACCACAATCTCAGCGCGACATTCGGTGCCCAGTATGAACTTAAGACCTACATGAGATTCGGTGTACGTGCCGAAAACATTCAGGAGGGAATCACCATAGTGAACGGTTCCGGGACTACGACCATTGCCGACAATACCGACAAATACAAGTTCGCCATAGCATCGCTTTTCGGACGCGTGAACTATGACTACAAGGAAAAATACCTCGTGGAATTCAACATGCGTTATGACGGTTCGTCCAAGTTCCTTCCGGAAAACAGATGGGCGTTCTTCTGGGGCGGCTCACTCGGATGGCGCATCTCCCAGGAAGGCGTGCTGAAAGATTCCGAATGGCTCAGCGAACTGAAACTCAGGCTTTCATACGGACAGGTAGGTAACCAGAACGGCATTTCCAACTATGACGGCTATCTTCTCTACAACATGAACAACGGGAACGGCGCCCTCATCGGAAACGGACTGGCTTCAACCATCACGACTTCAGGGAACCTCGTATCACTGACCCGTACATGGGAAAAGGTGCAGAACTACAACATAGGTCTTGACTTCGGATTCTTCAAGGACAGGCTCGTGGGTACTGTCGAGGTCTTCACCAAGAGGAACAACAACATGCTTGTAGGTATAGATTATCCAAGCATTGTAGGTGACAATCCGCCTTCCGTAAACGAAGGAAAATTCAAGTCCTGGGGATATGAAGGTCAGCTGACCTGGAGAGACAGAATCGGCAAGGACTTCACATATTCCATCGGAGGTACGTTCACTTTCGCACGCAACGAACTTGTGGACTTCGGAGGGGCGGCCACTATCGAAAGCGGATATGTGGACAACCGCGAGGGCTATCCTATCAACTCCCTGTTCGGACTCCGCTATGCCGGCAAAATCGAGAACGAGGAAATGCGCCAGGCATATATCGACAAATATTACGAGAACAACGGTATCGGTATGCCGAACAACCTCCGCGTAGGTGACAACATGTTCGCGGATGTCAACAATGACGGCAAGCTCGACTACAACGACTATGTATACCTCGGCCCCGATGATCCGGAAATCCAGTTCTCCATCAATGCAGGCTTCCAGTGGAAGGGCATAGACTTCTCTATCGTCTTCCAGGGAGCAGGGAACAGAACCATGTGGAACGGCATAAACAACTGGACCGTACCTATGCGTGCATTCTATACAAACACCACGAACCAGTCCGTGGGCAATGTATGGAGCGTGGACAATACAGACGGACATTATTGTCCTTACACCGATGACGGGGCCATCAACAACTACAACTACCAGGCTTCTTCTTGGTCGGCTTCAAACGGTGCCTACATCAGGCTCAAGAACCTGACGCTCGGCTACTCCTTCCCGGCAAAGCTGTTTGAAAAACAGAACGTGGTTTCAGGATGCCGCATCTACTTCACCGGCACCGACCTCTGGGAATATTCGCAGATACTCGACGGATGGGATCCTGAAGCAAGGAGCGGGGACAACCTCGGAAGCGGCGCTTCCGCCACCTACAGATATCCGTTCATGAGAGGCTTCTCATTCGGAGTGAACCTAACTTTCTAAAATGCGATTGGATATGAAACACAATATTTTGAAAATAGCAAGTGCTGTCTGCTGCACGATGATGGCCGTTTCTTGTCTGGATTTCAGCCCGGAGAAACAACTGTCCGACACTCAGGTATGGGACAAGGCGGACAATTTCATGCTGTTTGCCGACGAATTCTATGAGTGGACCCGTGATTTCAGAGGCTCTACAAGCGTCACATACATGAACGGGCTGTCGGACGGACCTCATGCGGACACACGCTCGGACCTCATGTGCGAGGCCAGTGTCAACAACTTCAGTGCGGGTAACAACTCCATCCCGTCCACTGACGAGAACTACAAGCAGCTCTACAAGAGAATATACTATGTAAACCTGCTCCTTCAGAAAGCGGCTGACTTCGAACCGCAGTCAGACATCGCCGAGCCTATGGGAGAGGCCTATTTCTTCAGGGCATACCTCTATTTCGAACTTGTCCAGATGTTCGGGGACTGTATCTATACCGCCGAGCCTGTAGACGTGGACAACGAGATTCTCTACGGTCCGCGCACAAACAGAATCACTGTCATCAGGAACTGTATTGCGGACCTCAAGGCCGCCGTTGAACTCCTTCCTGATTCACCGTCGGCTGACGGACGTCTGTGTAAGAACGCTGCATGGGCATATCTTTCCCGCATAGGACTCTATGAGGGGACATGGCAGAAATTTCACAATGGAGATGCAGCGGCTTCATCGGAATTTCTGAAGGAAGCTGCCGAAGCTGCAAAGGAAGTAATGGATTCCGATCAATACGAACTGTTCTACAGCGATGCACTCGGAGGGCGCGACAGCTACCGTTACATGTTCATCCTCGAAAACGTGCAGTGCAACCCGGCCGGACTTACCAAGGCCGACAACAGGGAATACATCTTCTACCGCAGACATGACGAGACGCTCAAGCCTATAGGCTACAACATCACACATGCATTCACTGAAGGCGCCATACGCGCGACGAACAATCTGGCAAGAATATACAGATGCCAGAACGGACTTCCGATAGATGCTCCGGGCAATACCCAATGGATGGGAGAAGCCGGCGCGAACACGGAATTCGAGAACAGGGACCTGCGCATGAACGCCACCCTGCTCATGAACGGACAAACCTACTGGACAAACGATACAGAATACAGGACGACGTGGGAAGCAGATGAAGCCGGCAAGACTGCCAACCGCCGTGTCAACTCAGGCTACCAGGCTTACAAATGGGCTACCGAACGCCACGTACAGGACGAGTCCGAAGGATATGACTATCCTATCATCCGCTATGCAGAAGTGTTGCTGAACTATGCCGAGGCAGTTTTCGAGCTGAACGGAAGCATCACCGACGAACAGCTGGACGAATCACTCAATCTTGTACGCCACCGTTCGAACCCGACGATGACCGCCCTGTCCAACGGGCTCGTGAATACGCATGGCCTCGACATGCGTGAGGAAATCAGGGCTGAACGCACTGTAGAATTCGCATTCGAAGGTTTCCGTATAGATGACCTGAAGAGATGGAAGACAGCGGAGACGGAAATGCCGCAGGATCTGTTAGGCGTCAAATATGACGGGACATGGTTCGGCGACACTTGGACCGACATGCCGAACCAGACCAACAGTGACGGGTATATAATCCTCTACACTGGAAGGGAATGGAATGAACGCAATTACCTGCTTCCGCTTCCGAGCGACGAACTGCAGCTGAATCCGGAGCTGAAACAGAATCCGGGCTGGGAATAACAAACCATAAACGTTACGGCCCCAAACGTTACGGCGAACTAACTATAAACGTCGCAGCAAACTAACTATAAACGTTGCAGCGGATTTGCAATCCGCTGCCCCAAAAGACAGAATATGAACAGAATATTGAAATACTTATCCCTGGCAGCCCTCTCATTCCCGGTCTTTTCCTGCACAGAGGAAAAGATGGAAATAATGGATCCGGCAACGGTACTCGAATCGGTAAGTATCGTAATGGAAGACAATGACCAGGCAAAAGTTTACATAAATCCGCAAACTGAAGTAAAAACACTGCCGATGCTCATCGGAGAGTCTATTCAACTCAGCTTCACCACAGTACCTGAAGATCTCTCGGAAATCACTTTCCCGGAGATGGTCTGGTCCACTTCGGATGAAAGCATCTTGTCAGTCAGCCAGGACGGCCTTCTGACCGCCAACGCGGAAGGATCGGCTGTGGTTTCCATCACATCGGAAGCCATGAACACCATCGCATCCGCCACCCTTACAGTAAATGTTGTCAAGACTGCAATACCTGCAACTTCCATCACAGTTTCGGACAACTCGACCATGACACACACTGAGACTGGTCTTCCGTCATGCTATATAGGCGAAACCATGACGCTCACGGCCGCCATCACTCCTGAAGATGCGACCTACAAAAGTGTTCTGTGGAATTCCGGAAATGAGGAAATAGCGACCGTAGATCCGATTTCGGGAATTGTCACAGGAGTCGCTACAGGGCGAGTGACAATCACTGCAACCGCGCTTGACAGAGACAACCCGGTGACCGCGACACATGAAATCTACGTAGACCAGGTCATAACTCCGGTCGGAATCAGAATAACTAACGCGCCTGGACAAAATGATGTCTTCTCCATGAGCGATCTCTCATTCACGGCAGAATTCGAGACTGTACCGGCCGAATGCACCCAGTCCCTCATCACATGGACATCAAGCGATGAAAGTGTGGCTGCAGTTTCAGGAGGCGTAATAACATTCAAGAAATACGGAAGTGTCAAGATAACCGCCACTTGTCCTGAAGGTGACGATCCTGGCGAAGGGTTCAGCAAGTCCGTCGAATTCACGCTCAACATTCCTGCCGGTTACTACAATGATGTATTCACTGACGGAGATAACCTGCTTTGGGACAAGGCAAACAATGGACAGACCGTAACATGGATGGATGCCGAACCGGAAAACTATGTGGAAATAATCCCGTACCAGCAAGATGCCGTCAAGGCAAGGGGAGACTTCAAGCGTACACAGACCACCTACCTCTCATTGGACTATCCTATAATCTGTTTCAGGTTCGATGATTTCCATGACGCAGATCACGGAGGATATTCAAGGAACATAAACCTCGACACCAGCGGCAACACTGAGGACGGGACCAAGTTCTCCGGCAACTTCGGCGGAAGCAACAACAAGTGGAAGACGAAGTACAAGTGCTCGGACGGCTCGGCAATCTTCATCTATGACCTGTCGACACAGAATTTCGCCACCGGAGGGGCATTCCCGGACAATACCGTCGGCACATTCAGCACATTCCAGATTAAATATGCCGATATAC
>CALVDP010000060.1 GCA_944326315.1 uncultured Bacteroidales bacterium
GGACGAACTCGTTCGAACTATGCCGAGGCGCAGCGTGATTGTAGACGAAGTATAAAATAAACTGCAAGCCGAGAGCAAGCACATCGAATGGAGCGACACGGAAGACCAGAACAAGAAAGAAGATTTCAGCCGTCGTGGTTTCCTGAAGACGACGGCTGTCAATTATATCGAATATGAAAAAATCGCAATCCGGTCAGGCGCGGGCTTCGATGACACAGTCGGCAGGTGCCTTGATGTTTTCGTCAATTGTGACAGAACCGATAGCATCCGCTATGATATGCCCTGACATGGGATTCTTGATATTGGTAATGGCACCTCGTATATCCGCATTGACAGTGGAATACTCAAACGCACGGTCACATGCAGGGTCGAATGTGCAGTTCTCAAGCACCAGATCATGCGCATAGCACAGAGGCTGCTCTCCCGAGATGTGACAGTTCACAAGACGAAGGTTGCGTGAATGCCATCCCAGATATTCCCCGTTCAGCTCGGAGTCGTAGATCGTCACATTCTCCACTTCCCAGAATGCGTCTTTGGTCGTGATCCTGGCATTGCGGATCTCCACATCCTTCACATACTGGAAGACATATTTGCTGTCACTTTCAAGACCGTCCACAATAATATTGCGGCTGAACATGAAAGGGTATGTGCCGCCATGAAGCCTGAGGTTGCGGATACGGATATCGTTGCACCTCCAGAATACTTCATCGGCATCGTTCATGACCACATTCTCTATATCGATGACGTCCATTTCACGGAACATCTTGGGCGCATCTATTACGGTGTCCTGCATTTTCAGATGGTCGGAATACCACAGTGCAGAACGTCCGCCGACAGCGAAATAACAGTTGCGTATCGTGAAGCCATGGACATGCCAGAACGGGTAATTGCCCTCGAAACGACAATCCGTGGCTATTATGTTGCTGCACTCCTTTATGGCAGATTCTCCTTCACGTATGATGACACTGTCAAGATGCAGGTCATGCGAGGCGAAAAGCGGCCGTTCGCCGCCGAATTCTTTGTCTTTGATCAGTTGCATATTCTCAGTCTTTAACATGGCAAGACATCCGGAAGGCATCTTTCTGTCCGGGCATTCCCGCCGCCATCCGGACCTTATCCGGTCAGGTGCAAAAATAATACTCCTTACCGGAAATACTGTTATCATTTTTACAGGCAAAATTACCATTTTCAATGGAAATCCAAGCGGCATACGGCTCCGGAGCATAACTTGCCCGCCTTCAGAAGCCTGACAACGGTATGTGTCCACCGGTCAAGACCTGCTGAACGGCTGAAAGACAAGCAGTGCAAGTGACAGCTGGATAAGACGTTACACACTGGCAGTCGGCCTGATTTCTGTCCTGTACTCTATATTCATGTTCACTGGCTCTGCCGCAGTAAGCTGCATCCACCTTGCAGTGTGCTCTGTCTTCTGCTTCACAATTACATACCAGGAGCTTTTCATACGCTTCCAGCTTCCCCGGGAGGTGCCGGACTGCAAGCCGGAAATCCCGAAAGGGACGATAGGGGAACTTCTTGCCGGCGACACAGATCCCCTTATGCAGAAGCTGTTGAAGGTCATGGAAACAGAAGAAATCTGGAGGTCTCCAGACATGAACGAGACCCAGCTTGCAACAATATTGGGAACAAATACAAAGTATCTGTCCATGTCCATCAGGAAAGCCGGCTTTGCCAATTATTCTGACTTCATCAACAGCCGCCGCATCGATGAATTTCTCAGAATGGCAGACGAAGGAAAGATAACCAGCGTGCAGGATGCCTTCTTCATCGTAGGTTTCCGCTCAAAGGCTACCGCACTCCGGTGCTTCAGGAAACGTACGGGAACCACCCCGTCACAATACCTGAAATTCACCGGAGATATCTGACCTGGAAAACGGATTATTCCAGACAATCGTCCAGATCCCTTGTGATTTGTTCCTTGTCAAGGTGCTGCCCGATAAAGACGATTTTCTGCATCCGGTCTCCATACTCCTCATCCCAGTCCCTCATGAAGCCGGGATCAGACTTCATCAGCCTGGCAAGGTCTTCTGCAGGTGCTGTCGCATACCACTGTCCGGCTTGCCTGAGCTGTTTCTGCCTCCCTGCCTGCTCGAACAGGTAAGACATGTCTTTCTCGTCACTGAAATAGCAGATGCCCTTGGCTCTGATGACAGAAGACGGCCATTTCTTCGTGACAAAATAGTCGAACTTGTTGATGTCGAACGCAGGACGGCGGTAATAGACAAACGTGCCGATACCGTATTCCTCCGCCTCGCCGTCGTCATGATGATGATGGTGGTGATGATGGTGCCCGTCTTCTTCGCCATGCTCATCGTGTCCGTCATGGTGCGCCTCATCCGCATGCTTCCTGCGGGCTTCGGCTTCAGCCTCGGCGGACGGCAGGCTCTCTATTCCCCTTATCCATCCTGCGGAAAGGGAAGCCTTTTCAAAGTCGAATTTACCGGTATTGAGTATCCTGTCCAGATCCACATCGGCATAGTCACATACGATGATTTCAGCGCCCGGCTGCAGTGTGGTGATTATCCTGCTGATCTTCCGCAGCTCCTCGGGACTCACCTCCGAGGCCTTGTTCAGGATTATGGTATTGCAGAATTCAATCTGCTGGATCACGAGCTGTCCTATGTCCTCGTCATCAGAGTCATGATGTCCCAGGCTTTCCCCGCAGCCGAATTCATCTCTCATCCTGAGAGCATCCACTACTGTCACGATGCAGTCCAGCCTGCTTGTCCCGTATCTGGTATATCCACCGCCCAGTGAAGGGATGCTGCAAATTGTCTGGGCAATAGGCTCCGGTTCGCAGATACCGCTGGCCTCGATGACAATATAGTCGAATTTCTGGGACTTGAGCAGGCCGTATATCTGTTCCACAAGATCCGCTTTCAACGTACAGCATATGCACCCGTTCTGAAGAGCCACCAGGCTGTCGTCTTTCTGGGCGACAACTCCGCCTTTCTGGATAAGTGCGGCATCTATGTTGACTTCTCCTATGTCATTGACAATTACGGCGAAGCGTATGCCTTTCCTGTTGGTGAGGATTCTGTTTACAAGTGTTGTCTTGCCGCTGCCGAGATAGCCGGTCAGCAGCAGGACCGGTACATCTTTCTTTTCCATATTATTTTCATTTCTCTGGTTTCCAATCATAAAATACCGCTCTCAGGTATAATGAATTCTATCTTGTCATTTGTTGTTCTCCGGACTGTTCTCCGGACTGTTCTCCCGAGCGGCAGCTCCGACGCGCAATGCCGGCATAAGCTTGCTGAAGCATATTGCCGCGGCAACTATGGCTATCACCCCGCCGGCATACCCGATATAGGTGACATCCAGTCCGGAGCATACATATCCTCCGATCAGAGCCCCTGCTCCTATCCCTATATTATAAATGCCTGAATAGATGGACATGGCGACTGCAGTGCCCTTCGGGGCATTCCTTATGATTTCGGACTGGAATGAAAGGTTGTAGAAATTGATTGCGGCAGCCCACAATATGCACAACGCCACCGCCGTCAGGGGATTCATCGCCGATACATGGAGCAGCAGCAGGAACACGCAGATTCCTCCCACTGCGAACCGTATGTATCTGTCCGGATGCCTTGAATAATATTTTGAAAATATGAAACTGCATACCAGCCCGACAATGCCGAAAAGCGTAAGCACCAGGGTGACGGCATTCTCACCGAAGCCGGCTACTCTCACAAGGAACGGCTCGATATAGCTGTAGCACGTGAAATGTCCGGTAATGGCTATGACCGTCACAAGGTAGATGTTCAGCAACGCCGGTGACTTGATCAGGGCAGGAAGCTTCCTGAGCGAGATGGAATTGTCACTCGGCGTTCTCGGCAATATGGCTGCCATCACACACATGATCACGGCTGCCAACGCCCCGATCACAAGGAATGTCGCACGCCATCCGAGGTATAGGCCGATTGTCCTGCCGAGAGGAAGTCCTGCGATCATGGCTATCGACGACCCGCATACCACCAGGCCCAGTGCAACGGATTCCTTGCCCTCCGGTGCAATGCGCACGGCAAACGGAGTCACTACGGACCAGAAGATGGCATGTGCGCATGCCACACCGATACGTGAGATCATCAGCATGTAGAAGTCCTTCGAGAAGCCCGAAAGTATATGGCTTGCCACAAACAGTGCCGTGATGGACAGCATGAGTTTCTTGTTTTCCGTTTTGGCGAAAACCAGCATCAGGGGCAGGGATGCGATTGCCACCACCCATGCATAGACGGTGATAAGCATTCCTGCATTTGATTCACTTATGGAGAAGTCCCGGGCAATGTCTGTCAGCAGCCCTATCGGGACAAATTCTGAAGTGTTGAAGATAAATGCGGCAAAGGTAAGTCCCAGCACCGGGATCAGTGACCCGGGCTTGCGTACGGCTTCCTGCCTTACAGCTCCCGTTTCCATTATTCTCCCTCCTGTTCAAGTCCGCGGAAAATCCTTGTCACCTCCAGACGTGCTTCAGCCGGATCCGCCAACAGGCTCCGGAGCTCCAGCAGCCTGAGCGCATTGCCGCTCCAAGGTATCCAGAGTGTCAGATATCCGTCATCCCCGTATTTTTCATACAGATGATCCAGAGCCCTGTCTATCTGTTCGTCCGGAGACATCCCAGGGCAGGCCGTCATCCCGTAGAGAAGGGTCCTGCGTATCACTGTCTCCTTGTCGATCAGACGGTCGGCTTCCGCCACTATCTTGCCGTAGATGCTCCGCGGCTCGGTCTTTCCTGATGCCCTGTGGTCTTCCGCCGCCATGGCTATGATCTCTATCTGGTCTTCATCAAACCATCTGCGCAGATTCCCGTCTTCCCTTATGATCGTACCGGAATCGATATGGTGGTTCTCCTTCCCGTTTATCCTTCCCAAGTCGTGGCAGGCGGCAGCGGCAAGCAATATTTCCGGGTCCGTCACAGACCTGATTTCCTCAGGCGCCCTCCGGTACAAGTCCATTGAATTGTCTATCACTGCCATAGCGTGATCCTCCCTGTGAGCCGGGTCAAATGCCGCATACTTCGGGACAATCACGTCATAGATATATTCCTTAAGTTCTCCTCTTATATTCATCTCCATAATTATGCAACAGCAAGGCGGTTCATTTCACCGCACATGTCATTTCCTATAATACTGTAATACTGTAATACTGTAATATTGTAATACTTGTAATATCTGGGCCAGATCATTTCTTGTAATATTTGGGCCATAGCTGCTCCAGTCTTCCGCTCATTTCCGCCTCCCTACGGTTGTCCGCAGGCTCGTAAAGCCTTGTCCCCGAAAGCCCGGAAGGCATGAATTCCAGGTCAGTCCAATGGCCCGGATAATCGTGTGCATACTTGTACCCGTCACTGTACCCGAGCTCCGACATGAGCTTGGTAGGCGCATTCCTCAGATAGAGGGGTACAGGTGCATCCTGGGTATCCCTGGCCAGGGCCATGGCCTTGTCTATGGCGAGGTAAGCCGAGTTGCTCTTGGGTGACGCGGCCAGGTAAACTGCCGTCTCCGAAAGCGGTATCCTCGCCTCCGGCATGCCAATATTGTGCACTGTATTGAAACATGCGTTGGCAAGAAGCATTGCGTTCGGATTCGCCAGCCCGATATCCTCTGAAGCCAGGATACACATCCTCCGCGCTATGAACAGGGGATCTTCTCCTCCGTTCAGCATCCGTGCAAGCCAGTACAGGGCCGCATTCGGATCGGATCCCCTGACACTTTTGATAAAGGCGGAAATAATGTCATAATGCATCTCACCACCTTTGTCGTAGACTGAAAGATGTTCGTTCAGCCGCGATGTGACGGTCTCGTCGTCAATGACCACGGTACTGTCACCCGTGAATGTCGATACAAGCAGGTCTATGATGTTCAGAAGCTTCCTTGCATCCCCTCCGCTATATCTGAAAAGGGCACCGGTCTCCCTGATTTCAAACTTCCTTGTCCTGAGCACGACATCTTCCGTGATGGCCCTGTGAAGCAGGATATCGAGATCCTCCGGGTCAAGAGGCTTCAGCACGAAGACCTGACACCTCGACAGCAGGGGAGTGATGACCTCGAATGAAGGATTTTCTGTCGTGGCTCCTATCAGTGTCACCACGCCTTCTTCCACTGCTCCGAGAAGGGCATCCTGCTGCGATTTGTTGAATCTGTGTATCTCGTCAATGAAGAGCACGGGGGAATGCGCCGCGGCGAAGATGGATTCGGCCCTGGCCTTGTCGATCACATCCCTGACCTCCTTCACTCCTGCACTCACGGCCGACAAGGTGAAGAATTCCCGTTCGAGGGTGGCCGCTATTATCCTGGCAAGCGTAGTCTTCCCGACCCCCGGAGGCCCCCACAGTATGAAGGACTTGAGGTCATCGTTCTCTACCATCCTCCTGATTACCGCATCCTTGCCTATGAGGTGCTTCTGGCCGACATATCCTTCAAGCGTCCCTGGCCTCATCCTTTCAGGCAGGGGAGGAAGCATCCTGCCGCGTCCTATGTTCCCGTCGATATCCATTTTACCTCCATATTGGACGGCGCGGTCTGCAGCCGGCATCCCGCACACGTTTTCAGCGCCCAAAAATAGTTTATAATATTATATTGACAAAAATAAAACAGCAATAATCACTGATACGCAGACCGGTGCGGAAGGCTAGTCCATTCCCGTACATCCTGCCGGCCAGCAATTATAGACAAAGTTGAAAATAATTTCTTAAATTCGCATCCGTTAAAATGAACGATCCCTGAATATATGATGTTTGACAAGAAAACGAAAATAATCTGCACGATATCCGATTACCGCTGCGACGTCAATTTCCTGACAAAGCTGTACGAAAGCGGAATGAACATAGTCAGGATAAATTCTGCGCATGCTACCATTGAAGGGGCACAGATGATAGTGGACAATGTAAGGGCGGTCTCGGACAAGATAGGCATTCTGGTGGATACCAAAGGGCCGGAAGTGCGGCTGACGCCTATGGATAATCCGGACGGATTCATGGCCAGGAAAGGTGACTGGCTTGAAATACACAACGGGCCGGACAAGACAAGCAGCTGCCCGGTACTGTACACCAGCTACGCCAATTTCGTGTCCGATGTCCCGGTCGGGTCCCATGTGCTCATTGACGACGGGGCTGTGGACCTTTTCATTACGGGCAAGGACAATGACAAGCTGTTGTGTGAAGTACAGAACGACGGTATCATCAAGGGCAAGAAAAGCGTCAACGTACCCAATGTCCACATCGCCCTTCCGGCACTTACCGAGAAGGACAGGAAATTCGTGAAATGGGCCGTGGACGCGGACATCGATTTCATAGCCCATTCGTTCGTGAGGGGAAAGGAAGACCTGCTTGAAGTGCAGGACCTGCTTGATTCTTACGGAAGCCACCTCAAGATCATCTCCAAGATAGAGAACCAGCAGGGGATTGACAACCTTGACGACATATTGTCCCATACATACGCAGTCATGGTGGCAAGGGGAGACCTCGGTGTGGAGATTCCGGCAGAGAAGATACCGTTGATACAGAAGCAGATCATCCAGCGCTGCCGCAGCCGGAAGAAGCCTGTGATCATAGCCACGCAGATGCTGCATACCATGATTGAGAATCCTCGTCCTACAAGGGCGGAAGTCACGGATGTCGCGAATGCCATTTTCCAGAGCACGGACGCCATAATGCTGAGCGGAGAGACCGCAAGCGGCAAATACCCGGTGGAGGCGGTAGCCACGATGGCCAAGATCGCCAGGGAAGCCGAGAAGTCAATAAACATCTCGCTTGACCTGAACCTGGAGAAAGTCTCAAAACCGATTGCAGCCGTCCTCGCCAAGGAACTTGTGGCTGCCACACAGGACCTGCCCGTCAAGGCAATCATATTCGACACATGGACAGGGCGTACGGGTCGGTATCTGTCCGAGTTCAGGCCCAAGGTGCCGATATACGCATTGTGCTACAACGACTTCACCATGAGAGAGCTTGCTCTGGCGTACGACATCTACTGCTACAAGTTCCCGATACCGGAAAGCAAGGAGGCGTTTGTACGCAATGCCATCAGGATGCTTATGGATGAAGGCAGGATAGACACCGGGGATCTCGTGGCATTCATTGGAGGAAGCTTCAATGACGAGCTCGGTGCGACTTATCTTGAATTCAAGTATGTATGACACGGTTGACAGAGCCGGCAATATTCAGATATCATGACAGTCAATATGGAGAACATCACAGTCAGAGATGCCAGGAAGGAAGACGCTCAGGGAATAGCTGCGCTTATAGTGCTTGCCTGGCCGGTGGAAGAGTTCCTTGCCATGAAGCCGGGACTCGGAATGGAAGGCCTTGTGGGTTTCATAAGGAAGCTTGTGGAAGCCGAAGACAACCTCTACAGCTACAGATACACCAAGGTCGCCGTCACGGAAAGCGGTAAGGTCGCAGGCATGATGAACGGCTATGACGGTGCGAAGTACGGTATATTGAAGAAGCCTGTCCTTGACGCCATGGCCGTGGAATTCGAAGACAGCGGCGACTTCGGCAGGGTGACAGAGACCGGTCCAGGTGAATTCTATCTTGATTCTGCCGGTGTGGACCCGGAGATGCGCTCCCGTGGAATCGGTTCCATGCTGTTCGACGCGATGATTGCAAGGGCTGCCGGAGAAGGCTTCAAGGTAGTAGGGCTGATAGTGGATGAAGACAAGCCGAGGGCCGAAGCCCTGTACAGACGGCTCGGTTTCGAGTCGGTCGGATACAAGGATTTTCTCGGTCACAGAATGATACACATGCAGAAACATATCTGACCATGAAGCAGGCCTGCACCGTGATCCTCCTGGCTGCTGCCATGTACGTCATGTGCAGCTCCGCTTCGGCGCAGGTAAGGTCTGCAGGCCTGAGTTTCTCATACGGCGAATTTTCGGCAACATTGCGCCTGCCGGACAGGGAAGGATGGATTCTGAGACCGTCCCTGAATCTTGACATGACCAGGGTGATTTCCGGTGAGTCTGTCTATCCGGGACTTTCAGCCGACATTTTCTATCTCCACATCTTCGCCGTCAAGGATTTTGCTTCCGGAGAGAGGATGGAGTTCTATGCCGGACCGGGAGCAAGTGCCGGCTATGTAAGGAATTATGAAGGAGAGTACGGCATCATGGCATCGTTTGCGGGCTGTGCCGGGTTTGAATATGTCTTCAAAAGTCCTGTATCACTCGGCGTCTCCCTGGAGCCCGGTCTGGGTGTCCACCTTGCCAAGGATATGTACGGTGAAGTGAACCTGGATTTCTACAGCGCGGGGTTTTTCAATTCCCTGTTTCCGCACATTAATATCAGATACAGATTCTGACGGACTGGACGATGAATAGAAAAACCTTCATAATCAGCTTCATGCTGTCTGTCATGACAGCGGCTCCGGCATTCTCCGCCGCAAGGTGTGAAGAGCACGGAGACAGACGTCCATATCCTCTGTTCACATTCGGGGTGGAATCATCCTATGTATTCACCTTCCTGAACCGTTCGCATTTCAATTTCATTTCAGCTGACGGGGACAGACGGGATGAAAGGGTGCTTACGACAGGAGCGATAAGCAACGGACAGTTCCTCGTACATGGAGGAATCAATGTCTCTCCCAAGGTTAACCTCTCCCTGTATGCCGGATATTGCGGGGTATTCCGGCACGAACGCATGATACCTGTATCTCTGCGGGTCTCCTGGTACTCCGGGGATGACCCCATGAGGAACCGCTGGATAGTGTTCTGCAGCGCAGGGGCCGGCTTCAATGATATCCGGAATCCATGGAAGCTCTCGGCTGAAGGCAAGCTAGGAGGCGGCTACAGGATCTCGCTGAACAGGTCTGTAAAGCTTGACCTTGTGTTCGCATTCCAGGAAGTGTACACCCATCCCCGCGCCTATGAGTCGGATGCAGGCAACTATGTCCCGCAGGAGCGGCTCAGACGCAACGATGCCTACATCAGCGCCTTCGCTCTCGGTATAGCGTTGGTTTTCTGAATTTTCAGAGAAGGCAGGATGGCATTGTCTTTACACTTTAGTTTCTGAAGAGGAAATCATGTTTTCCAATATCAATCTAATGTATGACTTCTTTTGGTCTCTTCATCGTCGCTATGAACTTATCAAATTGTGTTGCCATATGGTTTATGCGAATTGTTTATTATTCTGAAAATATAACGGATAATGCTTTCCCTGTAAAAACTCACTTTGCAGGTCTTGAAAATCTGCCCGGACTCCGGTCACACTCAAATCATTGTCGAATACAACATAAAAATCAATATTGACTTTGAGTGTAATGTCTATGTCAGCCTTCCGACATTCCGGATTGATAATGCCATCGTATGTATGCCAAAGTTGGTCTATCGCTTTTCCTGCATGTTCCAAAATGGTCAAATCGCTTGTCGATAAAACATTGGTCTTGAACTCTACAAAGCTCAATTCTTTGTCTGTGAGCAAGGCACAATCACATATACCACCACGAATAAAATGCTCTCCTGTTATGATGCGACCGTCTAATGGCAGCAACACCAATGTATTCTTATTGGGATTCTGAGCCTGGAAAGTTTTTGATAAAAATGCCGCAGGAGCGACATTTGTCCAATCTGAATAATCAAGACTTGCATCGTCATAGACATACAGATTCTCATCGTCGCTCTTATCAAAAGCATCATTCACTCCGATTCGTCCGCAGTGCTGTAATGCCGAGCATAACCGTATTCGTTTTATGGCATCAGGCAAATCCCTATTTTGCGAAAGTGTTGGCATACAAACGATAAAGTTGGTTGAAAATTCTGTTTATCTCATCCGAACAAGAGTCCAAGTCATTCTTGGCAATCATCCCTGTATTGGGATTGATTATTGATACGCAATAGTTTTCCTCTTCGGAAGACAGACGGTATGCCGCCACATCTTTTTCATTAAGATGGTACCTGTGCGGCAAAATATTCTCTATTATTTCTCTATCATTTTCGTCTGCCTTTTGGTAGACTTTCGCACCCATAATCAGCATATTCAGTATTGCCAATGAATACGGGCTGTGTGTAGTAAGCACAAGCATATTTTGTTCTGAAGAAGAATTGCCAGCAACCAAAGAACGTAAAACTTCCATTTGCGATTTTGGAAAAAGATTCAATTCCGGCTCTTCAACAATATTAATGAAGCGGTCATATCTATTTGCTGATGAAAGCTGTCGAATCATCATATCTTTGATGCTGTCAGAAATAGCATCGTCCTGCATAATCTCGGCCACCCGTTTTTCAAGTCTGTCTTTTTCTTCTTTGGAGAGCTTTATTTCTTCACGATCAGCTATCATTTTACTGAGATATTCAGACACCATGCACATAGGAAGCGACGACTGAATGCCGCTTGAAGCATTAATCAGGCGAACCTTATAATCACCACCACTAATCCAACCTACTTCATTCAATGAATCGTACTCAAAGTGTAGCCCTTCAAACGGAAGCTCATAGCCGCTCTTGAAGAATTTTTTTGCATTTACAAATTCATCAGAACAAGTTTCGCTCGAA
>CALVDP010000061.1 GCA_944326315.1 uncultured Bacteroidales bacterium
AATCAAAATTCCGTTTCAACTGATGAATATCCTAACTTATTTAGTATGAGTTAGTTTAAACGGGACAGTAGTGATATTTTTTAATGATTGTCCGGAACAATGTCTCTTTTAGTCTAAAAGAGTAGAACACGGTGACAGCAAATATCAGCATGGAATGGCAATCGTGGATATTTTGCTGCCTTTGCTGATTGACACAATATTTTTCATAAAATCGAACTGATTTTATACTTTTGCCTCGGTTTTGGCAACGTTAAGAGAGCAAATATGGTATCCTACTGGCAGATATTCACGGTATTCGCAAAAATAGGCGCCTTCACAATAGGCGGCGGCATGGCCATGATACCATTGATACAGACTGAAATAGTGCGCAGAGGATGGCTCCGTGAAGAAGATTTTCCTGATATCATAGCCCTCTCCCAGTCCGCACCGGGGCTGCTGGCGGTAAACATATCGATATTCACCGGATACAGACTCAAGGGTACCAAAGGAAGCATTGTCGCCACCATCGGCAGCGTACTGCCTTCCGTACTTATCATCCTTCTCATTGCCATGGCATTTACCGGATACCAGGACAACCCAGTGATAATCAGAATCTTCACAGGTATCCGTCCTGTAGTGGTAGCCTTAATTGCGGTACCCATGCTGCAAATGGCCAGAAAATCATGCAGAAAATGGTGGTCGTACGTGATTGCCGCCGCTGTTCTGGCACTTGTGGGACTACTGAAAGTTTCTCCTATATACATATTGATAGTCGTCATCGTGGTCTCTTTCACGATAGCACGCATCAGGGACAAGACAAGGAGGGACGTCAAATGATATTTCTGGAGCTTTTCCTTACTTTTTTCGTGATAGGCCTCTTCACAATAGGAGGAGGATACGCCATGCTGTCTCTCATCCAGACGCAGGTGGTGACTGTCCACAACTGGGTAGATGAAAACACGTTTACCGATATTGTGGCAATATCCCAGATGACGCCGGGCCCCATAGGCATAAACAGCGCCACTTATATAGGCTATACGGTACTGGCAGAAAGCGGAGCGACACACGTGATATGCGTACTGGCGGCATTCACGACAAGCCTCGCCGTAGTCCTGCCGTCATTCCTGATAGTGCTCGCCATGTGCAGGATGTACTACAAGTTCAGTGACAGCACCATATTCGGGGGTGTCATGGACGGGCTCAAGCCGGCTGTGGTCGGACTGATCGGAGCATCGGCACTGCTGCTTGTCACACCGGAGAATTTCCCGGACTGGAAAAGCTGGTTATTGTTCATTGCAGCATTTGCTGCATCCTGGATATGGAAAATCAATCCTATAATCATAATAATCGCAGGAGGCATCGCAGGGGTTCTGCTATACTGACAGGAAGCAGGCAAGGAAAGCCAGAGTTCCCGGCATGCAAGCCCGCGATACACGACTAAAATTCAGCACGACAATGCACTGGTTAGAAGATCTGTTCATACAACCGTCCACCATACAGACGCTGCTTGTCCTGGCAATCATCGCCGCGACAGGCCTTGCCTTAGGCAAAGTGAAAATATACGGTATTTCCCTGGGGGTCACCTTCGTCTTTTTCGCCGGCATAATGGCCGGACATCTCGGACTGGAAGTGAACAAGGACATGCTTGCGTTCGCCCAGAATACCGGACTCATAATTTTCGTATATACTCTTGGCCTGCAGGTCGGGCCGGGCTTCTTCTCCTCATTCAAAAAGGGTGGGGTCAAGCTCAACCTTCTGGGCATAGCCGTCGTCCTCGCAGGCTTCGCCATGACCATTGCAGCAAGCATGACAGGGAAATGGTCAATCACAGAAATGGTAGGGCTGTTTTCCGGTGCGGTGACCAACACCCCGATGCTCGGTGCGGCACAACAGGCTGCATTACAGGTAAATCCCGGCGCATCCGACACTGTCACAGAGATGTCGCTTGCATGCGCTGTCGGCTATCCGATCGGAGTCATCGGGATGATCTTCGTCATCATAATCCTGAGAAAACTCGGGGACGGGAAAACCGGACAGGCCAAAAGTTCGTCAGAACCGGCAAAGCCGTTCATAACGGAATTCCAGATAAGCAACCCAGCGATATTCGGGAAAAACATAAGGGAAATAACCTCCCTGACAGAAGCCAAATTCGTCATTTCAAGAGTGTGGCGGAACGGCAAGGTGAGCATTCCGGCCTCCGATACGGTGATCATGCCGCATGACCATCTGCTCGTGATATCGTCCAAACCGGACGTGGAAAAGATCAAGGCCCTCTTCGGAGAAAAGGAGAACAAGGACTGGAACAAGGAAGACATAGACTGGAATGCCATAGACAGCAGGCTGATCTCCAAGCGCATACTTGTCACACAGGCCCATGTCAACGGAGTGAAACTCGGCTCACTCAAGCTGAGAAACCTCTATGGCATCAATATCACCCGAGTAAACAGGGCCGGCATAGACCTTCTCGCCTCCCCCAACCTGAGGTTGCAGATAGGAGACAGGCTCACGATAGTCGGGGAAGCTGCCGCAGTGGATAATGTCGGGAAAATACTCGGAAACGAAGAGAAAAGGCTGAACGAGCCGAATCTGATAGCGATATTCATCGGCCTGGCATTGGGCGTCATACTCGGAAGCATCCCGTTCGCCATACCAGGGATGAGTGTGCCGATAAAGCTTGGGATTGCAGGTGGCCCGATCATAGTCGGCATCCTCATGGGGGCGTTCGGACCGAGATTCCACCTTACCACATACACAACCCAAAGCGCCAATCTCATGCTGAGAGAGTTCGGGCTGGTCACATACCTTGCGGGACTCGGTCTGGATGCCGGAGAGCACTTCTTCGAGACGGTATTCTGCATGGACGGTCTTATCTGGGTGGGTATTGCATTCGCCATGGCAGTCATCCCGACACTTGCAGTAGGTATTGTGGCGCAGAAATTCCTGAAGACAGATTATGCCCGCAATGTGGGAATGCTATGTGGAAGCATGGCCAATCCTATGGCACTCAACTACGCCAGCACCACCGTTGACAACGATGAGCCTGCTGTCAGCTATGCCACTGCGTACCCGATGTCAATGTTTGCCAGAGTCATTATCGCCCAGCTGGTCATCCTGCTGCTTTCCTGACAGGAAGGATGCATTTTTCCTGTGGACAGTCATGTAAACGAACGCTACGTAAGCTGCAATGAAAACAGTATTGACGGCAAGCTTCCCGGCCATACAGGCCGCATGTCCGGAAGAAAAGGAAGCATTTCCGAAAAAAACATTGTCCACGACATGCGCCAGGCCGTACATTCCCCCCATCATGACAAATACACCGGCAATCCGCTTCCATCTGTAAGGGATAGGATAATATCTGTTCCCGAGGGCGAGACTGATAATGAACATGACAACATAACTGGAAAGGTGTCCCCACGCCGCAGCATGATACGAATACTCGGGCATGAAAATGACATTGACAGCAGCGGTCACCAGCAGACCGGCCATTGTGATGTAGATTGCCACTCCTGTCTTGCCTGAAAGCTTGTACCACATGGACACGTTGAACAGCATCCCGAGCACGATATAGGAAAGCAGCATGACAGGAACGATAGCTATCCCTTCGCGGAAATCCCTGCCGAGAATAAGGGAAATGACATCTATATAAAGTATCACACAAAGGAAAATAAATCCGCAGAAAGCCGAGAAATACTCCATCACGACCGCATACAGCGTCTTTGAATTCCTGTCAGCAGCCCGCTGGAAGAAAAACGGCTCCGCCGCGAAACGGAACATCTGTACGAAAAGCGACATTATCACCGATATCTTCACGCCAGCCTGGAAAATGCCGAGACTCGACTGCCACACTTCCGACCCGGTATCGAAGAAACGGAACAGTATTCTGTCCAGGAAGTCATTGATTATTCCTGGCAATGCAGCCACCATGAGCGGCAGGGAATAAACAAGCATCTGCCTGGCAAGCTTCCTGTCGAATGAAAACCTGAATTTCATCAGGTCAGGGATAAAAAGCAGCAGGCAGACTATACAGCTGAGAAGAATCGCAAAAATGACATAACTGAAATCCGGCACCGGAGAGATGAATGACAACAGCCAGTGGTCAGACGGACGAAGCCCGGCCACAGGTATTCCCGTCTCAGCCGCAATATCCCGGCAGACCTTGGCAAAGCCGAAAAACAACAGGAAATTGGCCCCTGTCTCGGTCAATATCTTGGCTGTCTTGAGCAAGGCGAATTTCAACGCCTTGTGCTCCTGTCTGAGTCTTGCGAAAAGTATGGCCGTGACCGAATCACAGGCCAGAATGCCGCCGACATACATTATGCAGCTTCCGTAGCCGTCATAACCGAGAATACCGGAAATGTCGCCGGCAAAGATTATCATCAGAGCCAGGAAAACCAGGCTTACCAGAGATACCATGCCGAGAGCATCCGAATATACCTTGTCCGGATCCGTACCTGACCGGTTGGCAAACTTGAAGCAGCCCGTCTCCAGCCCGAGCACAAGCACGACCTGAAGCACGGCAATATACGCCATGAATTCTGTCACCACGCCATAGCTCTCCGTACTCAGAAGTCTTGTATAGAACGGTACGAACAGAAAATTTATGACCCGGGCCAGTATCGTGCTCAGCCCGTACAGGGCGGTTTCTCCCGCCAATTGTTTCAGTGGATTTGCCATATTCCGCAAAAATAAGTAATTTCAGCAACTTTTTGCACCTGACTTGCATCTAATGATAGTGTCTGACGGTCCGGGATTGCGGGCCGCATACAGCCAACTACTTCACAGACAGTTATGGGAAAGAGAATTTTCAGATTTATTTTATTTGTTGCAACGCTGGCATTGCCTGCAGCATGCTCCACATCGCTGAACCAGGACAAGGCCGGAACAAAGGATGAGGATATGGATATCAGCACAAAAGGAATGGCCGAAGAGCCGGTTTTCGACATTGTGACCGACCTTGGCACCATCAGGGTAAAACTGTATAATGAGACGCCGAAGCACAGGGACAACTTCATCAAGCTCGTGTCCGAAGGCTTCTACAACGGGGTGCTTTTCCACCGCGTGATAGACGGCTTCATGATCCAGACAGGCGATCCGCTTACAAAGAATCCAGGCAAGGCGGACCTGTACGGGACAGGAGGTCCAGGCTATACTCTCCCTGCCGAATTCAACAGAAGCCTCACACACAAGAAAGGGGTACTGGCCGCAGCACGTCGCGGAGATGCAGCGAACCCGAAGAAAGAATCCTCAGGATCACAGTTCTATATTGTCCAGGATGAGGCCAACTGCAGACAGTTGGATGGCGAGTACACCGTATTCGGAGAAACTATAGACGGATTCGATGTCATAGACAAGATAGCATCCGTCCCTACCGACAGAAGAGACAGGCCTGTCGATGACGTGCATATCAAATGCATCAAGGCCGTGACACCTGAAGGTTCCGGACAGGAGGCAGCAGGAATACAGAATCAGACTACGTCTGCAGCAGACAGCACAGATGTCGAATAGGTATATCTTTTTCGATGCGGATGACACCCTGTGGGAGAATGAAATGTTTTTCCGCAAGGCCGAAGACAGATTCGTGGATCTAATGTCAGGCTTCGCTCCCGAAAATGAAATCCGGGAAGCACTGGCCAGGGCACAGGAAGACAACATACCTGTATTCGGATACGGGTCGAAGACCTATCTCATAGGCATGGCGGACTGCGCATCCGGAATATGCGGCGAGAAGTTCGACAATATTATATATAAAGGTATATGCGGGATCATCCGGGACCTGGTACAGCATGAACTTCATGTCATAGACGGAGTCCGCGAGACACTTGAGCAGCTTCAAAGCCGCAACTGGAGGCTGGCCGTCGCCACCAAGGGAGACCTGAGGGAGCAGACAGGCAAATTCAGGGCTTCAGGACTTGAAAGGTACTTCCACCATATAGAAGTGATGGAGAACAAGGATGAACGCAACTATACCGAGATGGCAAGGAAATTGGACATAAAGCCGGAAGATATCATCATGATCGGCAATTCAGTAAAATCCGACATTGTTCCGGTAATCAATATCGGAGGTGTCGCAATCCATGTTCCTCACGAGATAGTATGGGAGCACGAAAAAATGGATATGCCTGTCTCGGAAAAAGTCTTCGAAGCAGAAAATATCAGAGAAATACCAAAATTTCTTAATGAGATTCGGGATTTGGCACAGTAATTGCAAAACTTCTGATACGAATAGTTTTTTCATAGGTTAAGTTTTAGGTTAGAATTGCGGAGCGTCCACGGTGTGAATCGAGGACGCTCCATCTTTTTGATAATCAAGATAATAAATCGCCTGAAAACTATTTTATGCATGTAAACTGCATGCAAGTTAATTCATGTTTGTTCACGTCTAACGTAAATCTTACACGGAGAATTTCATTAGATTCACTTCGCCGGATTCACTTAAAACATTAAAGCCATGATGAGATTTGCTAGGAAAGGCGTTTCTGTGTCCGTCGTTCTGGATCGGCGCAGAATCAAGACAAACGGATTATATCCTGTGAAGATAGAAGTGGTTTTCCACCGAAAACAGAAATACTTCTCCACAGGAATCGATATTTCAGAAGAAAAATGGACGATTATACAGGACAAACACAAGAATTGTCAGGAGTTCAAAGAAATAGAAGAACAGTTCAGCCGGGTCAGGAATGAAGTCGCGGACCTGGTAGGAAACGGGATTTTCTCCTTTATATTACTGGACACCAGGATCGGGAGAGAATCCGGGTTCAACGTGAACAAGGCTCTGGAAGACATGATCGGGAAATGCCGCAACGATGGAAGGATCAATTCATACTACAGGTATCGCTCCACCCTGCTGAATCTCGAAAGATTCGGAGGGAAGGAAATACTGTTTTCTTCGATAAACTCCTCTTGGCTTGAGCATTGCGAAAAGTTCTGGAGAGAAGAGGGGAAATCGTCCACGACCATTTCAATATACATGAAGACCCTCAAATGTGTTTTCAACCAGGCAAAGGCCGAAGGATATATAAAAGACAGTCCGTTCGGGAGGACCAACGGGTACACAATACCGCGCGGGGCTGCCAGGAAACTGGCCCTGACGAAAAGCCAGATCAAGAAAGTCATGGAGTTCAAAGGCAATGAAAGGCTTGAGAAATACCGGGACTTGTGGCTCTTCTCGTATTTGTGCAACGGCATCAATTTCAGGGACATGCTTTTCCTCCGATACGACAATATCGTAAACGGGGAAATACATTTCACGCGTGCCAAGACGAGGCATTCCTACAGTCAGGAAAAACTGATATGTGCAGTGATGCTGCCCGAAATGAGGGACATAATACGAAGATGGGGGAATCCAGACAACGGATCGCCGGAAACCATGATTTTCAAATTCGCCAGCGGAACTGAGAACGAATTCGAGACGGCAATGCTTGTCCGCAAGGTCATATGCAAGTGCAACGCTGCACTGAAGGAAATAGCCAGAAGGACAGGCATTCCCGCATTCACCACCTACTCGGCCAGGCATTCATTCGCCACAATAATGCAGAGGAGCGGTGTGGAGATATCATTTATATCCGAATGCCTCGGGCATTCAAGCCTTGCAATAACAGAAACATACCTGGCGGGATTCGGGCCGGAGGACAGACTGGACAAATCCTCGTTCCTGATCGATTTATGAATCCGGACTTCTTGCATGCAATATGCACGCAAATCCAAATTTACCTGAAACGGGAATAGCGGAAACAATACATCCAGACCTGGATTTGAGGTGATTGTGAGATCCTGTAATTATTACACATTGTGACAACTAATTATACCGCGTCTACACAAGCATACAGCCGGATGTTTCACCCGATTGTCCGTATGCTTGATGATTTTAGACTTATTTTGACCTAAAATTTTGTTTTGAAAAAGAAAAAGAGTACATTTGTGCGTGTTTTCGGCGTTAAATGAACGTGGATTGTGAGAAAACTCAATAAAATTTTATTTATAACAATGTGTAACAAACAAATTACAGTTATGAAAAAACAATTTTTTAGTTTTGTGTCAGCGCTCACATTGGTATTGGGAGCGGCTGCTATCAGCGGCTGTACTGACTACGAAAGCGAGATCAATTCTCTGGGGGACCGTGTGACGGCCGTTGAGAATGCTCTCGACGACCTCCAGGGCCAGATCGATGATGGCGCAGTAATCTCTGAGGTCAAACAGACCGAAGACGGTGTACAGATCGTCTTGAGCAATGGCGATACTTACACAGTCCGTAATGGAGAAAAAGGCGAGAAAGGTGACAAAGGCGACAAAGGTGACCAGGGCGACAAAGGTGACACTGGAGCAGCCGGAGCAGCCGGAGCAGCCGGTTCTGTAGTAACGATTGATAAAGACGGCTATTGGTGCATAGATGGAGTACGCACCGACTACAAGGCTACAGGCGAGAAAGGTGACAAAGGTGACCAGGGTGACAAAGGTGACCAGGGCGACAAGGGAGACCAGGGTGATCCGGGTACTCCAGGAACTCCGGGAACACCAGGCAAAGATGCCAATACTGTATATTACGAGCCTGATGTTACGACCGGCACATGGATCAAGGTTACAGAGGATCCTGAAGGCAAAGAAATAAGCAGGGAAGATACCAAGATCAGCTGGAAGGGCACATACACAGGTGTGACAGCAGTTTGGAATACTGAAAACGGCACCCTTACAATAGGTCTTACCGACGAGAACGGTGTTCCTACCGGAGAGACAAAGGTGATTGTTCTCGGTTCTCCACTGAAGTCACTTGCTTTCGTACCGGAAGTGATGGCACAGGGCCTCGGAGTAATAGAATTCTACAGCATCTACAATGTAGACGATGAGTTCATCACAACCAGCCAGCCAAAGGTAACATACCGTCTTAACCCTAAGAACGCTGATGTTACTGATGTTGAGTGGTCATTCATCAACCGTGGCGTTACCACCAAGGTAGCAGGAGACAACACAGACCTGATCTCTATCATCAGCAGCGAGAAGGGTGAGAATGGCGGCATGATATTCACTCTTAAAGCAAACAAGGACATCACAAACGATGTTACAAAACCAGGGAAGCAGACAATGGTAGCCCTGATGGCCAACACTGCCGAGGCTGAAGAGATCGTCTCTGACTATGCTTTCGTTTCCCGTACTGAAATCGAGAACATATCAATCATAAACAAGGATACTTATGAGGAAGAAGAGGATGTAGTAGCATACCAGTCTCCTATCCCTACCGCAGACGAAGTAAAAGTGTCCGACCTTGACCGTGCTATAGCCAAGACTGCATTCGACCTCAATCTTCCTTATGCTGAGGAGTTGAATGTAAGCGAATATCTTGAGACTTATGCTGAGGAAGCAGCACAGAGCCTGCCTGAAATCGGTGTAAATCCTACCTACACTGTAACTCTTGTAGAGGAGAAGTATGTCGGTGATGACAATACTACCGACCAGAACGAGTTCGTTGACCTCACCAAGAACGATGCAGGAGACTATATCCTTAAGGTAAAGGATGGCTATTCTACTTCAGCTATCAACCGTTTCCCTGTTCTTGAAGTTGAATCATATGTGGAGAACGAGAAGGTAGCAGAATGCTATATCATCGTCAAAGTATCAAGAGAACTGGAAAATCCTGATCCTATCGAGGAGAAGACCCGGATCAACATATACTGCGGTACTCTTGAATACAGCGATATACCTGCAGCCGGCAAGGAATTCAATGTAGACTGGAAGGACATCAACAGCAAGATAATCGCATACCTCGGATTGACATTCAAAGAGTTCCAGGATGCATACTATCTTGACAACGTTAAGGATTACTACAAGGTTGAAGGTGCAACAGATTTCACAACGACTGCAGTAAAGGGTATCGAAGTTTTTGCTGATGGTCTTACTGACAATCCGGAGACTAATACCAACGCCGTATCAATCAAGATCAACAATCTGATTGACGAATCTACCTCTGGCGTAGTCAAGGTTGTCATTCCTTCTAAGGATGAAGACAAATATGTACACGGTGATGTAGCCATCGAGTTTGCATACAAGATCAAGCATGACCATGTATGGCCGGAACTCAATCCTGACTATCTTGCAAAAGATGCCGAGAACACAATCGTAGCCAACGGTTATCTTGTAAATGGCAAGTGGGTATTGAGGTCAAATGCAAAAGAGCACTTCAAGGATTATCTTGAAGGATACGAGAAGCCTGGTAATCACGGTGACCTCTACATCGCTATTGAAGATGTAAACAGCAAGCCTCAGACGGGTGCAACTATCGCCGGAGACACCTTTAACAGGGTATGGTTCGAGAAAGACAATACAGGTGCATATGTAGAGCTTTCATCTCCTCTTACTACAGACAGCAAGACTTATGTCATCACTCTCAAGCAGAATCTTGAAAACGACAACACTTGCGAGACGACATACAAGCTCAGGTTCGAAAATCCGTTCAAGATTGTCAGCAAGGCTGTAAACCTCCAGGACGGCAGCAAACCTGCAACAGTGGATGTCAAGTCAGTCCTGACAGTTGAGGATCTGGATGGTAAGACTATCTACAATTTTGCAACTGGAAAAGTTACTGCAGCTGCTGAGGACTACGGCCTGACAGATGCTGACTTCACAGGTATTGCTTATGGACTTGCATTCGATGACCCTAATCATTCAGAAGCTTCCTTCGGTGGCAATCTGACTTATTCAGGTTCTGAGTACACTTGGTACAATGACGGTGCAGCCCTTGCAAGAGACAAGAAGGCATTCTACACAGTTTCCGTAACTATCGGCAACATCTGCACGATAACTGGAAAGAACGAAATTAATATCAAGAAATAATTTCTTCTATTCCACTGGATTTGGAGCGGCGTACCCAACGAAGCCGCCGCTCCATTCAGATAAGGAAAATACCACTACACTCAATCTCACAATTAAAGACTAAAAATCTCAAGTCTTAGCATCAGGTAGGGGTGGTCGGCGACGGCCACCCTTATTTATATTAACGCGAATTCAAAGGTAGGAAAGACATGAAACGATCAAGAACAATCATCAAGGCAACGGCGCTGTTGTGCGGTGCCATGCTATGTAT
>CALVDP010000062.1 GCA_944326315.1 uncultured Bacteroidales bacterium
TGCGGCGTGCCCTTGAG
Source organism: uncultured Bacteroidales bacterium (assembly GCA_944326315.1). Classification (GTDB taxonomy): domain Bacteria; phylum Bacteroidota; class Bacteroidia; order Bacteroidales; family UBA932; genus Cryptobacteroides. The sequence continues at coordinate 18 of CALVDP010000062.1, forward strand.
GCAACTGAATTTACCGATCTTGGCATAAATTTAACTGTTTTATGGAGGCAGTGTCCGTCAACGGAACTTTTCTACTGCATTCCAAGTTAGACATAAATAATTACTGGATACCCAACAAAGCTTTGACCCTTGGCTCGTCAACCCTGTCGATAAGTCCGAAGTGAGTCAAATTTCTCTTCTGCTTCTTGGTCTTCTTGGTGAGAATGTGGCTCTTGTAAGCATGCTTTCTCTTGATCTGTCCCGTTCCGGTAAGCTTGAAGCGCTTTTTTGCACCGGAGTTGGTCTTTGTCTTTGGCATAGTTAAACTTTTTACTGTTAATAATATTAAATCCGGGCCATCCGGATCATTTCTTCTTTATCGGCGCGATCATCATCATCATCCTCTTGCCTTCAAGCTTGGGCATCTGCTCCGCACGTCCGTATTCCTCAAGTTCAAGGGCAAATCTGAGAAGAAGTTTCTCTCCCTGGTCCACATACAGGATGGACCTTCCCTTGAAAAAGACCGAAGCTTTCACCTTGGAGCCTTCCTGAAGGAAACCGGCCGCATGCTTCAGCTTGAACTGGAAATCATGTTCGTCCGTATTTGGACCGAAGCGTATCTCCTTGATGACCACCTTGGAAGAATTGGCCTTCATCTCCTTGGCCTTTTTCTTCTGCTGGTAGAGGTATTTCTGATAATCAATGATCTTGCACACAGGAGGATCTGCCTTTGCAGAGATTTCAACCAGGTCAAGTCCAAGTTCATCCGCCTTTTTCAAGGCTTCTGCTACAGAATAGATTCCCTGCTCCGGCACGTTTTCGCCGACAAGGCGAACTTTCGGAGCTGTGATCTCCTCATTAATTCTCAATTCATTATCGTCCTTCTTCGGCCTCATTCCGTTAAGAGGACGCCCTCCGCCCTGAGGACCGCCTGTCTTGGGTCTCGGTCCCGTGAATTTCGGCGCAGAAGGTTTAAATGGTGCTGCGATAAAAAATCCTCCTAAATTTAGTTAACACTTATATATACAAGGTCTAGGACAACATTTCCTCGACCTCTTTTGTCACAAGCGCGATGAATTCCTCGACTTTCATGGTGCCTTCATCCTTGCCGCCCTGGCGTCTGACAGACACTGTCCCGTCCGCCATCTCCTTCTCTCCTACGACAGCAAGGAACGGAATTCTCTGCAACTCATTATCCCTTATCCTCTTCCCTATCGTCTCATTCCTGTCGTCGATTGAGGCGCGAATATCGGAATTATTCAGCAAATCGCAAACTTTTTTTGCATAATCTGCATATTTTTCACTTACAGGCAGTATATTGACCTGATCCGGAGCAAGCCAGAGAGGGAGTTTGCCACCTGTGTGTTCAAGGAGCACGGCGACAAACCTTTCAAGCGAGCCGAACGGAGCCCTGTGTATCATGACAGGCCTGTGCTTCTTGCCGTCGCTTCCCGTATATTCAAGGTCGAAGCGTTCAGGAAGGTTATAGTCCACCTGGATTGTACCCAGCTGCCACTTCCTTCCTATCGCATCCTTCACCATGAAGTCCAGCTTAGGTCCGTAGAAAGCGGCCTCACCAGGCACGACAATGGTCTTCAGCCCCTTCTCGGCAGCGGCGTCGATGATAGCCTGCTCCGCCTTGGCCCAGTTCTCGTCAGTACCGATATACTTCTCCTTGTTGTTCGGGTCACGGAGAGAGACCTGTGCTATATACTCATTGAAATTCAAGGTCTTGAATACATAGAGTATAATATCGATCACCTTGCAGAACTCCTCCTTGAGCTGGTCGGGACGGCAGAACAGATGCGCATCATCCTGTGTGAAGCCGCGCACCCTGGTCAGCCCGTGGAGCTCACCGCTCTGCTCGTAGCGGTAGACAGTGCCGAATTCCGCGAACCTCAGAGGCAGGTCCTTGTAAGAACGTGGTTTCCATCTGTATATCTCGCAATGATGAGGACAGTTCATCGGTTTGAGAAGGAACTCCTCACCTTCCTGCGGGGTATGTATCGGCTGGAAGGAATCCTTGCCGTATTTTGCATAGTGTCCTGAAGTCACGTACAGGTCCTTGTTGCCTATATGCGGAGTGATCACCGGAAGGTATCCGTATGATTTCTGTATCTTTTTCAGGAAATTCTCCAGTCTCTCGCGGAGTGCGGCACCCTTGGGAAGCCACATAGGCAGACCCTGTCCGACCCTTGAAGAGAATGTGAACAGTTCCATCTCCTTTCCGAGCTTCCTGTGGTCCCTCTTCTTGGCCTCAGCCAGCATCACAAGGTACTCGTCAAGCATGGATTTCTTCGGGAAGGTGATACCGTAGATCCTGGTCAGCATCTTCCTGTTCTCGTCCCCGCGCCAGTAGGCTCCGGCAATGGAAGTCAGCTTCACGGCCTTGATGACCGAAGTGTCCCTCAGGTGAGGTCCGCGGCAAAGGTCGGTGAAGTCTCCGTTGGAATAGAAAGATATGGTCCCGTCCTCAAGCTCGCCGATAAGCTCGCACTTGTATTCATCCCCTTTCGCGCGGAAAGTTTCAAGCGCCTCCGCCTTCGGCACTTCCCTGCGGACGAAATGCTCCTTGGAACGAGCCAGCTCCATCATCTTGTCTTCCACTTTCTTCAGGTCATCCTCGGTAATCTGGACATCTCCAAGGTCCACATCATAGTAGAAGCCGTTCTCGATGGCAGGACCTATGCCGAACTTCACACCCGGATAGATACTCTCAAGGGCTGCGGCCATAAGGTGTGATGAAGAATGCCAGAAGACATGCTTGCCTTCATCGTCATCCCATTTGAGCAGCTTGACTGAACAGTCCCTGTCAAGAGGACGTTCAAGGTCACATATGATGGTGTTCCCTGAAGCATCGTCACAGAATTTCACGGCTGCGGCAAGGACTTCCGCAGCAAGTTTCGGACTGATGCCCTGCGCTATCTGGTAAGCCGTGACGCCGTTCTCGTAAGGTTTCACGCTTCCGTCAGGAAATGTTACGTTTATCATATCTTCGTCTATTAATCTACAAGGCTGCAAAGGTACAATTTTTTTTCTATCTTTGCGCTGTCAAACGTGAATTTTATGAATAACCCCGACCAGAAGAAAATATTATGGAACAAGGCTGCGAAGAACGGGCTTGTACTCGGACTTTTCACGGCGGTATGCCGCATATTGTCACAAGGGATCTCGCAGTCCGACGCCTCGACGGGCACCGTTGTCCTGAACGCGACCATCTGGCTTGTGCAGACGGGAGGGTGCATCTGGATCATGAAATTCCTCATGGAAAGGCTTGTGGGGCAGTTTGACGGAGTAGACAACAGGGACACTGCAAGATACGGAAGGCTTCTCGCTCTGACATCAAGCCTCATATTCGCGGCATGCATGCTGTTCTACGTCGTGCTCCTGGCCCCAGGCACAGTATCGGAGCAGATGGACCTCATCTACAAGCTGTACGGCCAGTACATGGACGAGAACATGAGGACCTCACTGAAAAGCATCGAGAACAACTATCCTCAGATAATGTTCTTCTCGACATGGCTCTACAGCTGGCTGTACGGCATAGTGCTGTCTGCCATCCTGTCAATATCAATCCCAAGGAAAGACCCTTTCGCCGGCTTCATGGACAAGAAAGGCGGACAAGACTGAACTGCAACCAGGCTCATGCCTGACTATAATAGATCATGGAACAGAAATATCCTAAAGACCTGTCAATAATCGTATGCCTGTACAATGAGGCGGAATCGCTGCCTGAACTCGTGTCATGGATCAGGAAAGTGATGGAAAAAGAGGGGTATGACTATGAGCTGATAATGGTGGATGACGGCAGCAGGGACGGCTCATGGGAAAGGATACTTGCCCTTGCCGGTGAGGACAGGAATATCAGAGGCATCTCGTTCAGGAGGAACTACGGGAAATCCGCTGCCCTGTACTGCGGCTTCGAGGCCGCATCAGGGCGCGTGGTGGTGACAATGGACGCCGACCTGCAGGATTCCCCCGAGGAAATACCTGAAATGTACAGGATGATCACGGAAGGAGGATACGACATCGTGTCCGGATGGAAACAGCACCGGCAGGACAACAAGCTCACCAAGAATCTCCCTTCAAAGCTTTATAACGCCACTGCCAGGCTGATTACCGGTCTCAAGCTCCATGACATGAACTGCGGGCTGAAAGCCTACAGGAACGAGGTCGTGAAGAATATCGAAGTCTACGGCGAGATGCACCGTTACATACCGTATCTGGCCAAGAACGCAGGTTTCGAAAAAATCACGGAAAAGCCGGTGCATCACCAGAAAAGGAAATACGGCAAGAGCAAGTTCGGCCTTAACCGTTTCATAAACGGGTTCCTTGACCTCCTGTCCCTGTGGTTCCTGAGCACATTCGGCAAGAAACCGATGCATTTCTTCGGACTGACAGGGACGCTGACATTCCTTGCCGGCGGCATCATTGCCCTGTGGCTCATCATAGCCAAGCTTGTGGCACAATCCCACGGGCTGAAATTCCGTCCGGTCACCGACCAGCCGCTGTTCTATCTCGCGCTGGTGGCTCTCATAATAGGAATCCAGCTGTTCCTCTCCGGATTTATAGCCGAAATGATCTCCAGAAGCAGCCAGGACCGCAACAAATACAATATCAGGGAGAAATTCTGACCTGTCTGTCACCGGCCCCGGCGCATCACATGTCCTCCGGAGATGGACTTCACCTTCTCATGCGGGCAAGGAACTCGTCTCCAAGTGCCGTCTTGACGCGGATATGCTCAAGCACGGCGCGCACGAAGGTGTTGGAGTCAAACAGTCCGCCCCTTACTTCCTCGAAATCACGGCTCTTCTGGTCTTCGTCACCGTCGGCACCGAAGCCTGTCATCGCGGAAAGGGAGAATTCCTTGCGGGCATCCTCATATACCATCTTGTCAAGGGTCACGACGGATTCCTTCCATTTCTCCGCTATGTGTATGATATCTTCCACCGTAATGGCCTCAGGATCAAGGTGATAATATTCCATTATCTTGCCGTATGCCCAGGTCCATTCGTACGTATAATAATTGGAATGCATGTCCGAGAAACGTGCGTTGATCTCCATGACATCCGATATATTCCCGTTTTCTATATCGTCCATCAGGGCATCGACCTCCGACTTCGGCGCGATGAGTCCCGAGATATCGACCCACTGGCCTTCTCCGACAGGCGTATCCGGACGCAGTCTCTCCCTTATCGCCGCAATATTGCCGTCAGGCACAGTCTCGAGCCGTTTTATCAGAGAGTTGCCGAGGAATTTGTTGATGGCAAGCGCGTAAAAGTTCAGCCCCTTGTGCAGGGATGAATTCCTTATCTTCGCGCTCTGATAGGAATATGTATCGGATGTCTCTCCTGAGACTCTTATCAGGTCATTGAGAATGCCCACCGCATTCATCATCTTCTGTATAGTATAAGGACTCAACAGGTTATAGTTTATGCAGTCCAGTCTGTCAGGGTCAGTGCGGCCGTCCCTTTTCGGCCATTTCTGGGCATCCCTTATCGTGCCCACGCTGCGAAGGTTGACACCAGGGAAAATATATGAAGTGTTCTGCTGCTCTATGAGATAAGAAAATGGGAGGTCGGAGGTGTCCTGATGCGAGACATGACGTCCCATCACCAGAGAGAAAGCCCCCACCTTGGCAGGCCACAGAAGATAGGAATCAGAAGCCGTCTTGGCCCCGCGCTCCATGATACCCTGGTGAATAGGGCCCAGTTTGTACATGTGGTTGCTCTGGTTGGATCCGGATCCTGCATTCATGAAGGAGAACATGCCGGCAATAAGCAGCGTGGACTTGTGGTGCGTGACTGTGAACGGACCGGCGAATATGGCACATGCCTCCCCGTTTTCTCCGTGACAGTTGCTGAAGAACAGGGAATCCGAAGCCGAATAGGTGTGCCCGATATGGCAGGCCTGGCCGATGAAGCATCTCGATATCGTGGACCTGTCCTCCACTGATGCTCCGCTGCAGATTATGAAGTCATCGCCTATGACTCCGACACCCACATGCACAGGGGCATTCATGTTGCTGTTGATGCTTCCGTTCTTGAGACGTGCCGTGCCCTCTATCTTGCAATACTCCCCTATCTTGACATTCTTGATATAGCCTGCGTCGACGATGGTGACATGCGGGGCGATGGTACCTGTCTCAGACGTAACGGAAGCCACATAATTCCCGATAATGCGCCTGAGCCCTGATATAAGGTCCGGACGATGCCTGTACAGGGCCATGATGTAGGCCTGGTGGGCGGACAGGTGGTCGTGGATCATCACTTCCCTGCCTCCCGTCTCGTTCAGCACAGACACTTCGACCCCGTTGCCGAAACTGCTGCGTCCGACCGTCAGGATTATGTCCACGTTCTCTATGAAACAGTCATGTCCTATCTCATAATTCGCTATATAGTTCTTGACATTCTCTATGCAGCAGTCATCGCCGACCGTGACATTGTGCAATGTGGCATGGTAAAGGCCGGAATGTTTCCTTATGCCTCCTGCCATCTCGAAGACTTTCCTGAATCTGCCGAGTCTCACCTTTCCCGAAAAACGGGTATAATACACATACTCCGGAGAGAAATCCTCCGCCACTTCCACATCACTCCAATCCGCCGCACTACACATTCTTGACTGCAGGACTGCAATCTCAGCCTCTGTCAGTTTCCTGTATCCACTCTTTTCCATATATAAAAACTAAAAATCGTTCAAAGCATCATTCTCCAGTATCTGCCATGACCTTGTCCACCAATCCCCTGATCTCGTCATATTCGTAGCCTCGCCCAAGGGCAAATCTCAACAGCTTGAGCTTGCGCTGCGGGTCATCTTTCAACGACAAAGACTTCACTGCCAGGGCCTTCTCCAGCCTGGACAGCCCGGGATTGCCCGCAATCCCCGCCAAGGCCTCTTCAATGCACTTTCCGGATATGCCGCGTCCTGCCAGGCAATGCCTTATCTTCACCTTGCCCCAGCCTGAAATGGATGACTTGTCACGTGCGAAAGCCGAAGCATATCTGGCCTCATCAATGAACCGGTCTTCCTTCAGCGACGCTATTATCCTGTCTGCCATCCTTGACTGCCCGGCAAAATCCGTTTCCGCAACATTCTTTTCCGCGACATCCTTCGCCATAGCCTGGGACAACTTCCGCCTTATGTCTGCCTCACAATACTCTCTTCCGGCACACAATGCCCGCATCCTCTCAAGCAAAATCTTCTCACGTTCATCCACCATAAGGACCTGTCTTAGAAATAATATCCGATATTAATGTAAAAACCCGCCTTCTTCGTCAGGCTGGACCAATGAATATCCGCCGATACTGGACCGAAAAAGGCGTCGAAAGAATATTCGATGCCCGCACCGAAATGTCCGAGACCCTTCGTATAGACGGAAAAGTCGTTGCTGTCACGCGCGTAATTCAGGATTCCCGTTATATAATGGTTCTTGGCTACCCGGAAACGGTAGTCTGTCCTGAATACTGTCAGGATATTCCTCATGGCAGACAGGTTGTTGATGCCTACAAACGGTATCTGCTGGTCGACATAACGTCCTGGAATACTTCCTCCCATGGCATTCATGTATGCAAGAGGGACATCATTGCCGAAAAGGAAGCGGAAATTCACGGATGGGATGAAGGAGAATACTTTCCCGCCAGGCACTACCACCCTGGCATCGAGCTGCGCGGAATGGAAGTTGTTGAACCGGTGAGGGAAACCGGCAAAGGTCCAGCTGTATCCAAGCCCTATCGAATACCCCTTGGTAGGGAAATAGCCGTCATCGAAGTTGTCGGTCTTCGCGTCAAAGAAAAGCGACACATAGTCATTGCTGAGCTGGTCAAGGTCATAATCCCCGAAAATATTCTGTGAAGACAGGGCTGACCCTACGTTGAAATAATCATTCCTTATCCCGACATTCAGGTCGAACATGGACCATTTCAGGTTCGAAAGATAGAATTCCTCCCTTACATTCAGATAGCTGAGATTCGTCCGCGCCTGGGATATGTCCATGAAGCTCAGAAAGCTGAGGTCCGTCCACTTGACATAGGCCGTGGCATTGAGCGTAGGCATCTTCGGGGCATCGTACGAGTAATGGAACTCGAAAGACGGATTGACACTTATCTTTCCGGTGAAATTGAATTTGGACCCCTGAAGCCTGTGTGCGTTAAGCCCAACATTCACAAGGACCGACACAAGTTCTTCGGAATCCAGGCGGAGTCCCACACCGAGCTGATGCACCGGCCCCGGCTTGCAGTTGAAGACAAGGTTGAACGGCTCTTTACTTCCTTCCATCTCGTATGTCACATAGTCATAGCACTGTGTTCCGAAAATCCCTGCCACGACATGTTCCACATCGGCCTTGCTTACACTGTCTCCCGGTCCGATATCTATCCTGCGCATCAGGATCGCCTTTTCCTTTTCGCTCACGCCCCTGATATCCACCCCGGCGATGGCGACAGGCCTCTTGTTCAGGTCGATGGCCTTTCTGTTGTGGTATTCGAAAGTATCAAGTCCCAGGCGTGCCTTGATGGAAAGCAGTTTGGCTTCGTTCTGATATGCAGCAAGATAGCCCCGATGGATGATCTGGTCGATACTCTCTGGATCAAAGCTCATCATATCATATTCCGGAAGATGGGGATGGATATTAATGTCTGACAGGGTCATGTTATACTCGTACACGGAACGTCCGAGCATGTCGATACCCTGGCTGATTATGTCGCCGATGTTGTTGATCTGGTTGTATTGTTTCCTGTCCGTCGAGACCTCCACGCCTATCACGATATCCGCCCCGAGGTCTCTGGCCATTGCCGTAGGATAATTGTCCCGCATCCCGCCGTCCACCAGCACCATGCCGTCCACCTTGACCGGCGCGAATACCCCGGGTATGGACATGGTGGAACGCATGGCCGTCGAGAAATTGCCGCTGAGCCAGTATTTCGCTGTCCCGCTGACCATTTCAGTGGCCACGCATACGAACGGCACTGGAAGATCTGAAAAAAGCATGCTGTCCTGGTATCCAATGGAAAGGGCGTTAATGAGATTGTACACGTTCTGCCCGAATATATAGCCGGAGGGGAGGCTTCCCAGAAGGTTGTCCCTCACCATGTCTACAGACTCGCCCTGATCTGCACCAAGGCTGATCTGCTCGTCATGCCTCTTGGTGTCCACATATTTCATCTCGTCCTCAAGAAGGACCTTATAATATTCAGTATCATAATAGAAAGGAATCGAAAGGACGTATTTCTCCTTGTATTTCGATTCCGCGTACGAAATATATTCCCTCGGCACCGCATCGCTCATTGTCAGGGTCCAGTCCACCGTACGGATAATGGAGTCAATCTGTTCAGCCGAATACCCAAGCGAATATATGCCGCCTATCAGTCCGCCCATGCTTGTGCCCAGGACCATATCGACAGGCATCTCTATGGATTCCAGATATTTCATCACTCCGATCTGCGCCGCTCCCTTGGCCCCTCCACCGCTCAGCACAAGGGCGACAGTCGGTCTGTGCCTGCGTATGCTGTCCATCCTGGCACGTATCTTTTCCATCGACAGGGAATCGGAGGAAGAGAACGGATACGGTACGGCATATGCCGCCTGTCTGCTATCGGGAGACGGCGCTGCTGTCATAATGGTCTCGACGAATGACAGTAAAACGAATATCAGGATACTTCTGCGCATATATCATCCTTTTTGCCGGATGGTTGACAACCAAGCCGCAAAAGGTCAAATTTACGCAAATTTTCCGAAAAGACTCTCTATTCCCTGAATTTCCCTGCAAGCATCCCGCATGCAGCCAGTATGTCCTCTCCTCGTGAAGCACGGACTGTCGTGAGTATACCGTTGGAGTTGAGCCTTTCCTGAAATCTTCTGATGACAGCATCTGGAGGACAGTCATACGGGAAATCCGGAATCTTGTGGAAACGGATGAGATTGACCCTGCACTCCATGCCTCGCAGAAGGCGGATCAATGCGTCCGCATGGCGCACGGTGTCATTGAATCCGGAGAACATGGTATATTCGAAACTTACTCTTCGCTGTCCGGAAAAGTCGTATTCTCTGACAAGTGTGATTATATCCCTGATATCAAACGCTTTCTCCGCCGGCATGAGGGACAGGCGTTCATCGGGGAACGGATCATGCAGACTGACAGCAAGGTGGCACCGGCTTTCGTCCAGATATTTCTTCAGGGCCGGCATCACACCTATTGTGGACAGGGTGATACGTTTAGGGCTCCAGCCGAATCCCCATTCTGCAGTAAGCACCTCTATGGCCCTCATCACATTGTCATAGTTGTCCAGAGGCTCCCCCATACCCATGAATACGGCATTGGTAAGCCCGGCTGCCTCGTCTACAGACAGGAACTGGGACAGGATGTCGGCAACGGAAAGATGCCCGTGGAAACCCTGTCTTCCGGTCATGCAGAATTTGCATCCCATCCTGCAGCCGGACTGGGACGATACGCAAAGAGTGAATCTGTCGTCATCGGGAATCATGACCGCTTCCACAGCTCCCTGTTCCAGGCTGTCCTCCGGCACTTTGCAGTCATCGGTCAAGGCCAGCCCGTTCTTCCTGGTGCATGCCACCTTGAAAAGATATTTCCTGGTCCCGTCAGATGATGTCTGTACATCAGAATACGGGGTCACGCCCACTTCGTATTTTTCTGACAGAGCCTGCCTTCCCGCTTTGGAGATGTTCGTCATCTCGTCTATCGTACGCACTCTGCTGACGTACATCCATCTGGCGATCTGGCCTCCGGCAAACGCCGGAAGACCTTCCGATACCGCTATCTTTTTCAATTCATCGGGGGTCTTCCCCAGCAGTCTGATTTTCATAATGTTTCTCTCCGTGTCCGGAACCCTGGCACCCCACTGCCCCGCACCTTATATTTTTTGCAAATATACGCTGAAGCCGAGAGTAATGCAAGCTTGCTTGCAATTACCGAGGCGCAACAGGATATGTGACCGAAGGTCAAATATACACCGAAGCCGAGAGTAATGCAAGCTTGCTTGCAATTACCGAGGCGCAACAGGATATGTGACCGAAGGTCAAATATAC
>CALVDP010000063.1 GCA_944326315.1 uncultured Bacteroidales bacterium
GTGAAATATGAGGAGATAACAGACAGGCTTGAATTCGAGATTGCCTCATATCTCAACGAGGTGACCAAGTCCGAGATAAGCGAGGAGTCCGGTGCCCGTATCAAGGCCATGTACAAGATAATCGGTGAGATGGAAAGCCTCGGTGATTCCGGTGAGGCGATAGCGCGTATGTTGCAGCGCAAGAATGTCCACGGCAAGAATTTTGATGACGGCATGCTCCGCCGGCTCAACAAGATGATGGATCTGGTGGACAACGCTTATCTGGCGATGATCGGCAATCTTAAGAGGCGTTATTCCGAGCTGGGGGACATATCGAATGCCACGGATGCGGAAATCCAGATCAACGAGTACAGGAATGCCCTGAGGGAGGAACATATAGTGAGCCTGGAAAGCAACAGCTACAATTATCAGACAGGGGTCTTCTATATGGATATAGTTTCCGAACTTGAGAAGATGGGCGACTTCATCATCAATGTTTCGCAGGCAGAACAGTCTATAGCTGCAGAGAAATGAGGATAAGGATCATAGCGATGCTGGCCGTCACCATGGCCGCTGTCTCTTGCGGACAGCGCAAGGACTCCACGTCCTTGCCGAGACCTTTCCCGCAGGTCCAGGTCCCGGCCATGGTGACAGACAGGGAGGAGGCGGCATCCTACCTCGCGGAACACTACTGGGACGAATTCACGGACACGTCCGTCCTTTATCCTTGCGACAGCCAGTTTGTCAACGGAGTCCGGAAGACCGATCTCGAGCAGATGTATGCCAACTGGCTTGCAATCCTGGACATGGTCCCTCTGGAAGAAGCCGCCGGATATGCCGGCAGACTTTTCAGGCAGATATCTTCGGTCGAGAGCCGTGATACCTCCTCCACCGTATTCGAGACCATGACAGACTATACGCAGAAGTATCTTTATGATCCGAACTCCCCGTTCAGGAACGAGGATATCTATCTGCCGTTTGTCAAGGCCATGTCCACAAGCCCCTACATTCCGGACGGGAAGAAGCCCGGATATGAATACGACGCGCAGATGTGCGCTCTGAACCAGGTGGGGACGAAGGCTGCCGATTTCGTGTTCTGCGACAGGAACGGACGCAGATACTCTCTGTACGGCATCAAGGCCGAGTACATCATCCTGTTCTTCAGCAACCCTGGCTGCACCGCCTGCAAGGAGATAATAGATGAGCTGGAATCCGAACCGCACGTGAAAAGCATGATAGAAAGCGGCAGACTTGCCGTCCTGAACATCTACATTGACTCCGATCTCGCTGAATGGAGGAAATACATGCCGATATATCCCGACAGCTGGTACAACGGTTATGACCCGGACTATGCCATCAGGACAGGTATCCTTTACAATGTGCGCGCAATCCCGTCACTGTATCTTCTGGACAAGGACAAGACTGTGCTGATGAAGGACGTTCCGCAGGAAAGGCTTTTCCTCTGGCTCCGGAATATTCCCGTATGATACCGGTCTTGTCCGATATCTACAGGAACATTGTCATATATGCCGGAAGATACAGGATATCCCTGTCTTTGTGCAAGTCTTTCGTATAGATCAGATATTTGTTCTTTATCTTTGCAGAAAATTTTTCGCAAAAGGCATCCAACGAAGCGTGTGCCTTATAGCCGGAGGATTTTACCTCTATAGGGCTTATTTTGTCCGCATCGTCAATCAGGAAATCCACTTCGTAATTGTGCTTTCCGCTTTCTGTAGGAAAAGTGTAATCCAGGAAAATCCGCACGAATCTCAAAATGTTTTTGCCACAAATCTACAGGAATCTCAAAATGTTTGACCAGCAATTTTTCTGTGACTGCTTCTTCCCAAGTGCTGTCATCGGACAAGATACGGTCTTCGCTTTTTCCTGTTGCAGATAGGCGTTAATTTTTTAACTTTGCATGACATGTGCGGTGCAGGTGCACCGACATTTTACGCATAATCAATAGATTTATGGAAATAACCAAGGAAATCTGGGGAAAGACCCCTTGCGGGAAGGATATCCTCAAGTACAGGATAACGAATTCGTCCGGTGCGTATGTGGAACTTTCGGAAATCGGAGCCGGTATCGTCTCTGCCGTGGTTCCGGACAAGGACGGCAATATGGCCGATGTAGTATTGGGATACAAGGATCCTGCAAGCTATTTCGGAGACGACCCGTGTCTGGGCAAGGTTCCAGGAAGATTTGCCAACAGGATTGCCAAGGGCCGCTTTACATTGGACGGGAAAGATTATGTGTTGCCTGTGAACAACGGTCCGAACCATCTGCACGGAGGTCCCGAAGGTTTCCAGAACAAGGTCTGGGAGAGCCGTGTGCATGACGGAGGGGTGGAGTTCATGTATTTTTCCGAAGACGGAGAGATGGGCTATCCCGGCAATCTCAAGGCAGTGGCCAGGTACGAGTGGTCGGAGAAAAATGAGCTGACCCTGATCCTGACCGCGGAATCCGACGCCACGACAATCGTCAACCTCACCAACCACGCATATTTCAACCTTAACGGCGAAGGCAACGGAAATATTCTCGGACATGTCCTCATGCTCAATGCCTCGGAATATCTTCCTACGGACGATACGCTTATCCCGCTCGGTGACAGCGAGCCTGTGGCCGGGACTCCGATGGATTTCGTGACGGCCAAGCCTATAGGGAGGGACATCAACATGGATTTTCCGGCCTTGAAATACGGCAAGGGCTATGACAACTGCTGGGTGATAGACGGGAGTGTCGGTGAGACGGTGCGCTTCGCGGCAGAGCTTTACGCCCCTGAAAGCGGAAGGATACTGCAGATGTATACTACCCAGCCTGGCATACAGGTCTATACCGGCAATTGGCTCGCCGGCTGCCCTGAGGGCAAATGCGGACGGAGCTACGGGGACTATGAAGGCGTGGCCCTTGAATGCCAGAAGTTCCCTGACAGCCCGAACGAGCCGGATTATCCGTCAGTTGTCCTCAGACCGGGAGAATCGTACAAGGAGGCGATAATATATTCTTTCGGTACTATAGCCTGCCAGGCGGACGGAGATGACAAGGATACTCTCGGCCTGTTCAGGAATGCCACGGACAAACAGTGCTGCAATTCACAGGGAGAGTAACATGAAGCAGTACCTTGACCTGCTCCGGCACATCCGTGAGCACGGTACCATGAAGAGTGACCGTACCGGAGTCGGGACCCGGAGCATATTCGGATATCAGATGCGCTTTGACCTGAGCGAGGGATTCCCTCTGCTTACTACCAAGAAAGTGCATCTGAAATCCATTATCTACGAGCTCCTGTGGTTTATTTCCGGTGACACGAATATCCGGTACCTGAAAGATCACGGTGTGTCCATCTGGGATGAATGGGCGGATGAAAACGGGGATCTCGGTCCTGTCTACGGGCATCAGTGGCGCAGCTGGCCGTCTCCGGACGGAGGTACAATAGACCAGCTTTCGAATGTGATCGATACCTTGAAGCACAACCCGGATTCAAGGCGGATGATAGTTTCCGCATGGAATGTCGCCGAGGTGGACAAGATGGCGCTTCCTCCGTGCCATACTCTTTTCCAGTTCTATGTGGCTGACGGGAAGCTTTCATGCCAGTTGTATCAGCGCAGCGCGGATGTTTTCCTGGGGGTGCCGTTCAATATCGCCTCGTATGCCCTGCTTACGATGATGGTAGCCCAGGTCTGCGGGTATTCTCCCGGAGAGTTCATACACACGACAGGCGACACCCACATATACAGCAATCATTTTGACCAGGTGGACCTGCAGCTGTCAAGGGAGCCGAGGCCTCTGCCGGTGATGAAGATTAATCCCGACAGGAAGGATATATTTTCTTTCGAGTATGAAGATTTCATCCTGGAAGGGTATGATCCGTGGCCGGCGATAAAGGCTCCGGTGGCGGTATGATGATATTTTCTTATCGTTCAGGACAATGATTGAAAAATGCATAATAGCCGCCGTTGCTGACAATGGTGCGATAGGCAAGGGCAATGCGCTTGCCTGGCATATTTCCGGCGACATGAAATATTTCCGGAAACTGACAACCGGCTTTCCTGTCATCATGGGACGGAAGACATTCGAGTCTATCGGCAAGCCTCTGCCGAAACGGCGGAATATCGTCATTTCGCGGTCTGCCGGAAGCATTGAGGGTGTGGAGGTCGCACGTTCTCTGGAGGAGGCGTTTGCATTGGCCGAAGGCTGTGACGGTGGCCTGACATTGTCCGGAAACGGGACACAGACATTGTCCGGAGGACGGAATGAGAGCCGTATATTGGACGTAAGTCCTGAAAAATGTTTCGTGATAGGAGGTGGCGAGATATACCGTCAGGCCATTGCGGAAGCTGATACAATGTATATTACACGGGTACATTGCACTATTGAGGATGCCGATACGTTTTTTCCCGAGATTTCCCCTGACAAATGGGAAGAGACGGCATGTTCGGAGCCGATGACCGACCCCGAATCCGGCCTTGTGTATGAATTTGCGGAGTTCCGCAATAAGAGATAAAAGTAAACGACGGACTTGACAGACACTAAAGGAATTGTTATGGAAAGAGAGAGTTTCGGGAACCGTTTCGGGGTTCTTGTGGCCATGGCCGGCTCAGCGATAGGTCTTGGGAATCTGTGGAGGTTCCCTTATCTGGTAGGCTCTTACGGAGGCGCGGCCTTCATATTCGTCTATATTTTCTGCGTCTTCCTGCTGTGTCTGCCGATTTTCATGTCGGAAGTCATCGTCGGCAGAAGAAGCCGGTCCAATGCTTTCGGCGCGTTCAAGAAGCTGGCTCCGGGGACCAAGTGGAAATGGCTCGGGGCAGTCTCTGTAGTCACGCCTATTATCGTTGTCTCGTACTACAGCGTCGTGGGAGGCTGGTCGGTCGAATATTTCCTGAAGGCATGCACATTTGAATTTACCGCAGGGGCCACACAGTCTGAAATGGGGATGATGTTCACCAAGTTCATCTCGTCGGTGTGGTCTCCTATTGTAGGCCATACCATTTTCCTGCTCCTGACCGCTGCCATCATCATCTCCGGCGTGAAGAGCGGAATAGAGAAGTTCGGCAAGATAATGATGCCGCTCCTTTTTGTCCTGATAGTCATCATCGCCGTGCGTGCGGCGACTTTGCCGGGTGCGGGAGAGGGGCTGAAATATCTTTTCAAGCCTGATTTTTCCAAGATCGACACATCCGTATGTGCCGCGGCGCTCGGCCAGGCATTTTTTTCCCTGTCTCTCGGAGTCGGGACAATCCTGACTTACGGGTCGTACGTGAACAAGAAGGAGAATATCGCATTGTCGTCCACGTATACTGCAACGGCTGATTTCTTTTTCGCTCTTCTGGCAAGCTGTGCGATAATGCCTGCAGTGTTCGCATTCGGGCTCAATCCGCAGGAGGGTCCGGGCCTGGTATTCGAGACCTTGCCGTTCATCTTTTCCAACATGCCGATGGGCTGGCTTGTCGCCATATTGTTTTTCCTGGCTCTGATAGTGGCAGCCCTCACTTCCTCCATCTCCCTGTATGAGGTGGGTGTGGCCTATCTTGTGGAAGAAAAGCAGTACTCCCGCAGAGGTGCGTCGATACTTGTGTTCATCATCGCATGGGTATGCGGTGTGCTGTGCTCTCTTTCATTCGGGCCGTTGTCTGATTTCCATATTTTCGGCCAGACCATATTCAATCTTTTCGACAAGGTGTCGGCCAATTTCCTTATGCCTGTGGGCGGCCTTCTTCTTGTGATTTTCGTGGGCTGGGTGATGAAGAAGAAGGATGTCATGGACGAGTTCACAAACGGCGGAACGTTGAGGGGAAACAGGAGGATTTCAGGCTTCGTGTATTTCCTTATACGCTATGTCTGCCCTGTAGCTGTCCTCGCGGTCTTCGCCTCTGCCCTGATCTTCTGATTTGAAAACTTCAGGTGTGTCGCAATTTGGCACATCAGGTAACTATATTTGTTTTCAACAAAATAAATTATAGTAATCATGAAGATCATCAACAAAAAGATTACGCCGGAAAATGTAACGAGGCTTTCTAAATGTGAAATTTTTGTATTCGGAAGCAATCTGGCCGGTGAGCATGCCGGAGGCGCGGCCAGGGTCGCCTATGAGAAATTCGGCGCTGAGTGGGGTGTCGGAAGCGGCCCTACAGGACGCTGCTATGCCATTCCCACGATGCAGGGAGACTTGGAATCTATCCGTCCTTATGCGGAAGAATTTATTGAATACGCTAAAAGTCATCCTGAAAACAGGTTTCTGCTGACACGTGTGGGCTGTGGAATCGCAGGGTTCAAAGATGAGGAGATGGCCGGTCTTTTCGAAGAATGCAAGAATATTCCCAATGTATCTGTTCCGGAAAAATGGAAGAAGATTTTCAACATATGGGGATTTTATGATGCTGAAGCGACGGGGCAAATCGGTCTGGACAGGGATGAGGCTCCGAAAGTGATAAATGAAGAAGTTCTGAAAGACCTGTGCAGGAAATACCGTTATGAAATAGGGGCGCATATCACCGGCAGGCTTCCGCGTATCAGAATACGCTATGTCCTCGATGACAAGAAATTCGGGTATGCCGATTTCGGAGATTTTTTCATGATTGAGACAGATGATCTTTATGTCTGGCACAGGGAAGACACATGGGCGGAAGATCATAATCAGGATATGGTAGACTGTTTCTTCCACGATGAATGCGAAGGGCGCGGCTATGCTGTCCGAGCCATTTTCGCCGGTGTATGTACGGAGCATCGCGACAGTGACGGAAATATGCTTTATACAGGGGATGTCGTGGATGTCACGGAGAAAGACAGAGATTCCGTTATGTCACTGGCACTTGCTCCTGCAGTCGGAACGGATAGAAGCTGTTATTGCTTCCCGTTGGATAATCATTGCCTTTCCCTCGCCATGTGCCATGAGAGTGGGATGAAACTCAAGAAAGCGGGAACGGTCTTCTTCGGTCTCGACATGAGCGAGTGGCCTGTACCTGTATGGAACCGGGCACTTGAATTTAACGGCCCGTTTGGAAGGACCGCTACGGCAGAGAAAAGAGCGGAAAAAAGGCTTATGGCCGGATTTACCCCGAGTTTTGAAAAGGATGTGTTATAGCTGCTTCCTTTTCCGGTGCAGGGCTATGATTCCGGCACCGGAAAGCAGTAACAGTATGTAAAGGGTGATGGAAGAGGCCCTGGAGAGTGCGGCTCCGGTCTTGTAGACCTGAGGCTCGAACCTCATCACGATTTCATGTTCTCCTGCAGGAATGAAGGCGCCCCGGAGAATCCAGTCGGCCCTGAACAGTTCCGCAGGCTCTCCGTCGATCGTCAGCTTCCATCCTTCAGGATAATATATCTCGCTGAATATCACTGCCCTTTCGGACTGCAACCGGCTTTGGTATCTGAGTTCGTTAGGCTCGTAGCCGGTCATCCAGACAGAATCCGCAGGAGCCATGTCATTCACGGCGAGACGGCTCAGAGAATCGAGACGCTCCCGTGCCCAGGCGAAATCGTCCCCTATCACGGCCGTATTCCTGAGATCCGTTCCGGACAGCAGCTCAATCTCTTCGTCAGGTGTGGCTGCCGCTGCTGCAGACGAGGCGATCCAGCAGTTCCCGAATGCCTGGCTGTTTTCTACCGGAGGATATTCCGCCCCGAGGATGATATATTTGTCATTCAGCATGGAAAGTACGGGAATATCCGGCAATCCGGCTTCCACGTCCTGTATGGTGGCTGATGAATTTACGGTCCTGATAATACTGTTTATCTCACCGGTCAGATGATGTTCTATGAGATCCTGGTATCTCTGTATCTTGGCAGGGCTGTAGCCGCCTATGGATTTGTGCCAGTAGCTCGTATGGGAGTCGTTGAACGTATTCACGCTCAGATCCAGGACCCTGTAGTCCGGAGACTTGTCTTCAAGTATGATCTTGTCCACAGGTCTGGCCTCAAACTGTGACGAGAAATCCCTGCGGCTTACGAAATGGCTGCTGTTCAGATATCTCTTGTCCACACCCCAGAGGTCCGCAAGGACGAGGGCAGCCAGAACTACGGATGCCGCGGCGAATGATCTCCTGTCCTGTCCCTTGACGGAAGAGCGCAGGTTCCAGCATATCACGCCGAATGCCAGTGTGATGAAAATGAAACTCCTGACGGCGTCTTTTACCAGCATGGCCTTCCTGTCGGCTCTCAGCGCCTCTGCCAGAACATCCTGCATCCCCGCATCGGAACTGCCTGCAAATGTTCCCGCGATGGACGGGAACAGGGCGAAAAGAAGACATATTCCTCCTGTGATTCCGTATGCCGCCAGCGCGGACTTCCTTATTTTCCTACTGCCTGTTCCAGTCTTCCATATTCTGTCCAGGGCCATGAATCCGAGAAGAGGGACCGTGACCTGAAGTATGACAAGGGCCATGGAAACCGTCCTGAACTTGTTGTACAGGGGAGCCAGGTCATACCAGAGCCTTGTAAACCACATGAAATGACTGCCCCAGGCCAGGAGTATTGCCAGTACGGTGCATATTGCCAGCCACCATTTGTCCCGTCCCTTGAGGACAAACAGGCCGAGAATGAACAGGAATACCGAAATTGCACCCATATACATAGGTCCGGCGGTAAACGGCTGCGGGCCCCAATACAGCGGCAGATGTTTCATCGTCCCTTCTATATCCGGCTGTCTGGCCTGGACCAGCAGTTTCCTCACTTCAGAGTCGCGCAGCCCCGGATCCCCTGCGGAAGAACCTCCGTTGAAATCCGGTATGAGCAGATTCGGCGTTTCCTCTATACCGTAAGACCAGGCCGTGGCATAGTCCAGTTCGAGACCTTCGTTGCCACCATCCACGTCTTTCCCCAGTTCCGAGCCTCCGCGCATCGAGTACTCCGCATATTCGTAGGTAGGCAAAAGTTTGTTGAGGTTCGTGCAGATTCCGAGACCTCCGACCACAAGAAGCAGCGCCGATGCCGTAAAAAATCCCGCAAGAGCCGCTTTCTTTTCCTTTTCTGTCAATATTTTCACGAAAACGGCCAGAACATATACCACAATGACAATAGCCAGATAATAGGAAATCTGAGGATGGTTCGCCTTGATCTGGAAACTCAATGCGAATGCGAAAAGCACGGCTCCGAGCAGCGTCATCAGCCATTTTTTCTTCTTTTCCGATGCCAGCACCTGTCCGGCTGCGGCCAATGCCGACCTGTATGTATACACCATTGCCGCGAGCACCCATGGCATATAGGCGATAGCCTGCATTTTGGTATTGTGCCCGACCTGGATTATCTGCATGTTGTAGGAACAGAACGTGATGGCGATGGCCCCGCCTATGGCGAGCAGCGGTCTGATACCGAAAGCCAGCATAAGCAGGAAACCTCCGAGAAGGGATATGAACAGATATGTGGCAGGTCTTGCACCTGTCAGCAGAAAATCATAAATCCAGCTGGTCCAGTCTCCCTTGAAAATCCCGTACATGGATATTGTCGGCATGCCTCCGAACATGGAGTTGGTCCAGAAAGAAGGGTCTTCCGGATGTTCCTCATTGTACGTGACGACTTCGTTTGTCATTCCTGTCCAGCCTGAAATGTCGGACTGGTTCACGATTTTCCCGCTGAGCACCTCAGGGACGAAGGCGTATGAGATGACAATGAAGAGCAGTATGATTCCTGCCGCACACAGGATGTTTTTCAATATGGTGTTTTTCATATCATGTAATTTCATCAAATATCAGGGTGTTTCGGCCGTAATGCCGGCCTGTTCAAAAGTCCGGAAAGAGGATATCGTGTCATTCCAGCAGAGATTCCATCAGTCTTGCCATTTTCGCTGTCAGTTCCCTTCGCGAGTATCCGGAAATGTCGGCGGTGTCCGATGTCCTGTCGTCATTCCTGAATTTTTCCCAGCAGGTGTCTATGAAGTCCTTCATCCCTTCTGCATCGTCCCATTCTATCATCCTGCCGCTTCGTGTTTCGTCCAGGAGTTCCGACATGGCGCATTCTGTCATGCCTATGCCCAATATGGGATGTCCTGATGCCATATATTCGAATATCTTGCCTGTGAGCACGGACTTGTATTCCGGCTCCTTTCTCTGAGGCAGCAGCAGGACTGACGCACCCATCTGTTCCCTGGTAGCCACAAGATGCGTCTGATATCCAAGATTCCTCAGGTTTTCAGCGAGTCCGCACGATATCACGGACTCGGTTATTTCCCTGTCGGTCTTTCCGACAAGCCTTATTCTCAGCAATTTCCGGAATTCTTCGTCTTCACCGCATTTTTCCGCCAGGACTTTCCACAGAGTTTCCGGGTTCCCGTCCGCGGCAAACAGTCCCGTGTGCGTGATGTTGAAAAATCCGTCAGGTTCTACCAGCTGGTCGAAATCGGCCTCGTCATAGCCGTTGGTGATACAGTACACCGGAGTCTCCGTCATGGATTCGAATTCTTCCTTGAGCGGCTTTGTGACCGTGACGATGGCGGAAGCGGAATCCAGAACCTTCTTTTCCAGGGCAATATGTTTTTTCCTGGCCCATGATGTCAGGGGCAGATGCTTGAAATAGAACATCCTCGTCCACGGGTCGCGGAAGTCCGCTATCCACGGGAGCCCGGTCTCTTCAGCCGTTTTCATGGCTATAATGTGCATCGAATGAGGCGGTCCCGTGCTTACGATTATGTCTGCCGGGTGCTCTTTCAGATATTTTTTCAGGAATTTTACGGACGGGCGGATCCACAGGCAGCGCGGGTCCGGGATGAAGAAATTGCCCCTTATGAAAAGGGCGGCTTTCTGCATGAATGACTTTTTCCCGTCGCTTATGGGATTCACCTCTTCCTGCTTCCCGTCTTTCTTTCCTGTTATATTGCGGTATATGGAGTAGGGTTCCGTAATCCGGGTCTTTATGACTTCGGCTTCAGGCGGGATGTCGTTTTCCAGATTCCTGTCCACTGAAGTCAGTTCCGGGTTTTCGGGAGTATAGATGACCGGCTGCCAGTCTTCTGCCGGCAGATATTTGGCGAATTTCACCCAGCGCTGGACTCCGGAACCTCCCGAAGGCGGCCAGTAATACGATATTACGAGTACCCGTTTCATAAATTTCTG
>CALVDP010000064.1 GCA_944326315.1 uncultured Bacteroidales bacterium
TTTGGCTTCGCCACATATCCTGTTGCGCCTCGGCAATGCAAATCAAACAAGTTTGTTTGCATTGCTCTCGGCTTCTGAGTATATTTGCCCTTCGGGCATTTATACTGTGGCGCCTCGGGAAAGTTCTCGGCTTCTGAGATATTTGGCTTCGCCACATATCCTGTGGCGCCTCGGCAATGCAAATTGAACGAGTTCATTTGCATTGCTCTCGGCTTCTGAGTATATTTGCAGATTGAAAATTATCCGTTTGTCTGATGAACAAAAAGTCAATAATCATCTGTGTGTCGGTAATCGGGGTCTTCCTGATAATCATTGCGGCTGCGCTGTTTTTCCTGTATCAAGACAACGACGGTTCAAAGACATCCATGGCTGAGGACAGGGAGTATATGCTTCTTTCTGCAGTCCCGTCGGATGCCGGTATAGTCATGAAATACGGCAGTCTCTCCTCCATGCTGGCGAATCTGGTCTCGGATACTTCTCCTGCCCGTTATTTTGTCACAGCCAGGGAAGAGAAGGACAAGATGGCTGCATTCCTTGAAGATGTCTCGGCCTCTTCTTCTCTGTATTCGTCTCTCATGTCAGCTCAGGCGGTCATCTCCGTCCATGATATAGGCGTGCTGACTCCGCTGCTGATAATAGATGCCGGACGTGCCGGCGACGGGCCTTCTGAAGCAGTTGCCGCCATGGAAACTGCAGCCGGGAATGCCGGCCTGGCTTCTGCATTTGAGGATGCTTCCGGCTATGCGTCTTCAGGATCTCCTCTCAGGAAGCGTTCACTGCTTCTGCTGTCCCCGTCAGATGTACTTGTCGAGGCTGCATTGAGACATCTTAAGGCGGGAATATCGGTGCTTGATGTGCCGGGTGTCCCGGAGGCTGTATCCAAGGTGTCTTCCTCGGATATTGCTGTCATCCCGTCTTCCGGCGTCACCAGACTTGGTTCCGATATTTTCTCGCGCTCATGCAGGGAAGAGGTAAGGACTGCCGCCGGCTTTGCCGACTGTGTCGTCTTCGGAATAGGACAGTTTTCAGACAGCGGTTTCACCATGTCAGGCAGGGCATATTCCGACGGAAGTCTGTCCAATATTATCGAGATGTACCAGGAAGTGGCACCGGCATCTTCACAGGTGTCTTCGGTACTTCCTTCATATACACTTTTCGCAGTCTCTGTCCCTGTGAGTGACATATCGCAATACACCGAAGCCTATCTGCGTTATGCCCAGACTCGTTCTCTGGTCAAGAATGTCGAGGCTTCGAGGGCATCGTTGGCCAAGTCCGGAGGGATGCAGCCTTCAGTATGGGCAGAGGCCCTTGCGATAAGGGAAGTGGCGGCTGCCGGCTTTGTATCCGGCGGTGCCGTGAGGAAAGTCCTGCTTGCAAGGCTCGGCAAGGTCAGCGCTCCGGTGCTTTTCAAGGGACTTGACGATGTCACTGCGGACAATTGCGAAGGTAGGATATTCCCTTACAGATACAAGGGTTTCCTGTCATCTCTTTTCGGCAGCCGGTTCGCCCTTGAGGACGAATCCTTCTTCATGATACATGACGGCTGGCTGATTGCCGGAAGCAGGGAAGCCTTGTCGGAATACACGAGCGGCCGGGCCCTTGACTACAGCCTGTCGGAATTCATGGCGGACGCTGCCGTCCAGGACCGACTTTCGCAGAAAAACACCTATTTCGTGTCGTATCTTTCCCTTACCGAGGATACCGGATTTATATCTTCGGTCTTTTCCAAGAGTTTCATGCCAGCTGTGCTTGCCTCGTCAGAAGGGGTTACGTATGAGCCGGTATTTTTCACCGTTACGGAAGACAAGTCCGGAATTGGACTTGAATTCAGCCTTGACAGGACTACGGTGCTGAAAAGCCAGGCTCCTACCTTTGAGCGCGACACTGCCGTTGTGATTCCGAAGGGACCGTTCCGTGTCAAGAATTCCGGGACAGGTAAGTGGAATCTGTTCTACCAGCAGGACAACATGTATCTGTGTCTCCAGGAAGAGGGCGGGAAAGGACTCTGGGGAGTGCCTTTCGATGCCCCGATATGCGGCTGTGCGCAGACTGTAGACTATTTCGCCAATGGCAAGCTCCAGATACTGTTCGCTTCCGGATCCAAACTCCATCTTATCGACCGCCTCGGACGTTTCGTCAATCCGTTCCCTGTCGATCTCGGAAAGACGATACTCCTCGGTCCGGATGTCTACGACTTTTCCGGCAACAGGAAATACAATGTAATGATTCTGCACACGGATAATACCATCGAGATGTACAATCTCCAGGGCCGCAGGCCTCAGCAGTGGAAGACCATAACGTCTGCCGAGACCATCAAGGGACTGCCGGAGAGAATACGTGTCGGAGGCAGCTCCTTCTGGGTGGTGAGGACATCCATCCAGACTTTGATATTCGGTTTCTACGGAGGCGATCCGCTGACAGTCTTTTCCGGCGACAGGATGATACGTCCGGACAGCGAGGTGGTACCGTCAGGGGACAATGCCGTAGAGGTGATCTGCTATGACGGCAAGAAGCACACCGTCAAGATAAAATGACAGGACCGTAATTTATTGCACACATAATAAAAAAACTGAGATGATTGAATTTAAGTCTGTAAACAAGCTTTATGAGAAAAGCTTCAGGGAGAACTGGGACCGCCCGGCATTGTCGAACTACCAGGGTGTGACCCTGCATTACCGGGATGTGGCCCGCAGGATAGCCAAGATGCACATAATGTATGAACGCTGCGGACTCAAGAAGGGTGACAAAGTGGCGATCTGTTCACGCAACCAGGCGAACTGGGGCGTTTCGTTCCTGTCTGCACTGACATACGGGGCGGTACCTGTACCGATTCTCCATGAATTCAAGGCAGGCAACATACACCATCTTGTAAACCATTCCGAGGCCAAGATCCTTTTCGTGGACGACGTGGTCTGGGAAGGTCTTACTGAGACTGAGATGCCGGCACTTGTGGCTGTAATCCAGATCAGTACATTCTCTTTCCTTTACACGAAGAATGACGATATCAAGGTGGTGAGAGAGCATCTCAATGAGTATTTCGGACAGAAATATCCGATGAACTTCACCCCGGACAGCATAGACTACTATGAGGATTCCGCAGACGAACTGGCCCTCATCAACTATACTTCCGGAACCTCAGGCTTCTCCAAGGGCGTGATGATACCGTACAGGGCCCTCTATTCGAATATTCTTTTTGCCATGGAGGTGCTGCCGATGCTTAATGCCAATTCCAATGTCGTGGCCATGCTTCCGTCAGCACACATGTACGGAATGATGTTCGAGCTCCTCTTCGAGATGACCGTAGGTGCCCATGTCCATTTCCTGACAAGGGTCCCGAGTCCGAAGATCATAATGCAGGCTCTTGCCGAGGTGAAGCCGGATGTCGTGATCGCGGTGCCGCTGATCATAGAGAAGGTCTACAAGTCGAAGCTCAAGCCGCTGCTGGACAAGAGCGGAATCCGTTTCCTTACCAAGGTGCCGGGACTCAACCAGATGCTCATGAAGAAGATCCGTACGGAACTCGTGACTGCCTTCGGCGGCAAGTTCGAGGAGGTCATTATCGGAGGCGCTGCATTCAACAAGGAAGTCGAGGCTTTCTTCAAGAAGATAGGGTTCCCGTTTACCGTGGGTTACGGCATGACGGAATGCGCCCCTATCATCTCGTATGACGACTGGAAGACCAACAGGGAATTCTCCTGCGGCAAGACAGCCCCTAACATGGAGATAAAGATAGATTCTCCCGATCCGGAGAATGTCCCGGGAGAGGTGCTTGTCAAGGGTATGAATGTGTTCCTCGGCTATTACAAGAATGAGGAGGCCACCGAGGCGGCCTTCACTAAGGACGGATGGTTCCATACAGGGGACATGGGTGTGATGGACAAGGACGGCTACCTGTATCTGAGAGGCCGTTCAAAGTGCATGATACTCGGCCCTTCAGGACAGAACATTTATCCGGAGGAGATTGAATGTGAGCTCAACAACATGCACTATGTCGTGGATTCCCTTGTCATCGAGGATCACGGAGTACTTACCGCACTTATCTATCCGGATTTCCATCAGGCTGAGATTGACGGCCTTGACAAGGATGCGCTTGTCCAGGATCTGAACAACTCGCTTGCCGTGACAAACAAGGAACTTCCGAATTATGCAAGGGTATCCAGGATCGAGATAATGCCGGAAGATTTCGAAAGGACTCCGAAAAGGAGCATCAAGAGATATCTGTACCAGAGATAAAGATGGAAAAATTCGATCAAAGCTATCTGCAGATGGCGACAGTATGGGCACAGAACTCTTACTGCAAGCGCCGTAAGGTCGGTGCCCTTCTTGTCAAGGACAGGATGATAATATCGGACGGGTACAATGGCACCCCGTCCGGTTTTGAGAATATTTGCGAGGATGAGAACGGTATTACCAAGCCGTATGTCCTTCATGCCGAGGCCAATGCAATCACCAAGGTAGCCAAGTCCGGCAACAGCAGCCGTGGTGCCACGCTGTATGTCACGGCAGCCCCCTGCCTGGAGTGCGCCAAGCTGATCATACAGGCCGGTATAGTGAGGGTGGTGTACCGTGATGAATACAGGCTTACGGACGGTGTTGACCTTCTCAGGAAGGCCGGAGTGCAGGTGGAGAAGGTAGACTGACGGAGTACCGGCCCATTTTTAATTCAGGAAGAACAATTTGGTTATGAAAAACAGGTCTTATACTTTGGTGACGGCATTGCTGGGGATTGTCCTGGGAGTGCTTGCAACATTGGTCGTGGTCAGATATACTGACAGCAGGAAAAAGTTTGACGGTGACTACAACCGTTGGCGCAAGCTGAATCTCATACTTCAGGAAGTGGAGAGGAATTATGTCGATACCATTGACATGAAGGCCATGACAGATGCTGCCGTGGTGGCCGCTCTGTCCAAGCTTGATCCGCACACCGTGTATCTGCCTCCGGTGGAGCTGGAGGAATCCGAAACAGAACTGGCGGGGAACTTTGACGGTATCGGGATACAGTTCAATGTGCCCAACGACACCGCCATTGTGTTGAGTGTCATACAGGGAGGTCCGTCCGAGAAAGCCGGACTGATGCAGGGAGACAGGATCATCAAGGTGGATTCTGCTGTAATCGCAGGCAACAAGACTCCTCAGGACAGCATGGTGGCGAAGATGAAAGGTCCGGCAGGGTCCAAGGTCGACATTCTGGTAAGGAGAGACGGTACTGACATTCCGTTTGAGATCACGAGGGGGAAGATTCCTGTGCATTGTGTGGATGCGGCCTTCATGCTGAATGACACCACAGGATACATACGCCTTTCGAAATTCACCAGGACGACCTATGTCGAATTTTCATCTGCTGCCTCCCGACTCCTTTCTGCCGGCATGACCAGGCTGATATTTGATCTCAGGGACAATACCGGAGGCTATTTTGACCAGGCTTTCCTCGTATGCAACGAGTTCCTGGAGAAAGGTGACCTTATCGTATATATGGAGGGGCTTCACCGTCCGCGCCAGGACTTCAGGGCCGACGGGTCCGGTAAACTGAAGGATGTCGGTCTTGATGTGCTGATAAACGAGTCTTCCGCCTCTTCAAGCGAGATTTTCGCCGGTGCCATACAGGACAATGACAGGGGAGTGATCATCGGCCGCCGTTCATTCGGCAAGGGACTTGTCCAGGAACCGGTGAACTTCACCGACGGCTCAGGTCTACGGCTTACCGTATCTCGCTTCTATACTCCGTCAGGCAGGTGCATCCAGAAGCCTTATTCCGATGACTATGCGTATGACATATATGAACGTTATGCTCATGGCGAAATGACGGATGCGGACAGCATGAAGGTGGACAGGAGCCAGGAATTCCACACTGTTGCAGGCAGGACCGTATATGGCGGCGGCGGAATAATACCCGATGTGTTCGTACCTATGGACACCACACGTGCCGGCAATTTCTTCATACAGGCCAACAAGAAGTCCCTGCAGGTAAGGTTCGCTTCGGCAATGTTCGACAGATATAGCCGGACACTGGCTTCGATTGATGACTTCGGTTCTCTTGAAAGATATCTGGATGCCCTTGACCTGAAGTCAAAGTTCCTGGATTTTGCCCGCAGTGAAGGGCTGAGGATGGAGCCGTCAGAGGAGAAGGATTTCGATACCTACATGATGCCGCAGATCAAGGCTCTTGTAGGCCGGTATTCAAAACTTGATGACGAGGCTTTCTACAGGTTTTATCTTGACATCGACGAGACCGTCGAAACGGCGTTGAAGACTACTGGGCTATGAAACGGTAGACTATTTCACCGTATTGTCTTTTAGGGGCTGTGGCCGATGCCGTGAAACGGGACAGGCGCGCAGCCCTTTTTGCGAATTCCCGAAGGCATCTGTCCTGGGACGAAGCATCTTCCATGATTTCCACGGCGTCTACGGTGCCTGCCTGGTTTACTGTAATCCTGACGGTGACATCTCCGCCTCCCATGCACCTGTATGCGGGTATGGACAGGTTGAGGGCCTTCCTCCCGTCAAGCGAGTATGATATTACCGACGGTCCTGAATAGACTTGTTGCGCGCTTCGGTCCATGTCGGCCTTGTCTTCATGCAGGGAAGCGTAGCTGTCCTGGTCTTCCGGTTCCTGCGCGAATGCACCGCTTTTCAGCTCCCTGTCCAGCCTTGCGGCATCCCGGTAGAGCTGTTCGACATCTGTATTCCTGTCATCACTCAGATGGCCGTTTCCCGCATCCACTGCGATGTTCCTGACTGTTTCATCGCCTCCGGCCTGCCGCATGGCCTGCGCAATGGCAGGAGCGGCTGCAATAAGTTCATCCAAACGGTCGCTTATGTTTTCCTTGAATTCAGCTTCCTGTTGTTCCCTTTCGTCAGCCTCGATGGCTGAGAAGTCCAGCAGATAAGAGTTTTCCCCTTTCACTGCCGTAGCTATCTGTGATATAAGAAGTACGATGACAAGCCCGACATGAATTATCACTGTCAGGTACAGTCCAGATTTGTCTTCTGATGATATTCTTATATCGGGACGTTTCACTTGCTCTTGCCGGACATTAGCTGTGCAGGGCTTTCTCGATGGTTGCCGAGATTATGTCAATGGCTACCTTGTTGTGTCCTCCCTGCGGTATGATGATGTCAGCATAACGCTTGCTGGGCTCTATGAATTGCAGGTACATCGGCTTGACTGTCTTTGTATATCTCTCGATGACAGTCTCGACAGTCTTGCCTCGCTCAAGGATATCGCGCGCCATTACCCTCATGAGCCGGTCATCATCGTCCGCATCAACGAATATCTTGATATCCATCTGCCTCCTCAGTTCGGCGCAGGTGAAGATGAGTATGCCCTCGATGATTATGACATCGGCCGGTCTGACAGTGACTGTCTCTGTCCTGGATCTTGAACATGTCAGGTAGGAATATACAGGCTGTTCGATCGTTCTGCCTTGCTTGAGCTCGGACAGCTGACGGTTGAGAAGCTCGAAGTCTATGGAATCCGGATGGTCGAAGTTTACCTTCTGCCTTTCTTCCAGAGGCAGATAACTGGAATCCTTGTAGTACGAATCCTGCGGGATGACGACTACTTTCTCTTTCAGGTGCTCAGTTATTGCCTTTACTACGGTGGTCTTCCCTGATCCGGAGCCGCCTGCTATTCCTATTACCAACATATCCTTGAAGTTTCCCTTGTCCAGATCAATATTCAGCGTTCTTCGGCGTACGCGGGAACGGGATTACATCCCTGATGTTGCCCATGCCGGTCACAAAGAGAAGCAGCCTTTCGAAGCCGAGGCCGAAGCCGCTGTGCGGTGCGGATCCGAATCTCCTTGTGTCAAGGTACCATTCAAGAGTGTCACGGCTCATTCCAAGCTCCGATATCCTTGTCTCAAGCTTGGCAAGCGATGACTCCCTCTCCGATCCGCCTATTATTTCGCCGATTTTCGGGAAAAGCACATCCATGCCCCTTACAGTCTTCCCGTCATCGTTCTGCTTCATGTAGAACGCCTTGATGTCTTTCGGGTAGTCCGTCATGATCACCGGCTTCTTGAAATGTTTCTCCACCAGATACCTTTCATGCTCGCTCTGAAGGTCCACGCCCCAGCTGACCGGGAATTCGAACTTCTCTCCAGATGCTTCGAGTATCTTTATTCCTTCGGTATATGTCAGCCTTACGAAATCGGTCTTGACAACGCTTTCCAGCCGGCTGATGAGTTCCTTGTCGAACATGTCGTTCAGGAACCGTATGTCATCCATACAGTTTTCAAGGGCATATCTTACAAGGGACTTTATGAAGTCCTCGGCAAGGTTCATGTTGTCTTCGATCTCGTAAAATGCCATCTCCGGCTCTATCATCCAGAATTCGGCAAGGTGTCTCGGAGTGTTGGAGTTTTCTGCCCTGAATGTAGGTCCGAAAGTGTAAATCTCCCCGAGAGCCATGGCACCGAGCTCGCCTTCGAGCTGTCCGCTTACTGTCAGGCTTGTCTGCTTCCCGAAGAAGTCCTGGGAATAATCGATCTGTCCGTTTTCCTTGCGCGGAGGGTTGGCCATGTCAAGTGTGGTCACCTGGAACATTTCACCTGCACCTTCACAGTCCGATGCAGTGATAATCGGAGTGTGAAGATACACGAACCCCTTGTCGTTGAAATATTTGTGTATGGCGAAAGCCATTGCGTGCCTTATCCTGAGCACTGCGCCGAAGGTGTTGGTCCTTGGCCTTAGGTGTGCTATAGACCTTAGGAATTCCAGGGAGTGTCCCTTCTTCTGCAGCGGATATGTGTCCGGACTTGCTTCTCCGTACAGAGTGATCTCCCTTGCCTGTATCTCCACGGCCTGACCGCTTCCTACAGACTGTACAAGATCTCCCCTTACACCTATGCAGGCTCCTGTGGTGATCTTTTTCAGCAGTTCGTCATCGAATGCGGCAGTCTCCGCCACAATCTGTATATTATTTATCGTAGAGCCGTCATTCAGCGCGATAAAGGCTATGTTTTTGTTGCCTCTTTTTGTCCTGACCCAGCCTTTGGCGATCACTTCGTGGCCAGGCTCGCTTTTCAGCAGATCTTTGACTTTGGTCCTCATAATCATTGCTTGCTTTTTCTTCGAAATCACTTTTCCATTTTCGTGTCACCTCTCTTGAATTCTCCCCTGCGTATGGGCGAACTTACATCGGACTTCGTCCTCTATAGAGGTAATTCTATGAAATTCATTCCATTCATTTCATCGAATTCACGTTATAGCAGTTCTATCTTGTCTATCTCGCAAATTTACTATATTCTTCTTATTCGCCCAATATTTTACCTTTGATTTCGGTATTGTCGTATCTGCCGGCAAAGTTTTCCGCACCCTTTCCTATTGCGTAGACCGGCACAGGGCCGCCCGTGTGGCTCAGCGTGGTCCATCCGATATAGGCCGCTTCGTTCATGGCTTTGTTCTCTTCGTATCCGAGGCTGTTGGTGTGTCCGGCTGCCTGCCATGCGCTGTCGAGGATATTCCAGCCAAGGCTTTTTTCTCCGCCTTTGCCGTATCCGAGTGTTATGCCTCCGGTCTCGTGGTCTGCGGTCACAATTATCAGAGTCTCATCAGGGTGCTGCCTGTAGAATTCAAGAGCCACTTTCACGGCCTTGTCAAGCTTCTGCACGCTTTCCACCATCGGCATTGTCTTGTTGCCGTGCGCCGCCCAGTCTATTTCCCCCTGTTCGTACATTATGAAGAACGGAGATTTGTCACCAAGGAATTCGAGGCAGTCTTCCATAAGGTCTTCAGATGTGATGTCCGATTCCGGCTCCTTCTCTACAATATACGTGGGAGCTCCCTTTTCCCTGTAGCTTTTCTGGCACAGGACAATATTCTTCGCCCCGCTCTCCACGGCTTTGTCGAATTCCTCTCCTC
Organism: uncultured Bacteroidales bacterium; assembly: GCA_944326315.1. GTDB lineage: Bacteria > Bacteroidota > Bacteroidia > Bacteroidales > UBA932 > Cryptobacteroides. The sequence continues at coordinate 9,865 of CALVDP010000064.1, forward strand.
CGAAACATACGGTGTACCCGTTTGCCTCAAGGAGCTCCTTGCTTCCGGTCAGACTGCCGTCCTTGCCTGCGTAGTCTACGAACCCGGAGCCTGCGAGAAGGTCATATCCGCTTGCCGGAATCTCCTGAGTGATTTCATAATAAGCATTTCGATCCGTGTTGTGCGCGTAGAAGGCAGCAGGTGTGGCGTGGTTCACCGGGACGGAACTCATGATGGCTACCTTGTAGCCCTTTTCCTTAAGGATTTTCGCCATGCTTGTCAGCGTGTCACCTTCCGGCGTGATGCCGAGCCTTCCGTTGAGTGTCTTCGCACCGCAGCTTATTGCCGTACCTGCAGCGGACGAGCATGTGACATTCTTGTTGGCAGAGTATGTCTCGGCCATGCCCAGCACAGGGAATTGAGTGAACGACATCCTTTCAAATCCCTTTTCACCTTCCAGGTACGACTGGTATGATTCGGCAGCCGCCACTTGTGTGGCTCCCATGCCGTCCCCTATGAACAGGAAAATGTATTTTGCAGGACGGCTGGCATCCTTGCCGCTCCCGTTTACGTCAATATTGAATATTACAATGCATGCCAGAAGGAGTATCAGGCCGAAACATAGGCCGACTACAAAACTTTTTCTTGTCTTTTTCATTTTCCTGTGTCCTTGTTATAATTTCTTCGAAATCCCTTTCCTTTTTCGTGAGGGTGACTCAAAAGTGACTTTTGGTCACCCTCAAATGTCTTTCTTCGAAAGACAAAATCCATCCTAACCCCCTCTGTTCGCTTTCGAATGTCCACCGGACATTCTCATAAACCGCTCACGACCCCTATTAAGCAATTACATTGCTTTTCCTCGTTCCGCCTCTGACATATCGGAATACATTCCGACATGCCGCTCGGCTCACCACTCGGTTAGGGGGATTAACCTTGACAGGTTTTCCTCCTTCGCACCTCAGGAATATCCGGACCAGTCCGGTATTCCATTCGGTTTGTCGTCGGTTTCGCTTCCTCCGGTCGCGGTCCCTTCGGG
>CALVDP010000065.1 GCA_944326315.1 uncultured Bacteroidales bacterium
TTACGCCGGACTTCGTCCTCTATAGAGGTAATTCTCTGAAATTCATTTCATTCATTTCATCGAATTCACGTTATTTAGTACCGGTAGTACCGGAAATTCCATGTGTCCCAGAGCAGCCGTCAGAGACTGAAGGCATGCCGATGCGGCCTGTGACCGCAGCCTCGGCGGCAACAAGAGGACCTGCCAGGATGGTGCGTGCACCGTATCCCTGCCTGCCTTCAAAATTCCTGTTGGACGTGGACACCGCATACTTGCCTTCAGGTATCTTGTCCGCATTCATGGCAAGGCATGCCGAACAGCCCGGCTGCCTGATCTGGAAGCCGGCTGCCCGCAAGGCATCGCCGATACCTTCCTTCTCTATCGCCGATTCCACCTCCTTCGACCCGGGGACAAGCCAGACAGTCACATCTTCCGCCTTCCTTCTGCCGGCTACAGCCCTGGCGAAAGCCCTGAAATCCTCGATCCGTCCATTGGTGCACGACCCTACAAAGACATAGTCCACTTTCTTGCCGGACATCTTCTCCCCTTTCCTGAAGCCCATATAGGCAAGGGCCTTGTCGAATGTGGCGTCATCACATCCGGCAGCCCTGTCCGGGATCGAACCGTCTGCCGGGACTCCCATTCCAGGGTTGGTGCCGTAGGTCACCATCGGTCTGATGCAGGATGCGTCGAAACGGTATTCCTTGTCGAAAACGGCGTCACTGTCAGTCTCCAACGTACTCCATACAGCAATGCATTCCTCAAGTTTGCGGCCTGACGGAGCGAATCTGCGGCCAGATATGTACTCGAATGTGGTCTTGTCCGGAGCTATAAGACCTCCTTTCGCACCCATCTCTATGCTCATGTTGCAGACTGTCATCCTGCCCTCCATGCTCATGTTCCTGAAGACCTCGCCGGCATATTCCACGAAACATCCCGTGCATCCGTCTGTACCGAGCTGCGATATGATATACAGTATGACATCCTTGGGTGTGACATTGTCCGCAAGCTTCCCGTCCACCACGATACGGGCCTGGCGCGGTCTGGACTGCAGGAGGCACTGTGTCGCCAGCACCATCTCCACTTCGCTTGTGCCTATACCGAAAGCTATGTTGCCGAAAGCACCGTGGGTCGCCGTATGGCTGTCTCCGCACACTACCGTCTGTCCGCACAGGACTATCCCCTGTTCCGGCCCTATCACATGGACAATCCCGTTGCCAGGATCGCCGAGAGGGAAATATGTGATGCCGTTCGCCGATGTATTCAAGGCAAGCTGTTCCACGGCCTTGCGCGAAGACTCGTCGGAGATCGGCTTGTCCTGGTCAAGCGTAGGCACGTTGTGGTCGCACGTCGCGAATGTCCTTTCCGGGCGGAACACCTTCAGTCCCTTGTCCTTCAGGGCATTGAAAGCCTGGGGAGAAGTCACCTCATGGATAAGATGCCTGTCAATGTACAGGACATCCGGCCCGTCGGGAATATGCTTCACGACATGGCTGTCCCAGATCTTGTCAAATAATGTCTTTCCCATGATACCATATAATATGTTAAATCTTCTGCGACTATATTAACGATTTCTTCGAAATCCCTTTCCTTTTTCGTGGGTGACCCCTCGATGAAATTCATTCCATTCATTTCATCGGATTCACTTTATATTATTTTGGAGATGGCATTGACGTATGCCTCGACAGAGGCCGTCACGATGTCCGTGTTGGCGGAAAAGCCGTAATAGATGTTGCCCTTGTTCTCTATCTGGATATGCACCTTGCCGACATCGTCCGTCCCTCTCGTGATGGCCTGCACAAGATATTCCTCCAATGTGATTTTCCTGTGCACAAGGCTCTTGACAGCCTTGAACGCGGCATCGACAGGCCCGTTTCCGCTGGAAGTGGCGACACACTCCTCGCCGTCGATCACAAGTTTGACCGTAGCCATCGGTATGGAGTTCCGTCCGCACACTACCTGGAGATATTTGAGGTTCATCCTCTGCTTGAGCTTGTCCTGGGTGACGCCTGCGATGACATAGAGATCGGAATCGTTGATTTCCTTCTTGCAGTCGGCCAGCTTGAGGAACTTGTCGTATGCGGAATCCAGTTCCTCCTTGTTCATGTGGATGCCGAGTCTCTGGAAATGATGGTTCAGCGCAGCCCTGCCGCTCCTGGCGGTAAGCTCGATGGTGGAATCGTTGACACCCACATCTGCAGGGTCTATGATCTCGTAGCTTTCCCTGTTCTTCAGCACCCCGTCCTGATGTATGCCTGAGGAATGGGCGAATGCGTTCCTTCCGACTATCGCCTTGTTTGGCTGCACCGGCATCCTCATCAATGTGGAGACGGAATGCGACATCTTGTAGAAGTTCTTCGTCACGATATCCGTATAGACGGGAATGTCCTTGCGGCACTTTATGGCCATGACTACCTCTTCCATGGCAGTATTGCCGGCCCTCTCGCCGACACCGTTGATCGTCACCTCTACCTGGCGCGCGCCGTTCAGCACTCCGGCCAGCGTATTGGCCGTAGCCATGCCAAGGTCATTGTGGCAATGGGTGGAGATCACCGCCTTGTCAATATTAGGGACGTGGTCGAAGAGATACCTGATCTTGGCGCCGTATTCTTCCGGAAGGCAATATCCTGTCGTGTCGGGGATGTTGACGACTGTGGCCCCCGCATTGATCACAGCCTCAACGACACGCGCAAGATATTCATTCTCGGTCCTTCCGGCATCTTCGGCATAGAATTCCACGTCATCTACGAATTTCCTGGCGTATTTCACTGCGGCGACGCCTCTTTCAAGGATTTCCTCACGGTTGGAATTGAACTTGTACCTGATGTGATAGTCGGAAGTGCCTATTCCGGTATGAATTCTCTTCCTCCTTGCATAGTGCAGGGCGTCGGCAGCCGCCTCGATATCCTTCTCCACTGCCCTGGACAGGGCGCAGATAGTAGACTCCGTCACTATCTTGGATATCTCCACGATAGACTTGAAATCACCGGGGCTGGAAACAGGGAAGCCGCATTCTATGATATCCACTTTCATGGCTTCAAGCTGCTTGGCAAGCTCAATCTTCTCAATAGTGTTCAACTGGCATCCGGGGACCTGTTCACCATCCCTCAGTGTTGTGTCAAAGACATAAAGTTTCTGGTCCATGATATAATCTTTAAGTTCGTAATTCCTGACATTGTACTGCCGTATACAGAATGAGCCCCCGGCGCGAAACTCCGGAGGCTCATTCTGTATATGGTCATACTGGACTTCTATACATTACGACACCTTTCAGAGTTCCATAAGGGGGAATTCTGTAGAGACAATAGTCGTAGATATAGTGAGCGTCCTGCCATATTCCAATACGTTTCTTACAAAGATAAAAATCATTTTTTGAAAAAACAATAGTCCGGTGACTTACATTTACATTTCATCAGTAGCCCGGAGTCTGCACCATTCCGGAAGACGGATTGGATTCGAATTCAGTGGTCGGGATAGGCATCGCGTAGTTTGTATCCTTCCAGATGATATTGGACTTGGCGGCACCCGGGCCGGATACGGTCTTGTAGTAGTCCGCTTCCTCCTTCCCTATCCTGAGGCGGCGCACATCCTCCCACCATCTCATCTCGCCGAACATCTCGGCCCATCTCTCGTACAGCAGAGCCGTCCGGATTAGTCACCGTTATGTAGGGGACGGACACCCACGGGAACGAAAGCGAGTACGGATTCTCCCTGACTCTGGCGAAATATATGCGTGTCCCGACATTGAGCGCCTTGTTCACGGCATAATCCACGTTCAGCCGGGCCGAGATGCGTTCCCAGTAGCTTTCCAGCTGCGTCCCGTTCTCCCTTTCGTATGCGCCGCCAAGATAGTAGCGGATCTTCCCGCTTCCGCCGGACAGCGAGAGATTGTAGCTGTGTTCTATGCCGTTCCTGTATATTTCCGAAGGCCAGTCGGTATCCGGCAGGGAGGAGGCGTCGCTGAAGATGGCATTGTCCTCTCCGAGCGCCTGTTTCACCCTCACGAAGTCCTGTGTGCCCAGCAGGTCGTACATGTCGGAGAGCGACCTGACACCTGCCCTGGCTGAAAATGAAAGCCGCGGCGCGGCATTGTATTCGCCCTGTCTGGTAGTGATGAGAATCACGAACAGAGGGTTCAGCCCGTTTATGGAGCCGACTCCCCTTATGACAATGTCTGCCGTACTCCCCGGCTTGCCGTCATTCTTGGAGACCATCACACCTGCCACCTTGCCCTGAAGGGCTTCAGACACTGACCGTGCAGGGAGATCCTTGATGTCCCTGGCATCCACCGACGCCACGGATCCCGTCAGGTCCGACTTCTTCTGCGTACCGTAACCTATCACCACGACATCGTCCAGGTATTCGGTATCTTCCTCCATCTCCACATTGACCTTGCGTCTGGTCCCCACAGGATAACGCACCTCCCTGTATCGCACATAGGATATCAGCAGCACTGACTTCGGAGGAGCCATTATGCTGAATGTCCCGTCAAGGTCCGTGATTACGCCCTCTGACACAGGCTGGCCTCTCACTATCACGGCAGCCCCGGCAAGAGGGTTGCCCAGATCGTCAGTGACCGTTCCCTTCACTTCATACTTCCCGTCCGTCTCCTGGGCGGCAAGACCGGCCGGCAAGAGCATGGACAGCCAAAACAAGGTCCCGGACAATATCAGGGACAATTGTCTGCATCCGTTCATATATTCCAATCAAATGATTTACGGGATGCAAAATTACTGTCCGATAGTTTGCCGCACAAATAATAAGTTTGACATTCTGAAGACGTTCCGCCACTGATAATCAAACACTTGAGCAAACAGAAAAAGAAAAAGTCTGCCAAACGGCAGAAAATCTATGATCCGCGGCGATTATTCCTTCCCCGAAGAAAGCGCAACCGGCGAAAAGTCACTTTTGCGTCTCCCCTCCTGCCTCGATATCGGCAATCAGTTTCTTGAGGTAAATGTCCAGATTGGTCTCCGTCGGTCCGAGGCCGAGTTTCTTGCGGATTGCACTGTTGATCTTGTAATATCTGCTCGAACTGAGGATATTCCCTATATCCTTGCCCTTGTACCCCATGCAGTAAAGGCTGCAGTATCCTATTTCCCATGTGGAGAACTGCCTGCCGCGAAGATAGTCCGACATTGCAGGATGCCGGAGGGAGAACATAAACCCGAGGGAGTTCATGTAGGCTTCCTGGTCAAGGGCGATGAATTCTATCATCTCCAGGGCCCGTTTCGGGGAATAGGTCCCGAGGCGGCGGGTCGTCAGCAGTTCATCCAGGACGGCGAGCCTGTTCTCTATGACATTCCTTGCGGATTCGTCTATGAGGACTGAATTCTTCTTTATGTCGGACAGTGCGTTTTTCTCCTCGGATACATTGCGGTACAGCTCTTCAAGATATGCCGCACGTCTAGACTGCTTCCAGATTTTTCTGCGGAAATGGATGACAACGACTGTCCCGACAAGGAGTATGGCCACTATCGAATACCACAGAAGTCTCTTCACCCTCTCGCTCCTGGTCATCTGGACATAATTGTCATACATGGCGGCGACCAGCTGGACATTCTCGTCTATCTTGTCCAGGTATGTGGAATCCTTCAGAGCCACATGTTTCCTGTATGTGTCCAGGGCCATCCTGTCCATGCCGAGGGTATCGTAGACATTGGACAGCCTTAGATTCCCTGTTCAAAAGCAAGGGTAAGATACGGCAGGCGCGAGACGAGGTCAGGCAGGCGGAAATGATGCACAGACAGGTCCGGGAAGTCACGGACATGTCCATAAATGAAGGATATGCAGACTTCATGACATCATTTGCAGACCTGAGCACGCAGGAGAAGGCTGTAAGACTCGCGGACGAGAATTAACGTCAGTTCGACGAATTATTATGTTCAGTATCAAAGATTCCGTCGAACTGACGTTACGATTTCTTCGAAATCCATTTCCTTTTTCGTGTCACCCCTCTTAAATTCTCCCCTGCGTAGGGGAGAACTTACATCGGACTTCGTCCTCCATAGAGGTAATTCGATGAAATTCATTCCATTCATTTCATCGAATTCACGTAGAATTATTCTGTCGTCCGGAACAGATACGAGAACGACCTCGCCCTGCTGACGGACATGCTTGATGCAGGCAATATGAAGCTGAGTGCGGAACTGTCTCTTGAGAACGCACGGATAAGTGTGATATATTGTTATTACAAGATGAAATACCTGTCCCACACCCTGTAATCACAACGGTCGGATCAGAAAAATGAAAATGAAGGAGAATAAGAAAATGTCAAGAAAAATCAGGAAAATCGTATACAATACCATAGTGATCTGTCTCCTGGCAGGAGCCTTGGAATATGTTTGTTCGCGCTTCGTCCATCCGGGCAGAGTGGAGTATACGGACAATGCGCAGGTAAGAAGGCATATAACGCCTGTAAACACAAGAGTTTCCGGCTTTATCAAGGAGATTCGCTTCGAAGAGTACGGGGCTGTAAGGAAGGGAGACACGCTCGTGACGATCGAAGATTCCGAATTCAAGCTGCATCTTGCCCAGGCAGACAATGGTGGATATCGTTGACGGCACCAGTCTGTGGGTGACAGCCAACTACAAGGAGACGCAGCTGAAGCACATACGTGAAGGGGCCGAGGCTGAAATTACGGCAGACGCCGTCCCCGGCAAGACATACAGGGGAATCGTGGAATCCATATCGGATGCGACAGGGGCTGCCTTCTCGACAATACCGCAGGACAATGCCACAGGCAACTTCGTCAAGGTCGAGCAGAGAGTATCAGTACGGATCCGCCTCGAAGGAACGGAGGAAGACCTGGCAGGACTCCGTGCCGGTTTCAATGTGGAATGCAAGGTAAGGTACTGATATGGGAGCACCTGAACATAACGTACCGTTCCAGATGCCGATGATCAGGGAGTTCGTCCCCGCGAAGGCCGGGCCTTGGATATACCTTGTCATCGCTGTCACCTTCCAACTGTCGGGAGGAGTGTATGCAGGGACAATGGAAGGGATGAGAGGAGCCACGGCCTTCATGAGGGAAGATATCATGATGGGGCTTTACGCCAACCTTGCAGGCATGGCGGTATGGTTCCCCGTGCTGTTCCGCATGAAATTCCGTTTCACCAACAGGACACTGCTCTGTGCGGCTGCGGCAGGTGTGCTCCTGTGCAACCTGGCTGCACCTCACATCACTTTCCTGCCACTGCTCTGGGCAGTCTGCTTCGTGGAAGGGATATGCAAGATCCAGGGCACATTCGAATGCATGTCCACCATACAGCTGTGGATGACTCCGGAGCGGGACTTCACCGTTTTCTTCCCCTTCCTGCACATCGTCATACTCGGCAGCATGCAGATCTCCGGCATATTGTCGGCATGGCTCATGTATCACCTGGCCTGGAGCAGCATGAATTATCTTGTGGCAGGAATGATGGTCATCGACCTGCTTTTCCTGGTATGCTGCACAAGGCACACGAGAGCCGTACCCAAATTCCCGCTGTACGGGATAGACTGGCTGGGAGCCGTGCTGTGGTCAGCATTCCTGCTCCAGACCGCCTATTTCTTCTGTTACGGGCAGTTCCACGACTGGCTTGACAGTCCGGTCATGAAAACTCTTGTGGTGACAGCTCCGGCCACACTTGCCGTCTGCATACTGAGGATGCTGACTGTCAGGCATCCGTTCTATGAACCGCAGATGTGGTCCTACAGGCATCTCATCCCCGTTCTGCTCCTGATAGCGGCGGTAGAGTGCATCCTCGCCACGGAACACGTCCTTGAGGAAACTCATGCCGGCATGGAGAAGCGTCAGGGACGAGATAGCGTCGACATTCGGGAGACACGTACGTTCCATTCACTGATTATCAAAATTTTCCGCAAGAAAATATTGTTTTATCTGATTTTATACTTAAATTTGCGCCGCAAAATTCCGCAGAAGGGATTTTACGACATTATTAACAATTTATTAATCTTTTTGCAAAATGGCTGAATATTTACAGGCTGAAAAGAAGCAAGAGATTTTCGCGAAGTACGGAAAGTCTAATAAGGACACCGGCTCTCCTGAGAGTCAAGTTGCTCTATTTTCCTACCGTATCGCTCACCTTACCGAGCACCTCAAGACCAACAAGAAAGACCATGTTACACGTCTTTCTCTTCTGAAGTTGGTCGGTAAGAGACGTCGTATTCTTGATTACCTCAAGGAAGCCGACATCGAGAGATACAGAAATATCGTCAAGGAACTCGGTCTCCGTCGATAATAGGGGAAAGAATGCAATGAGGGGTGGCCGGAAGCCGGTCTCCCCTCATTTTTTAGGATGAAATCCATCCCTGCTCCGGCTAAAAAGATCGGTCTGCGGTCAGAGTCAGGTCACGATACGAAGGTAAAGCAATAAGTATAAATCAACTCCCATAGGGGGAGGCAGACTGAACATAATTACATGAATATCATCAACAAAAAAATCGAATTATCCGACGGAAGGATAATCGAAATCGAGACCGGCAAGCTTGCCAAGCAGGCAGATGGGTCGGTCGTAGTGAAAATGGGGGGCACAATGCTCCTCGCGTGTGTCACTTGCGCCAAGGACGCCAAACCTGACGTGGATTTCATGCCGCTCCAGGTAGACTACAAGGAAAAATTCGCCTCGGCAGGACGCTTCCCGGGAGGCTTCATGAAGCGTGAAGGGAAGGCTTCGGATGCGGAGATACTTACCGCAAGGCTCGTGGACAGGGCTCTCAGGCCGCTTTTCCCGGAGGATTTCCATGCAGAGGTATTCGTCACGATCAACCTGATCTCGGCGGAGAAAGACATCCAGCCGGACGCCCTCGCGGGTCTGGCAGCATCAGCGGCACTGGCAGTAAGCGACATTCCGTTCGGAGGTCCGATTTCTGAGGTCAGGGTAGCCAGGATCAACGGGGAACTCAAGATCAACCCTGCTTTCAGTGAGATGGAGAACTGCGACCTGGACATAATGGTGGCAGCTACATACGACAACATCATGATGGTCGAGGGCGAGATGAAAGAAGTGAGCGAGGCAGAGATGCTCGAAGCCATCAAGTTCGCACATACAGAGATCAAGAAACACTGCAAGGTGCAGATGGAGCTCATGGAAGAGGCCGGCAAGACAGTCAAGAGGACTTACTGCCATGAGGAGAACGATGAGGAGCTCCGCAAGTCTGTGGAGACTTTCTGCTATGACAGGTGCTATGCCATCGCCAAGTCCGGTCTGCCGAAACAGGAGAGGACAGACGCCTTCGATGCGCTGAAGGAGGAATTCTACCAGACTATCCCTGAAGAGGAAAGGGAAGCCAAGCAGATGATGGTGGAAAGGTACTATCATGCCGTAGAGAAAGAAGCCATGAGGAAAATGATCCTCGACGAAGGTCTCCGTCTCGACGGCCGTTCATGCACCCAGATACGTCCTATCTGGTGTGAGACGGACTACCTTCCTTGCGCCCACGGCTCTGCGATATTCACCAGGGGCGAGACTCAGTCGCTTTCGACCGTGACCCTCGGCACCAAACTGGACATGAAGGAGCTGGACGAGGTGCTTGTACAGAAGACGGAGCAGTTCGTACTTCACTACAACTTCCCTCCGTTCGCCACTGGAGAGGCCAAGGCACAGAGAGGCGTAGGACGCCGTGAGATCGGACATGGAAACCTTGCATGGAGGGCTCTCAAGCCTATGGTTCCGCTTGCTCCGGAAAACCCTTACGCCGTACGCGTGGTTTCCGACATTCTGGAGTCCAACGGTTCTTCATCAATGGCTACTGTCTGCGCAGGCTGCCTGGCCCTCATGGATGCAGGTGTGAAGATCAAGAAGCCGGTAGCAGGTATCGCCATGGGACTGATCACTGACGAGAAAGACCCTAACAACAGATACGCTATCCTGAGCGACATTCTCGGAGACGAAGACCATCTCGGAGACATGGACTTCAAGGTAACCGGTACGAAGGACGGCATCACAGCCACACAGATGGACATCAAGGTGGACGGGCTTTCCTATGAAGTGCTTGAGAAGGCACTTGAGCAGGCACGCCAGGGCAGGATGCACATCATGGGCGAGATGATGAAATGCATCAGCGAGCCGCGCGAAGACTACAAGCCGTTTGTACCTCGTATCGTACAGATCAGGATACCTGGTGACTTCATCGGGGCTGTCATCGGAAAAGGCGGCGAAGTCATCCAGAAGATACAGAAGGAGACTGGCACGACCATCACCATCACTGAAGAGAACGGAGAAGGCATCGTGGATATCTTCGGAGAAAGCAAGGACGCAATGGACAAGGCGCTCGACTGGATCAACGGCATCTGCGCTGTTCCTGAGGTCGGACAGATATACCACGGCAAGGTGGTGTCTATCCTTGAATTCGGAGCTTTTGTGGAGATACTTCCAGGCAAAGAGGGACTGCTGCATATTTCCGAACTCGACTGGGGCAAGACCGAGAAGGTCGAGGATATCCTCAACATAGGCGACGAAGTGGATGTCAAGCTGCTTGAAATCGACGAGAAGACAGGCAAGATGAGACTTTCACGCAGGGCGCTTCTCCCTAAGCCGGAAGGCTATGTGGAGCCGGAGCGCAAGCCGAGACCGCAGGGTGACAGAGGTCCTCGCCGTGACAGCAAAGGTCCTGCAAGACGCACTGACAAGAAGTCCGGCGGAAGATAGAATAACCGGACATGACGGAGAGCCGGCCGGACGTTTTTCTCTATTCACGGGAATTGACGTTCGGAATAATGCTCCATCAGAACTAAAGGAGGGTGACGCAAAAGAGATTTTGTGTCACCCTCAAATGTCTTTCTTCGAAACCATCGACGAACAGAGTGCAATTGTGCCTGCACAAATTGCCGAGGTGAGGATATGGAAAAACTTCAGTTTAACCTGGACCCA